>NZ_JAOWDS010000010.1:0-281 GCF_030334545.1 Citrobacter sp. Ce129
CACACTACCATCGGCGCTACGGCGTTTCACTTCTGAGTTCGGCATGGGGTCAGGTGGGACCACCGCGCTACAGCCGCCAGACAAATTCTTTTCTAAGTGCCGAACTTTAACCGAAAAACTGGTGCTGATACCCAGAGTCGAACTGGGGACCTCACCCTTACCAAGGGTGCGCTCTACCAACTGAGCCATATCAGCACACTAAATTTGATGCCTGGCAGTTCCCTACTCTCGCATGGGGAGACCCCACACTACCATCGGCGCTACGGCGTTTCACTTCTGAG
>NZ_JAOWDS010000011.1:0-224 GCF_030334545.1 Citrobacter sp. Ce129
CGTACGAGCTCTTCTTAAAATATGGCGGTGAGGCGGGGATTGACTCGCTTCGCTCGCCCCTTTGGGGCAGCCCGTTCGCTGCGCTCCCGGTCTGTCCAACTGGCTACGCCAGTAGTCGAACCCCGGTCGGGGTTTCTCATCCCCCCGCAGATGTGCAACATGCGAAAAAAAAGCCCGTACTTGCGTACGAGCTCTTCTTAAAATATGGCGGTGAGGCGGGGATT
>NZ_JAOWDS010000013.1:0-215 GCF_030334545.1 Citrobacter sp. Ce129
GAGGTGGCGTATATTACGCTTTCCTCTTTCAGAGTCAACCCTCATTTTCAGGTTTTTCTCTTCAACCGAACCGGCTGTTTATGTGAAGTGATTCACATCCGCCGTGTCGATGGAGGCGCATTATAGGGAGTTTCCTGCGGCCCGCAACCCTTAAATGACAGAAAAATGACTGAGTGCTGCATTCCACAGCAAAACCCCGCCTTATACCCATTTAC
>NZ_JAOWDS010000014.1:0-295 GCF_030334545.1 Citrobacter sp. Ce129
TCGTAAATATAGACTTTCTGCCGCTTACGGTTTAGGCGCACGGGCGTACCGCGGGGCGTGTGATAGGTCATTCTGATCAAAAGTTTAAATAAAGAGAGAAAAAAAATCAGGCCTAACAAAGAGCCTAAAGAGATCATTATATTCCATCCGAATAAAGCGGGGCTGATTAAATAAAAGAGCATAAATGGCACTAAAAGGAAGGCAAAAATATCACCGCCGCCCCATGAGATCTGATTCTCATAGCGGGGAATTTCCAGCCAGATATCATTCTTTTCGTTCAGCCAGATAGCATTGG
>NZ_JAOWDS010000015.1:0-494 GCF_030334545.1 Citrobacter sp. Ce129
ACTTCCGGTTCTTTGTCCGGCAGGTTTTGATAGTTGGCCTTATAACCTTCCGTTAAATGGGCTAAAGATGCTTTCATAAATACCACCGTTCCCCAGGCGCGCCCTGGCGATTCAGGTCTCATATGGCCGTTCACATACTCGCCACTGGATTTATGCTTGCCTGGTCTGTAGAGATAATACGTGTCATCAAAGTATTGATAATCTATACCCGGTCCACCCGGCGCCAGACGCGGGTCGTCAAAAGGGTATGAGCTCATATACAAATGTCCTTGTGCAGTGGAAATAAATGCCTGATTATTAACCACCACCACTCTTTTTATTTCTTTTCCTTCAGGGCTGTCACGCATAATACCATCTGAGTTTTTCTCCAGCGCTGGGAAAGAAGCCATATATGTTGCCACCTGCCACGTTTGCCCGTAATCTTTAGATATTTTATATGCCCCAGGCTCCCACTCAGGCACAAGTATGTACTGTTCTGAGGGATGGATAAACTC
>NZ_JAOWDS010000016.1:0-263 GCF_030334545.1 Citrobacter sp. Ce129
AGTGCTCACACAGATTGTCTGATGAAAAGTAAATAGCAAGGCGTCTTGCGATTGAGACTTCAGTGTCCCCTTCGTCTAGAGGCCCAGGACACCGCCCTTTCACGGCGGTAACAGGGGTTCGAATCCCCTAGGGGACGCCACTTGCTGGTATGTGTGAGTGAAAGTCGCCGACCTCAATATCTCAAAACTTACCTTCGGGTGACGTTTGAGATATTTGCTCTTTAAAAATCTGGATCAAGCTGAAAATTGAAACGACACACTGT
>NZ_JAOWDS010000017.1:0-323 GCF_030334545.1 Citrobacter sp. Ce129
CTGCCGCTAACCGTAATGCGCCCGGAATAAGCGCAGGTCATCAGCGCAGCCTGATTGGATATAGCGGTGAAGTCAGTCGAGTTTGAAACCAGTAAACCTTCGTTATATGTCGCCGCAGGTAGCAGCTCCATAACGTAGCCTGACCAGTCAGGGACAATGCTTTTCCCACCGATTGTCTCAGCCCCGATAATCACCCCTGAATCACCGTTTCGGGTAACGCTGCTCATTATGGCCACATCAAATTCAGCAAAGGAATAGATGTAAATGGGATTGGTTGGCACCACGATAGCCTGTGAACCAGGAACAAGCGGTGTATTGACCGG
>NZ_JAOWDS010000018.1:0-364 GCF_030334545.1 Citrobacter sp. Ce129
GTTCCCGAGCGGCCAAAGGGAGCAGACTGTAAATCTGCCGTCATCGACTTCGAAGGTTCGAATCCTTCCCCCACCACCATTATTCACTACAGCGATGTAGTAACCCCAATAAGCTATGCTGAAGTTTGCACTTACTGGGAAGGGTGAGAGCCTTCGATTAAGGTTCGACTCGAGCGAAAGCGAGAGAACGTTGCCAACGGCAACGGCCCGAAGGGTGAGGAGCGAAGCGACGAATAATCCTTCCCCCACCACCATTCATTACGTTAGATTCACAAATTAGTATGCCCCTGGTGGGGTTCCCGAGCGGCCAAAGGGAGCAGACTGTAAATCTGCCGTCATCGACTTCGAAGGTTCGAATCCTTCC
>NZ_JAOWDS010000019.1:0-289 GCF_030334545.1 Citrobacter sp. Ce129
GCAATCAACTGGCCGAGCGTCAGTCACTGCTGCAGGCGTTTTACCAGAACGATGCGATCAACAAAGAGCAGTACGAACTGCTGAAGCAAAAGGCGGATAAAGATTCCGCTGATGCGCAGTACCAGACGGCGGTGGAGCTTTATAAGTCGCAGGGAAACCTGAACAGCCTCGCCATTGGCCTGATGGAAACCACCCAGGAGCGAACCTCTAACATGCTGACCGGCATGCTGAATGGTACACAGACACTCCGGGACGGGATGATTGGGTTATTTTCCTCCCTGACACAGTC
>NZ_JAOWDS010000020.1:0-49087 GCF_030334545.1 Citrobacter sp. Ce129
AACTATCAAAACCTGCCGGACAAAGAACCGGAAGTGGTGGGCTATAAGGGCTGGACCCGGATGCACTGCGATATGGATGCGGGGAAATAATATGAAAGGTGTAATCAGGCTAAACGATCCGCTGGAAAATGGCGGATATGTTAATAAAGCTTCTGGTAGCAAGTTTATGGGAATTGCTGTCGCCTTAATGGGGGATACTGTGGTTTGTATTCTGCACAAAGGTACCTTCCCAATACTTGATTTTGAGCCAACCTGGACAATGGATGGCAAAGGCGTCGTTGTGGATGGTTGTAGGGCCGCATGTGGTTGTGCAATTAAAACCACACTGCCAACAGCGGGAACAAGCAAATGAGGAAATGGAAGATACCAAACAAGAATCCCTATGAAGAACCAGAAAAATTCCCGCTGAATATTATGCTGATCATTAGCTGTGCTATCTTTCTGTTTTTTATAACATACAATATATTCAACTGGTTGCAGGACAAGAAAGTTCCTGATGATCTGATATGGAATGCAATAGGTATCCCATCGCTAATAGTGTTGGCAATCTGGTGTGTGATGGTAATCACTTACGGTGTTATATCTTTTCCATGTTACTATGCGGGTTATCTTGAGCAGTATGGTATGAATCAGTGGAAAAACTGGGCAATACGGGCATTGCCTCTTTTAGACTATTCATCCATTCTGCCGGTACCTGAACTGGCATTAAAAATTCAGAAACTAGAGGGGGAAGCGCCAGCAGGTTCTGCAACGCCGTTACGCATTGATATTGAAGTTGACTCAATGGATGACACCAGAGTTGATAAAGTGCTAAGGCAATTGATAGAGCCCCTCAAATATTCTCTTGTCAGGGATTATCGGCCTTTTAATACCTGGCTGTACGTTAAGGGAGCGGATGACACTATCGGCAGTAGTTTCAAGGCGGTGCTGGCAAGCCTGAGCGTCCCCAACGATAAAGTCGGAAAAATTAATATCCTTCACGAGTGCCCTGATTATTTCTTAATTAATGACTGGGTTGATTTAAATATTTCTGAAAATAACCTGGTTATTGCAGTTGAACTGCAAGATGAAAATAATTTTGACTTTTTTGAAAGTGCTAATGCTTTTATTTTTACCAATACACAACTGCTTAAAGATAAAGACACACCTTTATATTTATTGCGCATGATGGACAGTACCCCTTACTATCTTGATGAAATAGTAAGTACATATCTTTCTGCACAGCAAGTTGATGTGAGTAAAATTAAAAAACTATGGTTCAACTCACTGGATAAGCAGTCAAAGTTCGTATTATTTAGTGGGATAGAAAACGCAAAAACGAGCATTTTGGCCGATAGCCGATATGAACTGGAGGCCGTCACTGGGCAAAGCACAGAGGTTCAGCGCTGGGTTGTATTGGCATTGGCTGCGGATGCTGCAAAATATGGGCAAGGACATCAGTTATTCGCCAGTACATCCGCAAATGCTATTCAATCCGGCATAATAGCGGCTAAATATCCAGGATCTTATCCGGCACTTGATAAGCTGGATTTCCATGATTATTGGAGAGTCATAAAATTGTGCGCAATTATTTTATGGTGTATGGGATTTGTAAGTCTCGTACCACTGGAACTGTTCCAAAGTCACCCCTGGTATACGTTTACACCTTTGGTTATTGGTATTCTGGTTATTTACACGGCGGTTATGATTTTTTCTTTTATACTGAGTAATAATATAGAGGAGAAAATGGATATTTATTACTCTCAGTTTTTATGAGGTAAGCGCCCTGACGGGCGCTCTTGCTTCTTTGACTCTTTTTGTGGCAGGAGCCTTAGTCGGTTCAGGATTTATTTCACTGTCCAACCCTTATAACTGCCGACGTTGTTTTTATCGATCATCGTCACCGGGATCAGCACGGGTTCTTTCGGGGCGGGTTTCCCCTGCAATATGTCATAGCCGATTTCGACCGCTTTAGCAGCCATCACCTGCGGATCTTGTGCCGGAGTCGCCACAAATAGTGAGTTTTCGCGCTTCAGCGCTTCTTCACCGTCTGGGGATCCATCTACGCCGACAATAAAGAATTCGCTACGCTGCGCCTGTTTTGCCGCCAGATCGGCACCGATCGCAGTCGGATCGTTAATGGCGAATACGCCGTCGATCTTCGGATTCGCCGCCAGCAACGCGGTCATGATCTCCAGCCCGCCTTCGCGACTGCCTTTGGCGTTTTGGTTATGCGACAGCACCTTGATGTCCGGGTGGCGTTTGAACTCGGTTTGGCAACCTTCCACGCGGTTCTGGACGGCGGAAACCGGCGGCCCGTTGATGATGACGACGTTGCCTTTGCCTTTCAGGCGGTCGGTAATGTATTTACAGGCCATTTCACCCGCCTGGGTGTTATCGGAGGTGATGGTCGCGTCTGCGCCTTCCGCCGCCACGTCAACGGCCACCACCACAATCCCGGCGTCTTTCGCGCGTTTTACCGCCGGGCCGATGCCTTTAGAGTCGGCGGCGTTAAGGATAATCATGTCGACTTTGGCGGCAATAAAGTTGTCGATTTGCGACACCTGTTGCCCCAGATCGTAGCCGCTGGACACCAGCGTCACTTTAACGCTATCCCCCGCCAGTTTGCGTGCTTCCAGCTCCGCGCCTTTGGTTATTTGCACGAAGAACGGGTTGGCCAGATCGCCCACCGTAACGCCGATCGATTTCAGTTCTTTTGCCTGCACAAACGGAGCTGCAGCAAGCAGTGCGCCAGCACAGAGCGCGGTCACTAATGGCTTCAAACGCATACTCGTTTCCTCACGTAGGGTATTGTTGTTATAGGCCGGATAAGGCGATTGCGGCGCCATCCGGCAAGTTTGTCTATGCACTTTGATGGTGTCGGGTACGGTATTTGTCGATCAGCACCGCTATGATGATCACCGCCCCTTTGATCACCAGTTGCCAGAAATAGGAGACGCCCATCAGCGTCATGCCGTTATTGAGTGTGGCAATGATCAACGCCCCCACCAGCGTGCCGGTAATGGTGCCGATCCCGCCAACAAAACTGGTGCCGCCAAGGATCACCGCCGCGATGGCGTCCAGTTCGTAACCCATGCCTAAGTTGCCGTTGGCGCTGTACAGCCGCGAGGCGCTCATCACCCCGCCAAGACCTGAAAGCAAACCGCTCATGCCGTAGACGAACAGCAGCACCAGCCACACTTTGATCCCGGTTAAGCGTGCGGCCTGCATGTTGCCGCCGACCGCGTAGATATGAACGCCGAGCGTGGTACGGCGCAGAATGAACCAGCACACCACCACCACCGCCAGCGCAATCACCACCAGCCATGGGATCGGCCCGAGATAGTTGTTACCAATCCACTCAAAGCTGATGTTGGAGTTAATCACCGTCGTGCCATCGGCCAGCAGGTAGGCCGCGCCGCGTAACGCCGTATACGTTCCAAGCGTGACGATAAACGGCGGTAGTCCGGCAAAAGCGACCAGCGCGCCGTTAAACAACCCCAGCACCAGGCCGAGCATCAGCGCCGCCGGAATCGAAAGCATGGCAAGCTCAGGAATAAGAGAAACGACCATGGCTGCGACGGCGGTGGTGCCGAGAATCGAGCCAACCGAGAGGTCGATCCCGCCGGTCAAAATAATGAAGGTCATGCCAGCCGCCAGCACGATGTTGATCGACGCCTGACGGGTTATATTCAGCAGGTTGCTTTCGGTAAAAAAGTTGGGCGCGATAAAGCCAAAGACCGCCACAATCAGGATGAGAATCGGTAAGATGCCGACCGTTTGCATCAGATCGCTCATCAGCATTCTTTTCGCGGAGGCGGATTTCGCCACCTGCTGGGGAGGGGTTGGATTATTCATGGGGCACCGCCTGATGGTGGGAGTCGTTCACGCCGGTAGCCAGCGTCATAATATTTTCCTGGGTAATACTTTGCCCGTTCAGCTCGCCGGCAATGCTGCCTTCGCGCATGACGTACACGCGATCGCTCATGCCGACGACTTCCGGCAGTTCGCTGGAGATCATCAGGATCGCCACCCCTTTGCGCGCCATATCGTTCATGATCCGGTAGATCTCGCTTTTGGCGCCAACATCCACGCCGCGCGTGGGTTCATCGAGGATCAAAATACGTGGGCCGATCGCGACCCAGCGCGAAATCAGCAGTTTTTGCTGATTACCGCCGGACAGCCCGCCTGCGCGTACCTGCGCGTGCGGCACGCGGATGTTGAGCAATTTGATGGCGTCATCGGAAATAGCCTGCGCCTTTTTGCGATCGAGCATGCCCCAGTTGGCATCACGCTCCAGCGTCGCCATGGTGATGTTTTCTGCCGCTGCCAGCTCTAAAAACAATCCCTGCTCTTTGCGGTTTTCCGTCAGAAAGCCAATGCCGTGGTCAATCGCCTCACGCGGGGAGTGGATCACCACCGGCTCACCGTCTACTTCAATCATGCCGCCGATGGCTTTACGCACGCCAAAAATCAACTGAGCCAGTTCAGAACGTCCGGCGCCGACTAGTCCGGCCAGGCCGACGATCTCCCCGGAGCGCACCAGCAAGCTGCACGGCTGGACTTTATGGCCGTCGGTCAGGTGGTGGACGTTGAGGCGCGCTTTCCCTAAGGGAATATCGCGTTCTTTGTTGAACAGATCGCTTAGCGGACGGCCCACCATCATGCGCACCAGCTCCGCGGCGTTGAGCTTGTCGCGGGTCAGGCTGCCAACATATTGCCCGTCGCGCAGGACGCTGACGCGATCCGAGAGTTCATACACTTCCGCCATGCGATGGCTGATGTAAATAATCGCCATCCCTTCATCGCGCAGGCGCATGATCAGCTCAAACAGGCGGTGGGTTTCACGTGAGGAGAGGGCGGCGGTGGGTTCATCCATCACCAGAATGCGGCTGTTACGGTGCAGGGCGCGGGCAATTTCCACCTGTTGCTGTTCGGCGATAGTCAATGTCATCACACGGTCGCTGGCCTTAAACTGGGCACCGAGTCGGTCGATGACTTTCTGCGACTGCATCACCATCTCTTTACGCTGGACCAGACCGCCGCGCGACAGCTCGCTGCCAAGAAAGATATTTTCCGCTACCGTCAGGTTGGGCGCGAGCTGCATCTCCTGGTAAATCAGCGTGATGCCCGCGCTGAGCGCATCTTTTGGCCCACGAATGTGGAACGGCTGACCGTCAATCAGGATCTCACCACTGGTGGCAGTATAGGCACCCGCGAGGATCTTCATCAGGGTGCTTTTCCCCGCGCCATTCTCACCCATCAGGGCATGAATCTCACCCGGCCAGACCGTTAAATCGACCCCTTTTAGCGCGTAAAATTTGCCAAACGCTTTGGCAATGTTGCGCATCTCCAGAACCGGTGTCCTGCTCATGGCGGATCTCCTGTGGGGTGGCCGATATCAGCAGTCCATCACAGGAATGTAAATGCAAAATGTCAGAAGCCGTTCATATTTGTCATATTGCGATTTTTCTTCACGGAGCGTGATATGCCGCAACCGGGACGTCACTTTTTCGCCAGTGCGCGCGGACGATTGCTGTTCTTCAATCTGCTGGTCGTCGCGGTTACGCTGATGGTGAGCGGCGTGGCGGTGCTGGGGTTTCAGCACGCCAGTCAGATCCAGGAGCAGGTGCAGCAGCAAACCGTTGATGACATGACCAGCAGCATGAACCTGGCGCGGGATACGGCGAACGTGGCGACGGCGGCGGTGCGGCTGTCGCAGGTGGTTGGCGCGCTGGAATACAAAGGTGAAGCGGAGCGGCTGCAGGAGACGCAACGGGCGCTGAAGGATTCGCTGGAACAGTTGGCTAATGCGCCGCTGGCTCAGCAGGAGCCTGTGCTGGTTGAGCGTATTATCCAGCGTAGTCAGGAGCTACAAAGCAGCGTGGAAGGTATGCTGCAGCGCGGGCAACTGCGACACCTGGAACGTAACGCGTTGCTCAGTTCACTGTATCAGAATCAAAGTTATTTACGTCATCTGCAAAAGCTCACCGGCGCGCAGGATGACGTGCTGCTGGGACAAATAGACCGATTAATTATCGCCGCCATTGAAACACCCACGCCGCGTTCGGTGGTGAAACAACTGAATGGCGTGATGCCTGCGCTGCCTGTGCAAGCCAATAATCCGCTGATTAGCCACATCCTCAACGACTTCAACCAGGAACTGCATAAGCTGGAGCCGCTCTCTTCCGCGCTGGAACAAAGCGATTTGGCGATCAACTGGTATATGTTTCATATCAAAGCGCTGGTGGCGATCCTCAACAGCGATATCAACCAGTATGCCTCGCAGGTGGCGCTGATCTCCGAACAGCGGGTGGCGCAAAGCCATCAGGAATTGCAATCTGGCGCGTTGTTTATTTTGGCGTTTGCGCTGCTGGCGGTGGTGATCACCGGTTTTGCCGGGTGGTATATCTACCGTAACCTCGGTTCCAACCTGACGGCCATTTCACGGGCGATGACCCGGCTGGCGCACGGTGAATCGGACGTCAGCGTACCGGCCCTGCAGCGTCGCGATGAGCTGGGTGAGCTGGCCCGCGCCTTTAGCGTCTTTGCCCGTAATACAGCGTCGCTGGAGCACACCACCCGATTGCTAAAAGAAAAAACCAGCCAGATGGAAATCGACCGCACCGAGCGCCAGGGGCTGGAGGAAGCGCTATTGCATAGCCAAAAGCTGAAGGCGGTGGGGCAACTGACGGGCGGATTAGCGCATGATTTCAATAACCTGCTGGCGGTGATTATTGGCAGCCTGGATCTGGTGAACCCAGACTCGCCCGATGCGCCGCGGGTCAATCGGGCGCTAAAAGCCGCCGAGCGCGGGGCGCTGCTTACCCAGCGGCTGCTGGCCTTTTCGCGCAAACAGTCGTTGCACCCTCATGCGGTGGAGCTGAAAACGCTGCTGGAAAACCTGGGCGAACTGATGCGCCACTCTCTTCCGGCCACGTTGACGCTGGAGATTGAAGCCCAGTCTCCCGCCTGGCCCGCGTGGATTGACGTCAGCCAACTGGAAAACGCCATTATCAATCTGGTGATGAACGCCCGTGACGCCATGGACGGGCAGGCGGGCACGATTAAAATCCGTACCTGGAATCAGCGGGTCACGCGCAGCGATGGGCGTAAGCAGGATATGGTGATGCTGGAGGTTGCCGACCAGGGAAGCGGGATGTCGCAGGAGGTGAAAGCTCAGGTCTTCGAACCGTTTTTCACCACTAAACAGACCGGTAGCGGCAGCGGGTTGGGGCTATCGATGGTCTACGGTTTTGTGCGCCAGTCCGGTGGCCGGGTGGAGATTGAAAGCGCGCCCGGACAGGGAACGACGGTCAGATTGCAGCTTCCTCGCGCCGTTGTGCCGGTGCAGGCTCAGGCAGAACCGGTGGCGGTACATGCGGCGAACAGCGGTGAAAAACTGGTACTGGTGCTTGAGGATGAAGCCGATGTGCGCCAGACATTATGTGAGCAGTTACATCTGCTGGGCTACCTGACGTTAGAGGCCGCCAACGGCGAACAGGCGATGCATATGCTGGCGGCTTCATCCGAGATTGATATTTTTATCAGCGATTTAATGTTGCCGGGGGGGTTAAGCGGCGTGGATGTGGTTAATCATGCGCTGGCACATTATCCGCAACTGAACATCCTGCTGATTAGCGGTCAGGATTTACGGCCGGCGCATAACCCGGCGTTGCCGGATGTGGCGCTATTGCGTAAGCCTTTTACCCGGGGAGAGCTGGCGCAGGCGCTGCGGAAAAGTGAACAGTCATACCGCTAAGACATTGTCCTCTTTGCATACTATTTTGCGAGCTTCCTTCGGAAAACTAAACCTGCCAAAGAGATTAGGAATTCATCAAGACCAGGGAGCAAACGGGTGATGCTAATCTGAGCAAACACAGCCCGATTAGGATATAAAAGGAATTATGCCAGTACTAACAAGAGGTGATTCGCAGATGATTGTGATGCCGACAACGTATAGCCCGATGGCCGTCGCCCGCTCGTTTAAGGTGGTGGATACGTTTGAGCTTTCCGGGCGTATTCTGCTGGTTATTTATGACAGGCAAACTCCACGCGCAGCAATCATTGAAGCTGATATTGAGATTTTTAATGGCGTGCCTCGCCATCGGGTTCTTGCTGCACTGGATTTGCAGCGTAAACCCTACCTGGACAACGATATTCTAACGGTGGAACGATGTTGGGAAGAGGCGTCTGTGTTTCAGATAGAAGGGATATGTGTTAATCCGTCCGAACGAGATAAAGGGTTGGCGACGCGCCTGTATGAAGCACTGATTTTGCGCTGTGGTGTAACGCTGATTAGCGATTTTGAGCAATATGATGGCGGGAAAATGCTCTGGCAGAAAATTGCGCGTGAGTCTGAATACATCTCAGTTTTTATCCTGGACACGGAGCAAAACGCATTCTGGCCGTATGATGGTTCGAAAGTTATATATGATGGGGGATGTATCCCAGAAGAGCGGATATGGAGCATGTCACCAGATACAAAATGCCACGGTGTTGTTTTGGTGGCAGAGGAAAAACAACGCGCTTACCAGTTGATGGAACCAGGGGCGTCCTATCGAGTTTGAGATTCCTCCGCTACACCTTCTTTTCTGCGTTGACTAACGTAAAGCCAGTTCAACTTCGGGTCTGGCTTATGAAATGTTATCCCATGCTTTTATTGTTTAGCTTGCTGTCACTGACCACCATGTCAGCGCAGGCGGATATTATCGATGACGCCATTGGCAATATTCAGCAGGCGATTAACGACGCATACAAACCGGACAACGGGCGGGATTATGACGACTCTCGTGATGAAAGCTGGCAGCGTCAGATGAGTGACGATCGTCGCAGACAATATGATGACCGCCGCCGCCAGTTTGAAGACCGACGCCGTCAACTGGATGACCGCCAGCGCCAGCTCGATCAGGAACGGCGTCAGTTAGAAGACGAAGAACGCAGAATGGAAGAAGATTACGATCGTTAGCTATAACGCTTTAAATATATGAGTATTTTGTCTCCCAGGCAGGGATTCACCTGTCAGCTAAATATTTCGCCATTTTATGTCAAGAAATGCACTTGAGCACAGTGCGTGTGTGCGTTACAATCTCTCTATGCTTATGGAAGAGGAGCTGGCAATGGAATGTCTAAATCATTAAACATCAGAAGTTTTCGGGATACATGGCTTGAAGATTTTTTTGAGCGGGCGACATCGCACAGAAAAATACCTGCGGATATTCATACTGCATTAGCCAGAAAGCTGGATATTATTAATGCGGCTGTTTCGCATCGGGATTTGCGCTCGCCACCCGGTAACAGATATGAAGAGTTAACCGGAAAGTTGCAGGAATATTCTTCAATTAGAGTAAACAAGCAGTACCGATTAATATTCAAATGGATTAACGGTAAGGCCGAAGATGTGTACTTAGATCCACACATCTACTAGAACTAGAGAAAATCTAAGGTAAAGATATGAAACAGGCAACCAGAAAACCAACTACTGTGGGTGATATCCTGCAATATGAATACCTGGAGCCGCTCGAGCTGAAAATTAACGATCTGGCTGAAATACTGCATGTTCATCGCAATACGGTGAGCGCACTGGTCAACAATAATCGCAAATTAACAACGGATATGGCGTTTCGTTTGGCCAAAGCGTTCGATACCTCCGTTGATTTCTGGCGTAACTTACAGTCGGCGGTTGACCTGTGGGAAGTTGAAAATGACATGCGGGCGCAAGAAGAACTGAACCGCATTGTTTCGGTTAAAGATTTTATCGCTCAGCGAAATGGCGAGTCTAAAAAAGTCGCCTGACTGTCAGCTTGTAGGCCGGATAAGATGTTTTCATCGCATCCGGCTAATTTCCTTACTCCAGCACAACCTCCATTCCGTCATATCCGGCTTCAAACCCTACTGGTAGCGGATTTTCCATCAGCCACAGATCAAACTGATGGCTGATATGCGTCAGGATCACCCGTGGGCAGCGGATAACCTCGTTTAAGGCGATAACGGTATTTACATCGCTGTGATTGCGCGGCGGTTCGGCGCGCGGGGCGTGGCTGCAGTCGATGATAATCACCTGAGGCTGGTTATTGTGGAGAAACTTTAGCGTCTTATCGGGAAGCCCGGCGGTATCGGAGAGCCACGCCACGCGGCTGTGCGCGGACTCCAGCAGATAGCCAAACGTCAACTTTGAATGGTTGAGCGGCAGCGGCGTGACCTGCAATCCTTGCAGGTCAAACACCACAAATGGCGCAACGGTATGGCTAAAATCGAGGATGCCGGGATGCTTAAACAGATCGTCGCAACCCTGATCATCCGGCGGTCCGTACACCGGGATAGTTGCCCCCACGCCCCAGCGCAGCGGAAATAGCCCCTGCACGTGATCCATATGATAGTGGGTCAGCAGAAACTGCTGGAAGCTGCCCGCTGGCCAGTCGTCCATCAGATGTGGGATCCCCGCGTCCAGCAATGTCACCGCATTGTTGAATTTGACCACCCCGCTACAAGGGCGTCGACGGTATTGCACCTGTAAGCGTGCTCGTTGGCAGGCCGCACAATCGCAGCCAAATGTCGGCACCAGCTGCGCGCCGCCCGTTCCCGTCAGCGTAATGGTCAGACTCATGGCTCCCCCTACACCGGTTTGGTGAAGCGAAAATGGCTCATGGTATAACCTTCGCGCTGGTAAAAACGATGTGCGTCAAGGCGTTGGGTGCTGGTGGAAAGCTCGGTGACTTCTGCGCCCGCTTCGCGTGCGGCGGCTTCGGCCCAGGCCAGTAACTGGCTGCCGACCCTTAACCCTCGCGCCTGCGGCATCACCACCAGTTCCTGGATTTCGCCAATCCAGTTAGCGTGGTGCAGATGAAACTGTAGGTGCAGACCGATCAAGCCGACGACCTGTCCGTCGATTAACGCCAACTGGTAGTGCATATTGGGATCTTGCAGATTTGCGGCGTAACCAGCGCTAAAAGCCTGCAGGTCAAACTGACCCTGCTTCAACTCGCAGATCAGCGCGTAAACCGCATCGGTATCGTAGAGCGTGGCGCGGCGTAATTCACAGACAGACATGTTTCTTCTCCTTGCGTCCCATCAGTGCGAGCAGTGTATCGACAGACTGTAGCAAACTACCATCGTTATTCAGGACGTGGCAGTCATACGGTGCGTAGCGCGCCGCACGTTCAAGGCGGGCAGCGATTTCCGTTTCGCTCTCCCGTCCACGCGCCTGCAGGCGCTGGCGGAGAATTGCCGGAGAAACCTGTAAGCAAATGGGAAGCAAAGAAGCGCCATAACGGGCCTGCGCCTGGGGCAGATGCGCGCGCGAGCCGTTGACCACCACATCAAAGCCGGCGTGCAGCCAGAGGTCTATCTCTACGCCGACGCCGTAGTAGAAGCCGTTCGCGTGCCAGCTCAGCGCCAGCAGATTCTGCCCGGCGCGGATAAAAAATTCATGTTCACTCAGCGCGATATGGTTTTCATTCCCAGCGTTGGAGGCGCGGGTGATGTAACGGTGCGCCACCAGCAGTTGTGTCGGTTCCTGCTGGCGCAGTTCTGCCAGCAGACTGTCCTTACCGGAGCCGGAGGGCCCCATCAGCCAGATCAGTTTACCCATAGTCAGAATACCCTTTTTCCCTGACGCCAGACGTGGTCGATATGGATGTTGCCGCCTTTGCGGTGCGCCAGCACCAGATCCGCGCGTTTGCCTTCGGCAACAACGCCACGATCGTCGAGATTTAATGCCCGCGCCGGATTGTGGGTTACCAGGCGAATCGCCTGCGGGAGCGTAAAGCCGTTGGCGTTATCGTCCGCCACGCGAAATGCCGCATCGAGCAGGCTGGCGGGGTAGTAGTCGGAGGAGAGAATATCCAGCAGACCCAGCTCAGCCAGCTTATGGGCCGCCACGTTACCGGAGTGAGAGCCGCCGCGCACGATGTTGGGTGCGCCCATCAGTACGTTCATTCCATGCTGGCGTGAGGCTTCAGCCGCCGCGAAAGTGGTGGGAAATTCGGCGATCACGCTGCCAAGCTGGTGCGATTCCAGCACATGTTCGCTGGTGGCATCGTCATGGCTCGCCAGCGCAATCTGGCGCTCACGGCACATCTGGGCAATCGCCGTGCGGTTGGGCTGTGACCAACGCGCAGCCAGGGCTAATTGTTCTTCTTCATAGCGGGCCATCTGCTCGTCGGTGAGTGAATACTTGCCCTGATAATACTCGCGGTACTTCTCGCGATTGGCGAACTGACGCTGGCCTGGCGAGTGATCCATCAGCGATACCAGCGTCACCGGCTCACGACCGACCAGTTTTTCAAACAGCGGCAGGGTGGTGTGGTGCGGCAGCTCGCAGCGTAAATGCAGGCGGTGTTCGGCGCGATTGACCCCGCGCTTTTGCGTCTCTTCCACTGCATTGATCATCTTCTCCAGATTTTCCAGACGGTCGCCACCGTCGCGCACATCGCCAATCGCCACCGCGTCCAGCACGGTGGTAATGCCGCTGGCCACCATTAGGGCGTCGTGGCTGCTCATCGCCGAGTGGGCAGGCCAGTCTACCTTCGGTCGCGGGGTGAAAAACTTGTCGAGATTGTCAGTATGCAGTTCGATAAGCCCTGGCAGCAGCCAGCCGCCTTCGCCGTCCAGCGCCTGCGGCAGCTGGCTTTGACTTTCGGCAAAGGCGCGGATCGTTCCGCCTTCAATTTCCAGCGATCCTTGCACCACTTCATCTTCCAGTACCAGCTTTACGTTATTGATAATCATGCTGTTGTTCCCATCAGATGCAGACGATCCGCTACGCGGTCGCGCACGGTTTGATCGTGAAAAATGCCGACAATTGCTGCGCCGCGGGCTTTCGCTTCTTCAATTAATGCGACGACGGCGGCGCTATTTTTGGCGTCCAGCGAGGCGGTAGGCTCATCGAGTAGCAGAATTGGGTAATCAACGATAAACCCGCGGGCGATGTTGACGCGCTGCTGTTCACCACCGGAAAAGGTCGAAGGCGCAAGGTGCCACAGCCGCTCCGGCACGTTCAGACGGGTAAGCAGGTTAGCTGCTTTGGCTGCACACTCTTCACGGGATACGCCGAGATCCAGCAGCGGCTGCATCACCACATCCAGCGCGGAAATCCTCGGGATCACGCGCAGGAACTGGCTCACCCAGCCGATGGTTGAACGACGAACTTCCAGCACTTTACGCGCCGGAGCCTGCACCAGATCGACCCATTCATCGTTGTGGCGGATGTGGATGTGGCCTTCATCAGGCAGATAGTTGGCGTACAGCGAACGCAGCAACGTGGATTTGCCGCTGCCCGAGTGACCGTGCAGCACCACGCATTCGCCGTTTTTAACGTCCAGCGTGGCGTTTTGCAGCACCGGCAGACGCACGCCGTTTTGCTGATGCAGGACAAAGGTTTTACTGACATTTTCAACGCGGATCGCGTTCATTTTTAGCCTCTTTAAGCGTTTTTTCGTTTGATTGCCTGATGGCGCTTCGCTTATCAGGCCTACAACCAATGCCGCCATCCGGCACAAGCGATGCCGCTCCGTAGGCCGGATAAGGCGCAGCCGCCATCCGGCACAACAAAAAAATCAGTTCTGCAAAACCGACGACACCAGCAACTGGGTATACGGATGATGCGGGTCGTCGAGCACGCGGTCGGTTAACCCACTTTCCACCACCTGACCCTGCTTCATCACCAGCAAACGGTCGGCCAGCAGGCGCGCCACGCCCAGATCGTGGGTGACAATCACTACCGCCAGATCCAGTTCCACCACCAGGCCGCGCAGCAGGTCCAGCAGTTTGGCCTGTACGGAAACGTCCAACCCGCCGGTGGGTTCGTCCATAAACACCAGTTTGGGGTGGGTGACGAGGTTACGGGCGATCTGCAGGCGCTGCTGCATGCCGCCGGAAAAGGTGGTGGGCAGATCGTCGATACGCGAGGCAGGGATCTCTACCTCCTCCAGCCAACGCTGCGCGGTGGCGCGGATGTCGCCGTAGTGGCGCGCGCCGGTGGCCATCAGACGTTCGCCGATATTGCCGCCTGCGGAGACCTGACGGCGCAGGCCATCCAGCGGATGCTGGTGCACCACGCCCCACTCGGTGCGCAGCAGACGGCGGCGGTCGGCCTCGTTCATGCCGTACAGTGAACGGTTCTGATACAAAATCTCACCGTTCTGCGGCGTCAGCCGTGATGAGATTGATTTCAGCAACGTGGTTTTGCCGGAACCGGACTCGCCGACGATACCCAGCACTTCGCCAGGCCACAGGTCAAAAGAGACATCACTGAAGCCCTTGCCCGGCGCGTAGAGATGGGTCAGGTTGTTGACTGAAAGCAGCGGTTGCGTCATTGGCTGAGGGCCTCGCTCTGTTGGCGGCAGTAGTCGGTGTCGGAGCAGACAAACATGCGTTTGCCGGTGTCATCGAGCACCACTTCATCGAGATAGCTGTGGGTTGAGCCACAAATGGCGCAAGGCTCATCCCAGCTCTGCACGGTAAACGGGTGATCGTCGAAATCGAGACTTTCCACGCGGGTGTAAGGTGGAACGGCATAGATGCGCTTTTCGCGGCCTGCGCCAAACAGTTGCAGGGCCGGCATCATGTCCATCTTCGGATTGTCGAATTTTGGGATGGGCGACGGGTCCATGACGTAGCGGTCATTTACTTTCACCGGATAGGCGTAAGTGGTGGCGATATGGCCGAAGCGGGCGATATCTTCATACAGTTTCACCTGCATGATGCCGTACTCTTCCAGCGCGTGCATGGTGCGGGTTTCCGTTTCGCGCGGTTCGATAAAGCGCAGCGGCTCAGGGATCGGTACCTGGAAGATAATGATTTGATCTTCCACCAGCGGCGTTTCCGGGATGCGGTGGCGGGTCTGGATCAAGGTCGCGTCTTCCGTACGCTCGGTGGTATTCACCCCGGTTACGCGTTTGAAGAAATTGCGAATCGACACGGCGTTGGTGGTGTCATCCGCGCCCTGGTCAATCACCTTCAATACGTCCGGCTCGCCAATCACGCTGGCGGTGAGCTGGATGCCGCCGGTTCCCCAACCGTAAGGCATCGGCATTTCACGTCCGCCAAACGGCACCTGGTAACCGGGGATGGCCACCGCTTTCAGAATGGCGCGGCGGATCATGCGCTTGGTCTGCTCATCAAGATACGCAAAGTTGTAGCCGGAGAGGTTAGTGGTCACGAGGGGCCTCCTGTTGCAGGCGTTTGAGCAGTTCCAGCTCAGCCTGGAAATCGACGTAATGGGGAAGTTTGAGGTGCGAAACAAAACCCGCCGCCTCGACGTTATCCGCATGCGCCAGCACGAACTCTTCGTCCTGCGCCGGTCCCGTGACCGTTTCATCGTATTCGGCTGCCTGTAGAGCGCGGTCCACCAACGCCATCGCCATTGCTTTACGTTCGCTCATGCCGAACACCAGCCCGTAGCCGCGGGTAAAATGGGGAGATTCGTTTTCTGGTGCGACAAACCCGTTGACCATTTCACATTCGGTCATCAGCATTTCGCCGACGTTCACCGCAAATCCCAGCTCTTCCGGGACTGTTTCCAGTGCCACATAGCCGCTACGGATTTCGGCGGCAAACGGGTGATTGCGCCCGTAGCCGCGCTGGGTGGAGTAGGCCAACGCCAGAAGATAGCCTTCGTCGCCGCGCATCAGCTGTTGCAGGCGTGAAGCACGTGAACAGGGGTAAACTGGTGGTGTGCGGGTGACGTCGTCGGGCGTGGCGCCATCATCCTCTTCACGCTTTGCCAGTCCCTGGTTGGCCAGCAGGGAAAAGACGTGCGGGGAGGCATCCTGTGCGCCGTCTGCGCTGCGCAGAGGCGGCGTTTCGCCATTAGCCAGCAGAGTAAAATCCAGCAGGCGATGGGTGTAGTCATAGGTCGGTCCCAACAGCTGTCCGCCGGGAATATCCTTGTAGACCGCCGAGATTCGGCGCTCAAGGCGCATTTCTGCACTGTTAAGCGGCTCGCTGACCGCCACCTTTGCCAGCGTAGTGCGGTAGGCGCGGAGCAAAAAGATGGCTTCGACGTTATCGCCGCTGGCCTGCTTCAGCGCCAGCGCCGCCAGTTCGCGATCGGCGATGCCGCCTTCGGTCATCACCCGGTCGACGGCCAGATTCATCTGCTGTTCGATTTGCGCTACGCTCAGTTCAGCAATGGTCTCATCGCCCCGGCGTCGGTTTTCCTGCAGGGCGTGGGCGTTGGCTATCGCCTTTTCGCCCCCTTTGACGGCGACGTACATCAGCACACCTCCACATGGGTGGTTCGCGGAATAGCCAGCAGGCGTTCGCCGCAGGTGAGGATCAAATCAACCCCCAGCGGGAACGGATGCGGGCGTTCGGTGAGTTCGTGAATCAGGCATTCCGGCAACTGTGGCGCGATCATGCGCTCTTCGGCGATGCCCGCGCCGGTCAGACGCAGCATACGTCCGCCGCTTAAGCCTGCGACCTGCACAATGAGCGTGGCGCTGGTCTCTGGCGCGACGGCGGAACCGGCGGAGAGGACATTAAGCTGTTCACTGCTGATGTGTTCATCGGCGACGGCAAAGGCCGCCAGCTGCGGCTGATCCACCAGCGGCGCGTTGGTATGAAAACGTAGGTTCTGCCGGGCGATATCGTTATCCATCGACGGCGCCAGCCAGACCGGCGTGTCGCCGTCGACCAGGGTCAGCAGCACGCTGGTGGTTGCCACGCCCAGTGGCTGCCAGCCGTGTTTCAGTTGATGCAGGGCGACGATTACGCCCGGTTCGCTCATGGCCTTCAGCAGGCGACGAAAGCTCTGCTGAGCATCCTGAACGGGTAAATTAAAAGCGGTTTGTAAGGTCATGCGTTATCTCCGCGTACCAGCGTGAAGAAGTCGACCCGACTGGCGTTGACTTCGGCACGGCGTGCGCGAATCAGCGCATCGCGTTCCGCTTCCAGCGGGGCAATTAAGGTTTCCATTAAGTTCTGGAAATGCGTTTGTTCCTGCAGCAGCGCGTCAATCACCGCGCACTGCTCGGCATGTTGTTTGTTGCGTCCCAGCAGGTAGCTGTAACCCAGCGTGCCGCTTTTCAGGCGGACAACTGCGCGGGTAAGCGTGGTGTCACCGGCAAAGAAGCGGTTGCCGGTACCACCCATACGGGCCTGGATCTGCATCAGTCCGCTTTCCGGTGCGCGAATAAGTTCATAGTCCGGCGTCAGTTTGAGCGCGGTGATGCGGGCGTTCAGGGCATCGGCATTGCTGTAAGCCAGCGCGCGCATCCAGCGCTGGCGGGTGGCGGTATCGAAATGCATTCAGTGCTCCATAGTGAATTCGATCATGTCGGCGCGGGTCAGGCTGACGGAGTATTCCGCCGCGTGTTCTTCGCCTTCACGGTGGTTCAGGGTGCGCACGCACAGCAGCGGCGCCATATTGGGGATTTCCAGCACCTTGCTCTCTTTGGCCTGCGCGCGGCGGGCGCTGATGCGCGTTTGCGTACGCAGCAGCGTCAGGCCGGACTGTTCGCGCAGGTAGTCGTGCAGCGAACCGCTGTTAAAGCCCTGCAGCAGCGGCCACAGCGTGAGGTCGGAAAAATAATGGTCGATCTGGCACAGCGCGATACCGTTAACCCGACGCAGGGTGCGCAGGTGAATCACGTTATCGCCCTCGTTAATGCTGAGCGCATCGGCAATGTGGCTGGAGGCCGGGCGCAGCACCGCCAGCAGTTTTTCGCTGGTGGGGTGGCTGCCCTGGTCCAGCAGGTTCTGACTAAAGCGCGCCTGGGCATTCAGCGGGTAATCGAACGGGCGCATCAGCACCAGCACGCCGACGCCCTGGCGACGTTGTACCCAACCGCGCTCAACCAACTGGTCAATGGCGCGGCGCAGGGTGTGGCGGTTTACCTCGTAGCGCGCGGCAAGCTGATGTTCGGCGGGCAGATAGTCACCGCAGCGATAATGTTGACGAAGCTCCTGCTCAAGTCTCGCGGCAATTTCCTGATAACGCGTTGGATAACTGGTCGGATGTGTAGACAAGTGCATAGCAATCAATGCCTCGCTAATCAGATAAAGTGCTTACGCAAACGCTGGGAAAGGAAATCCAACAGGCTGACGGTGACGATGATTAACACCATCAGGGCGCAGGTTTGCTGGAACTGAAAACCGCGAATCGCTTCCCATAAGGTCACGCCAATACCGCCTGCGCCCACCATCCCGACTACCGTGGCCGAGCGAACGTTGGATTCAAAGCGATACAGCGAATAGGAAATAAGCAGCGGCATGACCTGTGGCAGAACGCCATACAGAATTTCTTCAATTTTATTGGCCCCGGTGGCGCGAATGCCTTCTACCGGACCTGGCTCAATGGCTTCTACCGCTTCGGAAAGCAGCTTGGAAAGCACCCCGGTGGTGTGGATAAACAGCGCCATCACCCCGGCGAACGGACCTAAACCGACGGCGACCACGAACAGCATGGCGAAGACCATTTCATTGATGGCGCGACAGGCATCCATCAGGCGACGCATCGGCTGGTAAATCCACCACGGCACGAGGTTATCGGCGCACATCAGGCCGAAGGGAATCGATAGCACCACGGCGAGGGCAGTACCCCAGACGGCAATTTGCAGGGTAACGGCCATTTCACCGAGATAGTCCTGCCACTGGCTGAAGTCCGGCGGGAAGAAGTCGGCGGCGAAGGTCGCCATATTGCCGGAATCCTGGATCAGCGTGAGCGGAGCCATTTCGGCACCTTTCCACGAGACCACCAGTACGGCGAGAAGAATGGCCCAGCTCAGCAACGAGAACCAGCTACGTTTGGGCGGGGCGACGGTGATGGTTTGCATGTTTAGCTCCGTTGGCACGTGTGTTTGCGTTGTAGGCCGGATAAGACGCTTTTGCGTCGCCATCCGGCATTCACGCCTTTGCCGGATGGCGCTTCGCTTATCCGGCCTACAATCCGGTCTACAAATCACTGCACCGCTTTGGTGACGCTGGTCATGGCGCCCAGTGCGGCGGTCAGACGGTCAAGGTCGTCGAGCTGCGCTTTCAGCGCCGAGGTTTTGCTGGTTTTCTCTTCCTCGTTCAGCCCTTTGTTATCCTTCACGCCCTGCATCTCTTTAAACAGCGCCAGTTGGCGAATCGGCACCAGTTGTAAGTCGCTGGAGGCGCGAAACGGTGCCCATCCCAGGCGCTCCAGTACGGTTTTCTGTTCCGGCGTTTTGCCGTAATTCATAAAGAAGTCGTACACCTTGTCCTTGGTGGTTTCGGAAAGGTTTTTACGCCAGACGATCGGATCGCCCGGGATCAGCGGTGACTTCCAGATAACCTTCAGCTCTTTCAGCTTGTCCGGCGCGGAAGTTTTCAGCTTGTCGAGGTTTTCGGTGTTGTTAGTGGCGACATCGACCTGTTTGTTGGCGACGGCCAGGGCGTTGGTTTCATGTCCGGCATTGACGGTACGTTTGAAGTCGCTGGCGGAGATGTTATTTTTGGCGAAGACGTAGTAACCGGGGACGAGGTAGCCTGAAGTGGAGTTAGGATCGCCGTTGCCGAAGGTCAGATCCTTACGTTTGGCGATCAGATCGTTCAGGTTGTTGATCGGACTGTCTTTGTTAACGATCAACACGCTCCAGTAACCCGGGGATCCGTCGGCGGCGACGGTCTGGGCAAACACTTGTCCGTTAGCGCGATCCACCGCTTCCATTGCCGAGAGGTTACCGTACCAGGCGATATCAACTTTGTTAAAGCGCATTCCCTGGATGATCCCGGCGTAGTCCGGGGCGAAGAAGGCGTTCACTTTTACGCCCAGTGATTTTTCCATATCTTTCAGGAACGGTTCCCACTGCGGCTTCAGGTTTTGCTGTGATTCGGTCGAAATAATGCCAAAGTTCAGCGCTTTCTCTTGTTCTTCGGCATGCGCCGGGCTTAACAAGGTGCTGATGCTGAACATGCTGGTAAACGCCAGCGCGGCAACGGCCTTGTAATTCATGTTTATTCCTCAGTTCGGGCAAAGTTAAGCAGCCTGTGCGTTCTGTTCGACGCGGTTCATGCTGCGGTAGAGATGGTCAAAACGATCGTTATCAAAATGCTGGCTGCTACCGTCAAAGAAGACGTTGCCCTGGCGCAGCGCGACGATGCGTTCGCAGTAGCGCAGGGCGTAATCCACCTGATGCAGCGTGACGACCACGGTGATGCCGTCGGTCTGGTTAATATCGCGCAGGGTATCCATCACGATGCGCGCGGATTCGGGGTCCAGCGAGGCTATCGGCTCGTCGGCCAGGATCACTTTGGCCTGCTGCATCAGCGCGCGGGCAATGGCGACGCGCTGCTGTTGCCCGCCCGAAAGCGTGGAAACGCGCTGGTATGCAAAGTGCGCCATGCCAACGCGGGTTAGCGCCTGTAATGCGCGCTGCTTCTGTTCCTGGCTAAACCAGCTAAAACAGGTGCGCCAGAAAGGCGTGCTGCCGAGCGCGCCAATCAGGACGTTCTCCAGTACCGTCAGGCGGTTCACCAGATTGAACTGCTGGAAGATGTAGCCGGTGTGGGCGCGGCTTTTGCGGATATCGCGCGCCAGGCGGCCTTCACGTTGAACGGTGCGACCCAGCAACTCGACGTGGCTACCAGGCGATTTATCACCGGTGATCAAACCGCTTAAATGACGTAAAAGGGTGGATTTGCCAGAGCCAGACGGTCCAAGCAGAGCCACCATCTCACCGGAACAGATGTTCAGATCAACCGCATTGAGCGCCTGATGTTGATTGAAGGATTTGGAGAGTTTTTCGACGCGAATAATCGTTTGCATGATGCGGCCTCCCTAAAAAAGTGGCCCCATCGTGGCGGATCAATGTGACGTTTTCGTTAAGGGATGGTTACTCGGCGATGAAGAGTTAAGCGATTTTTGATGACAGTACGGGAGGGCGGGCCTCCCGTTGGATTACTCAGTAGGTTGCTGTTGTTTGACGACGTTGATCATCCACGGCACGCCATACTGGTCGCTCACTTTACCGAAACCGTGGGCCCAGAAGGTTTCCTGCCAGTCCATTTCGATTTTTCCGTTTGCTGCCAGGTTATCAAACCAGCGTTTGCCTTCGTCGACGTTTTGCGTGTCGAGCACCAGCGTAAAGCCAGAGTAGTGAGCATTTCCGTCGGGGGCGCTATCGCTCATCATGATGTCGCTGCCTGCCACGCGCAGATTGGCATGAGCAATGGCGGTATCGGGGAATTTCATTCCGGAAGGGCAACCTTCTTCGTTGTCCTGCGCGGATTTGGGCATTTCACCGAAGTTGATTTTGTAGAGCAGCTCTGCGCCTAACGTTTTTTGGTAGTAAGCGATAGCGTCAGCGCAGTTGCCTGCAAAGGAGATATAGGGACTTAACGGCATAATTTTTACCTCAGGTAAAAGAAGCCAGTTAAGTGTAGTTATTGTCTGCACAAATAAACCAGGCGGGAAGTATTAGCTTCCCGCCTGGCAGATGAGCTGGCGCAGCCTGATGAGCGTAGCGCCATCAGGCAATTTGCATCAGTTCTTTTTCACAAACTCAGATTTCAGCTTCATTGGGCCAAAGCCATCGATTTTGCAATCGATGTTATGGTCGCCTTCAACCAGACGAATGTTTTTTACTTTGGTACCGATCTTCAGCATGGAAGAGCTACCTTTTACCTTCAGGTCTTTCACTACGGTAACGCTGTCGCCGTCAGCCAGCAGGTTGCCGTTGGCATCTTTAACGATCAGTTCGTCGCTGTCCTGTGCCGGTTCAGCATCGTTCCATTCGTGAGCGCATTCCGGGCAGATGAACATGCCGTTATCTTCGTAAGTGTATTCGGAGTTGCATTGCGGGCAGTGTGGTAATGACATGTGGATTTCCTCAAAAGTCAGCAGGGGCAAATGCGCCCAAAAAATGGCAGATTGCCGAAAAAGGCCGCAATTATACATAAAATCCCTGCATTTGTCGGGACTACTGCGCGATTAGGCAAAATGATCTGCTGTAAAGACCCTCTGCTTTCACCCCAATGAAAGTATGGCGGAATATTTTTTAAGGGAAATTGCTACGCTTAGTTATTTAAGATAAGGTGAGGCGAAATATCTGATATTCATAGGTAACAATGCCTACGGATGCCTAAGTCATTGTGATTGAATATCACCAACCCCCTTAATTTTAGTAGGGGGATTAAACTGGCATTTTTTAAAACTGAACTACGCTGTTTATCTTTCTTACTTATTAGATAAGTGAGAGGCATCAGGCCAACGGTTATACGCCAAATTTATTTTAATAATATCAATTGGTTGTTTTGATTTTAATTATTTCTACACGTAATTATAAAAGCCAAAAAATCTATAAATAAAACGATTGGGCTAAATAAAAGCAATGCCATTTGCGTTAAGGAAAAATTTTCCATGCACACACAGACAATATATGAATTAAGTCAGGAAGCGGAACGCTTGCTGATGCTCTCACTTGAACATCTCAGGCAATTGCAAAAATTGCCCATGACGTCGTTGGATGATGTCGCGCTAAAACAAGGAGAGCATAGCCGACAGGTTGTTCAACCCATGCATTTCAGCACGCGTGGCATGGATGTCCAGCAAGCAACGCTCAATAATGAACTGCGTAAGATTACGCGCCTGGAAATGGTGCTGGCGATTGTCGGTACCATGAAAGCGGGAAAATCGACGACGATTAATGCGATTGTGGGGACAGAAGTTTTACCTAATCGTAATCGCCCCATGACGGCGTTACCGACGCTAATTCGCCATACGCCGGGGCAGAAAGAGCCGGTACTGCATTTTTCACATGTCGCACCGATTGATGCCTTAATGAAAGTTTTACAGCAGCGCGTGCGCGAGTGCGATCGCCAGCGTCTTACGCAGACCCTGGAAATTGATAAGGATATGAATGTCCTGCTGCAGCATATTGAAAACGGCGTGGCATTTGAACGGTATTATCTTGGCGCACAGCCTATTTTCCATTGCCTTAAAAGCCTGAATGACCTGGTGCGTTTGTCAAAAGCGCTGGAGGTCGATTTTCCTTTTGCCGCTTATGCCGCGATTGAGCATATTCCGGTTATCGAGGTTGAGTTTGTCCATTTGGCCGGACAGGCGAGCTATCCGGGGCAATTAACATTGCTGGATACGCCAGGGCCGAATGAGGCCGGGCAACCGCACCTACAAAAGATGCTGAATGAACAGCTGGCGCGGGCTTCTGCGGTGCTGGCGGTGCTGGATTACACCCAACTGAAGTCGATTTCCGATGAAGAAGTGCGTCAGGCGATTATGGCGGTTGGTAAGTCAGTGCCGTTATACGCGCTGGTGAACAAGTTCGATCAAAAAGACCGTAATAGTGATGATGAAGAGCAGGTGCGGGCGTTAATTTCCGGCACGCTGATGCAAGGCGGCATTGCCCCGGAGCGAATCTATCCAGTTTCCTCGATGTGGGGGTATCTGGCGAACAGGGCGCGTCATGAGCTGACGACCCGCGGGCGGCTGCCGGATCATCAGGTGCAACGCTGGGTACAGGACTTTGCCGAGGCGGCCCTTGGCAGACGCTGGCGCACCACCGATCTTGAGGATACGGAGCACATCCGCCATGCCGCCGATCTGTTGTGGGAGGATTCGCTGTTTGAGCAGCCGATTCAGAAAGTGATTCATGCCGCTTACGCCAATGCTTCACTGTATGCGCTACGCTCAGCGTCGCATAAGTTATTGAATTATGCGCAAAGCGCGCACGAATATCTGGAGTTTCGCTCCCACGGATTAACGGTTGCCTATGAAAAATTGCGGCTGAACATCACGCATATTGAAGAGGATATGCAACAGTTAGAAGTGAGTCAGGGGCGGGTCAGCGATGAAGTCAGCCATGAGGTCGAGTTGGCGCTGGAGGCTGCTGCGGGCTATCTCAATGATCAACAGACTGAGATTCTGTGCGGCATCAACACGTTCTTTGTCAAAGAAAACGTCCTGATGATGTCACAACATGGCCTGGGGGCTGGCGTCTCCTCGGCAGAAATGGTCGGAGAAATGCTGGTGCTGCACGATGAAGGCCAGGCGAAAATCGTGCTGGATAAAATGCGTTCGTCCTGTGAAGTGGTCTTGCTGGCGGCGCAGGAAAGCATCAGCCGGGACTTAGCCCTGCGCTTTGAACAGCTTGAGTCGACACTGTCCCGGGCGCTTAATGATGCCATGCGCCCTATTGAACAGCGGGTGAAAGAGGAACTGAATCACGCGGGTTTTCGGGCGCGGATCCGTTTTCCGGCGTTTCATGCGGCGATGTTTAACTTCAACACCCGCCAGTTGTTTAACGAGGCCATTGAACAGGATATTCCGGCGGAGAATACACCGTCTCCTGGCGGCGTGGTACGTGATACCTTCTCGCGTTGGCTGAATCAACCCAACTGGGGATGGAATGATTACGTTGAAACGAAAACGCGTTATCTCATTGATATGGGCGCACTGCATAATAACCTTGTGCATTACGTCACCCAGTTTTGCCAACAAATTCGTAAAGCTTTAGCCGCTCAGGTCGATATTTCCGTTACGGCAGGCATGGCCACGTTTTTTGCTGATTTTTCACAGTGTTTGACGCAATTACAGGCGAGCCTGCGTGAGAGTCTGACCGTGCGCCAGCAAAATGAATCTGCGGTGAATGCCTTGAATGAACAGTTGCAGCATCGCATTACGACTGCGGCATGGCTTTATGAAGATTCCCGCTTGCTGCGCGACGATATCAATACCCTTTTTGCAACCGAGCACACATGACTAACGTGTTACTGGAAGGCCCCGGGCGGACGCTGGAGTGTGTCTACCCGAAGTTTATGGTCGATCTGGTTCAGGGAGATGAAACCAAACGTTCCGGCGGTTTTCTGCAACAGCAGCAGCGCCTGCGTGCGCGCCTGACGCAGGAAGTATTATCCCAAACGCAACTGCGTGCGTGGGTGATGGCGGGAGTGTCCAGCGAGCATCTGGTGATGCGTCTCAAGCTGGTAGAGAAGCTGGCGGGCATGATCGACCCGGGTCATCTGGCGCTGGTGCGCATTGCCGAAGGGCTGAGGTTTTTACAACAAACCGAACAGCCTCGCGGGCTGCCCACGCCCGGCCTGATGCAGCAGGTGAGTGCACTCACCGACTGGTTTACCCAGCGCGGTGCTTATAAAGAGAAAGCGCTGACGCAACGCGGTCTGACGGTGCAAGCTGGCGAACACAGCGAGCAAATCTTTACCCGTTGGCGGGCTGGCGCGTATGACGGCTGGTCGTTGCCTGGACGCTGTTTTGTTGCGCTGGAGGAGTTACGCTGGGGAGCCTTCGGTGACGCCTGCCGTTTAGCGAATGCCGATGTGGTGTCAATGCTAAAAGACAACCTGAGAACCATGGCTGCGCAGGCGCTGGCGGACAGCGTGAATGCGGCACCCGCCACGCGTCATTACTATCATCATTGGCTCAGCACGCCAGTTGTCGGCGGCTCGGGCGAGCACAACGATATGTTAAGCTGGCTGGGGGACTGGTGCGATGCGCAGCGTCATCCGGTGAGCTGGTCGGTGACGCAGCGTTGGCAAAATGTAGCGTTGGGAATGCCGCGATTGTGTTCGGCTAAACGGCTGGTTGATGCGATGGTTGAGGAGATTTTTGCACCGTCCCCGCTCATCAATTGAGCAGGAACGGTGAGTGGGATAAAGGCAGGTTTAGTGGTGCAGGGAGTCTGCCGGGGTTGCCGCAGCCTCATTGACGACCAGATTTTTATTAAAACGTTTGGCATACAGCGCGGTGATAATCGGCACCAGAATGGCGGTGACAATCACGCTGGCGGCAACCAGCGCCGTCGCGGATGCGGCAACCGGTTCGAACGCCGGGTTAATCTGGGCGATAATCACCGGGTTTGCTACCGCAGCGCCTGCTGCGGAAGAGGCGGCTACGCCCGCTGTACCGTTCCCACCGCCAATAACGCGGTCAGCAATAATCAGTGGGATACCGGTGATAACGATAACCGCGACACCCAGCAGGATACCCAGCAGGCCTGTATCAACGATTACGCTCAGGTTAATTGTGTTGCCCAACGCGAAGCCAAAGAACGGGATCAGCACCGGCGTGGCTTTGCTGAAGAAAGAACGCAGGTCGTGATCCAGGTTACCCAACGTAAAACCAATCAGGAAGGGTAATACCGCGCCGATAAAATGGTGTGGCTCGAAGGAGGCCAGACCTGCGGAGCCGAGGATCACCATGGTCATTAACGGACCGGACTCCAGAGACATCAACACAAATGCGCCGGACTCTTCTTTGGTTCCATACTGGTTCATCAGGCTGGCGTACAAACCGCCGTTGGTCATGTCCATCGCTGAAACAATTGCCAGCACGGAAAGACCGGCAAAGAACCCGGTTTGAATACCGGTATCAGGAATAAAGGAAGCAGCAATCATTGCCACTACCCACGCCACGGCTATTTTGGTTATTACCAACGTACCGGACTTGCGTAATACCGTGCCGGTTGCCCGTAAATCAATAGATGCACCGATACAAAAAAACCATACAGCCAGAATCGGTACCGTTCCGCTGATCATTCCTTTGGTAAACGAACCGAAATACGCACCGGTATCCGGAGCTAACGTATTTAACACTGCGCCTAATAACAGGGGAATCAACATCATTCCGCCGGGGATGCGTTCAATCGTGGCTTTAATTTTCATAAACGTCCTCATGTCTTGTCGCAGCTAATACTCGCGCAAGAAAGTAAAAATTAATAAATTCAAATGGTTACTAATGTCTTTTAACAAAGAAAATCGCTATCTCTTTGTTTTATAAAATCTAACGCGGCATACGTTGAGCGTGTTGCTGCTCCCAGGGATATTGCGTCTGGAATTAGTGTGCATTCATGGGAACGTTGATTCAATCAAAATAAAACGATGTTTTAGTTATCTTCATCACATATTCCGCGCAAAATTTCTTAAACGCTCTGATTATTAAAAAAGCTGTGATCTTTTTGTGAAGGGATTAGGTGATTTTTTTGCTAGCAGAATAATAGTGACTATTGTGATTGTTGGCGCAACAAAGCGATTTATTCTTGTATTTAATTGCCAGCAAATCGCAAGCATGACATGTAAAAAAGTTGACTCAGAATGACCTGATTTACGCAGGTTGACGAAACGGAAAACTATATGTGAAGTTGATCACAAATTTAAACACTGTTAGGGTAAAGAGGTCATTAACCGCCCAATCAGGCGTCAACAGGTTCGGTTGTACTGCGTGTTTCTCGTCAGTGTAAGTAAACCTGCTACGCTTGTTACAGGGAATGCGTCTGTGCGTTCCCCGCTCGGTGATGACCCTGACGCAGGGGCGTTAGGGGACTCGAACTGTAGCGTGACAGGGCTAAGTCTATGAGGACGGGTATGTTAAAAAGGAAAAAAATAAAACCAATAACGCTGCGCGACGTTACCATCATTGATGACGGTAAATTGCGAAAAGCCATTACCGCGGCGTCGTTAGGTAATGCGATGGAGTGGTTTGATTTTGGTGTTTATGGGTTTGTTGCTTACGCATTAGGTAAAGTGTTCTTCCCGGGGGCTGACCCCAGCGTGCAGATGGTTGCCGCACTTGCTACTTTCTCTGTTCCCTTTCTGATTCGACCGCTTGGCGGATTGTTCTTCGGTATGCTTGGCGATAAATACGGTCGTCAGAAGATACTCGCTATCACCATTGTGATTATGTCGATAAGTACCTTCTGTATCGGTCTTATTCCCTCGTATGCCTCGATTGGTATCTGGGCACCGATTCTGCTGTTGCTGTGTAAGATGGCGCAGGGGTTCTCGGTCGGCGGAGAGTATACCGGGGCGTCGATTTTTGTCGCAGAGTACTCGCCAGACCGTAAGCGCGGGTTTATGGGCAGCTGGCTGGACTTCGGCTCAATTGCCGGGTTTGTGCTGGGTGCGGGCGTGGTGGTCCTGATTTCAACTATCGTCGGCGAGGACAACTTCCTTGAGTGGGGCTGGCGTATTCCGTTCTTCCTGGCGCTACCGTTAGGGTTGATTGGTCTGTACCTGCGCCATGCGCTGGAAGAGACGCCGGCGTTCCAGCAGCACGTGGATAAACTGGAGCAGGGCGATCGTCAGGGGCTGCAGGAAGGTCCTAAGGTCTCGTTTAAAGAGATTGCGACCAAGCACTGGCGTAGCCTGTTGGCATGTGTTGGTCTGGTGATTGCCACTAACGTTACCTACTACATGCTGCTCACCTATATGCCGAGTTATCTGTCGCATAACCTGCATTACTCTGAAGACCACGGCGTGTTGATTATTATCGCCATCATGATTGGTATGCTGTTTGTGCAGCCGATTATGGGTTTGCTCAGCGACCGCTTCGGGCGTCGTCCGTTTGTGATCATGGGCAGTATTGCGCTGTTTGTGTTGGCGATTCCGGCATTTATTCTGATTAACAGTAACGTCATCGGCCTGATTTTCGCCGGATTGTTGATGTTGGCGGTGATCCTCAACTGCTTTACCGGGGTGATGGCGTCAACGTTACCGGCGATGTTCCCGACGCATATTCGCTACAGTGCGCTGGCCGCCGCGTTTAATATCTCGGTATTGATCGCCGGTCTGACTCCGACATTGGCCGCATGGCTGGTGGAAAGCTCGCAGAATCTGATGATGCCTGCTTATTATCTGATGGTGATTGCGGTGATTGGTTTAATTACCGGCATGACCATGAAAGAGACCGCCAATCAACCGCTGAAAGGGGCCACGCCTGCCGCTTCGGATATTCAGGAAGCGAAAGAGATCCTTGGCGAGCACTACGATAATATCGAGCAGAAAATCGAAGATATCGATCAGGAAATTGCCGATCTGCAGCTCAAGCGTACGCGCCTGGTGCAGCAGCATCCACGTATCGATGAGTAACCTTTTTCTGTAGGTCATGCCTTAAGGTTGACTTAATCTGTGTCTGGCAAACTCTCCTCCATAGTATCGGAGGAGAGTGTTATGAAAACCCGCATTTATGAAAGTTTGACCACCGTGTGCAGCCTGCTGATCGTCAGCAGCTTTTTGTATGTATGGGTGAGTTCTTACTGACCTTTCGCTAATTCCACCCAGGCGCGAGTGCCGGTGGTTCCCTGACGATTTTGCAAATAGAAATGCCCGTGATGTAACTGGGTGATACGACTGACAATGCTCAGCCCCAGCCCAATCCCGCCAAAACGGCTGTCCATACGCACAAACGCTTTGCTCAACTCCCCGCATTTACTTTCATCAATGCCGGGTCCTTCATCTTCAACGGCCAGGACGGCATCATGCCCGGTATTCAGGCTAATCGTAATATTAGTGCCTTCCGGACTGTAACGATGCGCGTTTTCTACCAGGTTTCTCAGTAACATTCGCAATAGCGTAGCATCGCCACGTACGACAACGTCCGCCGCGCTTTGCGGCAGGAGCAACGTCTGCTGGCGCAGCTCCAGCATGGTGCTGAGTTCATCGTAGGAGGGCAGAATAACGTCCTCCAGCAGTTTGACGTGCTGGTAGCTCCCGGCCGAAAACGACTGTCCGACGCGGGCAAGTTGCAGCAGTTGCGACACGCTGTCCATCATTTGGTCAAGACGGGCAATTAACGGCGTAACGTCGACCTTATGGGTTTTTGACAGTAATTCCAGATGCAGGCGAACGCCCGACAGCGGTGTACGCAGTTCGTGGGCGACATCGGCGGTAAATAAGCGTTCGTTTTCGATAGTGGTGGTGAGCCGCGTTACCAGCTCGTTGAGTGCTGAGACGACCGCCTGGATCTCAACGGTTGAACTGTGAACTTCAATCGGCGCCAGGTTATCGGCGGCCCGCGTTTCTAACTCTTTTTGCAGATCCGCCAGTGGGCGAGTGATTCGCCGTACCGCCTGGTAACAAATCAGCAGCGTCAGGCTGACCATAAAGATGCCGGGGACGATCAGGCTGGCGATGGCTTCGCGGATTTCATGCAGGATGTGGCGATCGTTATTTCTATTTTCGCGTAACGCCTGCTCGAACAACTGTATTTGCTCGGTGCTTTCGTGCCACAACCAGAAGGTGCTTATCAACTGAAAGACCAGCAGAATAAGACCGATCGTCAGCATCAGGCGATGACGAAGCGGGAGCGGTTGTTTTAGAAATTGCAGCAGCTTCACTTAGCTTTCCTCAGTGGCAACCAGCATATAGCCAAATCCCCTGACCGTGCGGATCCGTGATTTGCCCACTTTGTCACGCAGGTTGTGAATGTGTACTTCCAGCGTATTGGTCGACGGTTCGTTATCCCAGCTGTAGATGTCGTTATACAGGATTTCCCGGTGTACCGGGCTGCCGGCTTTGAGCATCAGGCGTGACAGGAGCGCGTATTCTTTCGGCGTTAAGATGACCTCTTGTCCATCCATCCACACCTGGCGACGACCGATATTCAGCGTCAGATTGCCGACAATTAATTCACTTTCGCCCTGATTGTTATGACGACGCAGCAGCGCCCGGATGCGGGCGTGCAGTTCTTCCAGCGCGAAGGGTTTGACCAGATAGTCATCGGCACCCACGTCCAGCCCGCTGACCCGGTCTTTCACCGTGTCGCGCGCGGTGAGAATAAGCACCGGCACGGTGTATTTTTTCTGCCTGATGCGGTTCAGGAAATGCAGGCCGTCTTCATCCGGTAAACCCAGGTCCAGAACCACCAGGCTGTAATGTCCGGTCTCCAGACACTGCTCTGCTGCACGGGCCGTTGATACGCCGTCACAGGCATAACCTTCTGTTTGCGCGGCGAGTATCAGTCCCTGTAATAACAACGTATCGTCTTCAACAATCAGAATTTTCATTCGTTTAGCCTCCCCGGCAGGGTTGCAGAATATCATCTGCCGCCTGATATTTCTGTGTTTGCACGCCCGTTAATCCCAGCAGGGTGGAGAAGAGATTATCCTGCGAGAAATTCTCTGAGCTTGCCCGTTTTTGCAAACATGTCTGAGAGACCTGATAGCGTTGCTGATAATCTTCTGAGAGCCACAGCAGCATCGGCACATGTTTTTGCGTATCTGGCGCAATCGAATACGGCAGGCCGTGTAAATAGACGCCATTTTCCCCTAAGGATTCGCCGTGATCGGAAAGATAAACCAGGCTGGTGGTGAAATTATCCTGGTGCTCTTTCAGTATATTGATTGCTTTATCAACAATATAGTCAACGTAAAGAATGGTGTTGTCATAAGTATTGACCAACTGTTGCTGTGAACAGGTCTGGATTTCGTTGGTGTCGCAGGTTGGCGTAAATTTCTTGAACTGCGCAGGATAGCGGTTGTAATAGGTCGGACCGTGGCTGCCGATGGTGTGCAGCACAATCACCCCGTCGCCTTGCAGGTTATTGATGTACTCTTCCAGCCCGTTGAACAGCACGTCATCGTAGCATTCACCGTCAATACACTGCCCTGGCAGGTTCAGCTTAGTCATATTCTGGTGCGGTACCCGATCACAAGCCCCTTTGCAGCCGCCGTCGTTATCGTTCCACAGCACGTTAATTCCCGCCCGTTGAATAATGTCGAGCACGCCTTCCTGATGCTGCGCCAGTTCCTCGTCGTAGTGCGCGCGCGGCATATCAGAGAACATGCAGGGCACCGACACCGCCGTCGCCGTTCCGCAGGAAGTGGTGTGGGGGAAATAGACCACATCATCTTTTTCCAGCAGCGGGTTGGTCTGGCGCGAATAGCCGGATAGCGAGAAGTTATCGCCGCGTGAGGTCTCGCCGAGAACCACAATCGTCAGGTTCTTACGTTTTTCTTTCACCATCAACGGATTGCGATGGGCATCTTCACCAATGCGCACCAGCGGCAGATGGGCCAGCCTCTGATGCGAATACCAGGAAGACGTCGCCACAATGCTGTTAGATGGGCTGAGGGATTTCACCAGTTCTTTATTGTTGCGAAACAGCGAGGCGTAATCTTTATAGAAGAACGCGGCGACCAGCACGATCAGCAGCGCGGAGACCAGAATGTTCGCGCCACGAAACAGTACGCTGCGCAGCGCCGGAGTAATAGGCTTGATTCTGACCCAGCAGGCAATGAGCGCGGCCAGAATGCCGCTCACCCCGAGCGTGATGAGCATTTGCGGCGTCAGCAAAGCGAAGGTTTCAGCGGGCGTGGTGTCCATCATGTTGGCGATCATCGAGCGGTCGATGATGATGCCGTAGGTCATGATGAAATATTGAGCCGATGCGCCAACCAGAATGAAAATGCACGCCACCAGGCGATTTAGCCACAGGAATGAGGCCAGCGTCAGCACAATATTCATGACGCTAAATGCGACGATCGGCATTGATAAAAACACCAGCACGTTGCGCACGGAGTCCAGTGGCAGGTCTTGCAGAACTTGTTTATAGAACGCAATGTTCAGGAAAGTCGCAAGATAAAATGAGATCAGCAGAAGCCAACTGATGAGCCCGAGAGTGGGCCTTTTAAACAGGAGCTTTAACATTAAGGGGGTTCCATCGACTAAGTGGCGCAAATCCTCTCAAAGTAAAATTAAGCCAACCTTAAGTTCTTAATGTTGATTTCAAGAATAACGGGGGGAAGGCGTCAGCCCGATGATCCTATGCCATCGGGCTGACGACTGTTTGCGTTAGTTATTGTTTACCGGGGCATCCAGTGGATACGGGTTTTTATGGATCCGATTGTAGTTCAGTGCGTACAGCGCGGTGATGATCATCAGCGTAACGAACGACCACATCACCTCTTTGGCGCCGGAACCGACTACCGCCCAGATGCAGTAGACAAAGGCGATAAAGGTCACCAGTAAGTACATCGGACGCGCTTTACCGAAGTGGCCATGGCCGAGCAGCAGCAGCGCGGCGCAGGTGTAAAGATACGGCACCAGGGTGAAGATAACGGAGACCGAAGAGACCAGACCAAACTCTTTCGCTGCGTTCGGCGACATACTGCTGAACTGGAAGATGGTCATCAGGATGCCGACGATAATTAATCCGGCAACTGGCGTACCCGCTTTGTTCACGCGGGCAAAAATGGGTGGGAACAGGCCGTCATCGGCTGCCGCTTTGGCGGTTTGCCCGGCAAGCAGCGTCCAGCCGCCCAGAGAACCAAGGCACCCGGCCGCGGCACAGAAGGAGACAATCGCCCCTGCGGTGTCACCCAGCGCCATACGTGCGGCATCACCGAACGGAGAAGCTGAAACACGCAGCGCCGCGTTAGGGATCATACCCATAATCGCCGTGGTGGAGAGCACATAGCACACGGCGGCAATCAGCACGCCGCCCATAGTGGCGATAGGCACGTTACGTTTGGGATTTTTAACCACGCCTGCCGCGACGGAGGCGCTTTCCACTCCGATAAATGACCACAAGGTGACGTTCAGAGTGCTTTGAATTGCGCCGAAGGTGTTCATGCCGCTGACGTTCCAGGCCGCCATATAGGTTTCACCGCGGAACCAGAACCAGCCGAAAACGGCAATACCGACAATTGGCACCAGCGCCAGTACCGTTGCGACGGCCTGCACACGGGTGATCATTTTCGGTCCGACAATGTTCAGCAATACGAAGATCCACAGCACCACGACGCAGGTCAGCGTCAGGACCAGCGGATCTTTTAAGATGGGGAAGAAGTAGCTCAGATAACCGACGCCAATGACCACCATGGCGATGTTACCAATCCAGCACGCCAGCCAGTACAGCACGTTGGTCTGATAGCCTAAAAAAGGACCGAAACAGCGGCGGGCATAAGCATAAGAACCACCGGGACTGGAGTCTAAGGACGACATTTTTGCGTACACCATCGACAGTGCTAAAGCACCGATAATAGTGACCAACCATCCGTAGATTGCAATCCCGCCAGTTGACGCAAGGTTTGCGGGTAGCAGGAATACACCGGAACCCATAATATTCCCCGACACCATAAGGGTGACGGGGATTAAGCCCACTTTGTGAGCATCAGCATCCGTCGACATATTTTTTAACTCCTGATAAGGATAAATGACGCTTAATCATACCTCTTCAGAAGACTATTTTATGGTGACGGACTGGGGGTATCGCTAATGCTGATATTATTATGGCTTATCGCTATCTGATTAAAAATCAGGCAGCGGATGGCTCCCTATGTTGACTGACATAATGCAGTGGCGTCATTCCATAGAACTCTTTGAATACAGAAATAAAGTATGAAGTACTGTTATATCCGCACAGTTGAGATACCTGAGAAATGTTTTTGCCGTCCATCAATAACTGATTGACGGCATAACGCATGCGACATGTAGTAATTATTTGGCTGTAACTTGTATTTTCACTTTTGAGCTTTTTCTTTAACAAACTGGGACTCAGGCATAAGCAACTGGCGACCATGCTTAAATTCCAGTCTTTATGTATATCGCTCTCAATAATGTGATAGACGCTGTCGCTGATACGACTACGTAGTATATGCATGAGCAGAGAAATAAACTTTTTGCTGCCGAGAAAACGTGATAACACCGTGAACAGTAGCGAGCGTGTGCGCTCACTTTCACCTTCGTCCACTGTGTCCATAACGCTATGTTGGGCGGCTATACGGAAGACATCCGGCGTCAGACACGCGGCGGTCATCACTGGGTTGGCACTCCGTTGCCAGAGTGGAATCTGTGAAAGGTCTTTATTTAAAAATCGCAGATAGTCTTTAATGATATCGCGACTGATATGTACGACCAGTGCGTTATTAAGTGATGAGAAATCGATAATATTATTATCGCATGCCACCAACGCCATATGATTAGTTTTTAAGCTGATGGCTTCTTTACCGTTAATCCTTAACCAAACATCCTTCTCCGCTAATACAACAACACAAGCTGCTCTGCTGCAAACCCTCATACCCAAACTCCAGGAATATGAACATAAAACACCGTAGCCCATCATCAGATGAACCATATCGGCTAAATTGAAATTGTATGATGAAACCAGGACTGCAATAAAATAACGTGTCTGAAATTAATTACAATGTTTGCGGGATTTTTCTTATGTACACAATTTTGTACGCAAGTGGAAACGTGCTATTTGCGTATAAAAAAAGCGCGGGGTGGTCCCGCGCAAAAAGGTATGACAATGTTATTGTTTTGCAGCAATACTCAGGAATTACTCAAGAATGACATGTCTACCTTAAACATCGGACTATCTATAAAGCGACATTATGCTTTCACGCACATGACGTGATAAACACCGTCAATAATTTCCGTTCCTTCGGTTTCATGTTCAAATCCAGGGAAGTGGTGGTCCCAGGACTGCAACGAACGTAGATAACTAATCTGCGGGCTATTGGCGTCGCCAAAGTTTTCCCCGGACAGCAGCATTGGAATTCCCGGTGGGTAAGGAATCACGGAATTCGCCGCTATACGACCCGGCAGATTTTCAATGGCGACCATCTCAACGTTATCGCTGACTATCGCGTTATAGGCTTCACGCGGGGTGATGTCAGCAACAGGCAGGCCGGAGTAGGCCGCGTTGAGTCGGCTGCCAGGGTTGTTCTCCTTCAGCCAGGCAAACATGGTGTCGCCCAGATCGTGAATGCCCATATTGGCGTAAGTTTCAGGATGTTCCTCAACCAGTTCCGGCATCACCTGCGCCAGCGGTGTATTGGCATCGTAATGGTGTTTGAATGAGCACAGGGTGTTGATTAGCGTGCCCCATTTCCCACGAGTAATCCCCATTGAGAACAGGAACATAATCTGGAAATCAGTGGTTCGGGTCGGTACGATACCGTGGCGGCCAAGCCAGGCGGTGACCAACGCTGCCGGTACGCCGCTCTCTTCCAGTTCGCCATCGTCGCCCATCCCCGGCGCCAGAATGCTGACTTTGATTGGGTCCAGCATGCTCCAGTTATCCGGCAGGTCTTTAAACCCGTGCCAGGATTCACCCGGACGCATCACCCAGCAGTTCTGGTCAGTGGTCAGGAGTTGGGTTGGCGCATCGGCAAAGTCATAGGTTTTGCCGGTCTGCGGATCGGTTACCACTTCTTTGTTCCACGGTTTGAAGAACCAGTCGCCTTCGGCGGTGAATTCTTTATACAACCGTGCCATGGCCTGACGGAAATCGACCGCTTCGTCGATCACTTCCTGAGTCAGCGACAGACCGCTGTTGCCGTCCATCATGGAAACCGCCACATCGTTTGATGCGCAGATGGCATACAGCGGAGAGGTGGTGGCGTGCATCATGTACGCCTGGTTGAAGCGTGAGAAGTTCACGGCCCCACGACCTTCACGGACGTGAATGTAAGATGCCTGAGAGAGCGCATTCAGCAGTTTGTGGGTCGAGTGGGTGGCAAAAACGGTAGGACCGTTATGATCGCCCGGCGCGCCACGCATGGCGTAGTGATCGGCATAAATTGGGTTGAAGCGGGCATAGCCGTACCAGGCCTCATCGAAGTGGATGCGATCGCTGGTTTGCGCGAGCAGGTCCTGAGCCTCTTTGGCGTTATAACAAACACCGTCATAGGTACAGTTGGTCACCACACTGTAAGACGGTTTTTGCCCGGTTTTGCCTTTGGTCAGCGGGCTTTCGCTGATTTTTTTCTGTAACGTTTCAGGCTGCATTTCCTGCGGGTAGATAGGCCCGATAATGCCGTACCGGTTGCGGCTTGGCACCATGTACACCGGTTTTGCTCCGGTAAGGATTAGCCCCTGCTCAATAGATTTGTGGCAGTTACGATCCAGCACCACGACGTCGTTGTCGGTCATGCAAGCCTGCATAATGGTGCGGTTAGAGCCGGAAGTCCCGACCACAACGGACCAGGAGCGGTCAGCGCCAAACACGCGGGCGGCATATTTTTCGCTCTCGCCAAAAGCGCCGGTGTGATCCAGCAGCGAGCCAAGAGATGCGCGTTCGATACCCATGTCGCTACGGAATAAATTTTCGCCGTAATAATCATGGTAAAAACGACCGGCCGGCGTTTTGGTGAATCCGACGCCGCCCTGGTGGCCTGGCGCGGCCCAGGAGTATTCATGGATGTCGCCGTACTTCATCAGCGCGCTAAACAACGGCGGCAGAAGCTGCTGGCGGTAACGGGTCATCGCCGCAACGGCACGCCCGGCGATAAAGTCTGCGGTATCTTCCAGAATCCAGGCGAATTCATCGACAAGCTCCAGCAGGTCGCGATCCAGCGATGCGGTGGCTTTTTCGCGATCGCCCAGCAGGAAAACGGGAACGTTTTGCTGGCGCTCGTGGAGCTTGCCGATCAATTGCCTGACGTTCAGGTGCTCGTCTTGTTGTTCCATTTGATAGCTGAACATCAGGCAATCAATGGCTTCATTGGCGGCGAGGATTGCGTAACCATCGTCGAATGAGGTGGACTTAATGACGGTAACATTTTGGCGGCTTAATGCGTCAGCCAGACGTTCGACAGCGCTACCGATCCAGGTGTCCTGATGCAGAAACTCACTTTCAACAATTAATACTTTCATCATCTTTTACCCGGTTGTGGAAAGGTTGCAATTTATGGATTGCAGACACACCGTATGAATGTGACGCAGGCAAGTATTATCCTGACAAAATGAGCTGTAAAGCGGATGAAAAATAGGCTGATTTGTATTTAATTTGTTTTTAAACAAGTGGTTATGTTCGCTTGTTGGCGGTTTTTCACCGCCGTTTATCGACAGGGGGAATATTTTTTTGGCTGATACTGATATTGGCGAATGATATCAGCCAGCCATTGTTTGCCGACGCTGCTGGCTCAGTTTGCGGTACTGCTGCGGCGACATGCCGACAAACTTGCTGAAGGTGTCATAAAAACGGCTACTGGATCGGAATCCGGCGGTCAACGCAACGTCGAGAATGGTTTTATCGGTATCGCTAAGCAATGCGCGGACGTGATTGATGCGCATCGCGGTGATGTACTGCTTCATGGTGAGTTGCATCACGCGCTGGAAAATCCCCATCGCGTAGTTGGCGTTGAGCTTCACGTGCTCCGCGACGTCGTTGATCGTGAGCGCCTGGTCGTAGTTTTCGGCAATAAAACTCAGCATTTGGCTGACGTAAAACTGGGCGTGCCGGGACACGCTGTTTTTGTGCGTCCGCGAGGTTTTATTGACCAGGATAGGCTGCCAGCCAGAAAGGCTAAACCGCTTGAGCATCAGACCAATTTCATCAATGGCGAGCTGGCGAATTTGCTCGTTCGGGTTGCTCAGTTCCTGTTGCCAGCGCTGAACTTCAAAGGTGCTCAGCTGCTGCGACGCCAGCGATTTGATGACCATGCCATGAGTAACGTGGTTGATCAGTTCGCGATCCAGCGGCCAGGAGAGGAAAAGGTGCATCGGTAAATTGAAGATAGCCATGCTTTGGCAACTGCCTGGACGCGTGAGCTGATGCGGCGTACAGGCCCAGAATAGCGTGATGTGTCCCTGTTTTATCTGCACCACTTCGTTGTTGATAAGATACTCGACGTCGCCATCAAACGGCACATTGATCTCCACCTGCCCATGCCAGTGGCTGGCAGGCATTGCATGCGGTGAGCGCAGCTCAATGTCCATCCGTTGATATTCTGAGTACAGCGACAATGGGCTGCGAGTTTGTTCTTCATCGCTACTGCACATGTGCGGATCGGGGGGAAGAGGCGATGTCGGTAGTGTACTCATGGTTGCTCCATTTCCTGAATTATCAGAATCATGTCATTTACTGCGCATTAAGGCTGAGAATCAGGACACAAATCGGACCGATATCATTGAGCATAGCGAGATTTTGGGACCGCATACTCTGCTTTTTGGGCAATTTTGTCCCATAAACTCAGATCCACTAGCGGGCAAAGAGGCGATCTGAGTTTATGGGAATGCTCGCCAGGGAAGTCGGAAGTTTTCAGCTATGCGCTGTGCCACCATGACTGTGTTCACTAATGTTCTGGAGAGTCATGATGTCTGCACCCAAAATTACCTTTATCGGCGCCGGTTCCACGATTTTCGTCAAAAATATCCTTGGAGACGTTTTTCATCGCGATGCGCTTAAATCTGCGCATGTCGCCCTGATGGACGTTAATCCTACTCGGCTGGAAGAGTCACACATTGTTGTGCGTAAGTTGATGGACTCAGCGGGCGCGTCCGGACGTATCACCTGCTACACCGATCAAAAAGCGGCATTACAGGACGCCGATTTTGTGGTGGTGGCTTTCCAGATCGGCGGTTATGAACCATGTACCGTCACCGATTTTGCGGTGTGTAAACGTCATGGTCTGGAGCAGACGATTGCCGACACGTTGGGGCCTGGCGGTATTATGCGCGCGCTGCGCACTATCCCGCATTTATGGCAGATTTGTGAGGACATGACCGAAGTTTGTCCGCAGGCTACCATGCTTAACTACGTTAACCCGATGGCGATGAACACCTGGGCAATGTATGCACGCTATCCGCATATTAAGCAGGTTGGACTGTGTCATTCGGTGCAGGGAACAGCGGAGGAGCTGGCCCGCGATTTGAACATCGACCCAGCCTCTTTGCGTTATCGCTGCGCCGGGATCAACCATATGGCGTTTTATCTGGAACTTGAGCGCAAAACGGCTGACGGTGCCTATGTGAATCTTTATCCGGAACTGCTGGCGGCTTATGAATCCGGTCAGGCGCCGAAACCGAATATTCACGGAAATACGCGTTGCCAGAACATTGTGCGCTATGAAATGTTCAAAAAACTCGGCTATTTCGTCACCGAGTCTTCGGAGCATTTCGCCGAATATACGCCATGGTTTATCAAACCCGGGCGTGAGGATCTGATTGAGCGCTATAAGGTTCCACTGGATGAGTACCCAAAACGATGCGTGGAACAGTTGGCGAACTGGAACAAAGAGCTGGAGAAGTACAAAACGGCGGCGCGAATCGATATTAAACCGTCGCGCGAATATGCCAGCACTATCATGAACGCTATCTGGACCGGTGAACCGAGCGTGGTATACGGCAACGTTCGTAATGACCATTTGATCGATAACCTGCCGCTAGGCTGTTGTGTGGAAGTGGCTTGCCTGGTCGATGCGAATGGTATCCAGCCAACGAAGGTGGGTACTCTCCCGTCGCATTTGGCGGCTATGATGCAAACCAATATCAATGTTCAGACTCTGCTGACGGAAGCCATCCTGACAGAAAATCGCGATCGTGTTTATCACGCGGCGATGATGGATCCGCATACCGCTGCGGTATTGGGGATTGAGGAGATTTATGCGCTGGTTGATGACCTGATCGCGTCTCACGGCGACTGGCTGCCGGCCTGGTTACACCGTTAACACACAATCAAGCCGGGCAGAGAATCCGGCGTTTAACCTCTGACGTTTCCTCTTACAGAAGGCGGGCGCTGGTAACAGCGACCCGATACCCTATGAGCATCTCTCTGACAACAAAACTCAGTTATGGATTTGGAGCGTTTGGTAAGGATTTCGCCATCGGTATCGTGTACATGTACCTGATGTATTACTACACCGACGTGGTGGGATTATCGGTAGGCGTCGTTGGAACGTTGTTCCTGGTGGCAAAAATATGGAATGCGTTTAACGATCCGGTGATGGGTTGGATAGTGAATGCTACCCGGTCGCGTTGGGGAAAATTTAAACCCTGGATCTTACTCGGCACGTTGGCGAACTCGTTGGTGCTGTTTTTGCTTTTTAGCGCACACCTGTTTGAGGGGACGGCGCAAATCGTATTTGTTTGTGTGACGTATATATTATGGGGGATGACTTACACCATTATGGATATTCCATTCTGGTCGCTGGTCCCCACCATTACGCTGGATAAACGCGAGCGTGAACAACTGGTGCCGTTCCCCCGTTTCTTCGCCAGCCTTGCCGGGTTTGTCACCGCGGGCGTGACGCTGCCTTTTGTGAGCTATGTTGGCGGTGCCGATCGCGGCTTCGGTTTCCAGATGTTTACGTTGGTGCTGATTGCATTCTTCATCGCGTCGACGCTCGTCACATTACGCAACGTTCATGAAGTTTATTCCTCCGACAGCGAGGCAACGGCGGACAGCAGTCGTCTACCGCTAAAAACGATTCTCGGGCTGATTTACAAAAACGATCAGCTTTCATGCCTGTTAGGGATGGCGCTGGCTTACAATGTTGCGGCCAATATTATCACCGGATTTGCGATCTACTATTTTACCTATGTTATTGGCGATGCAGATCTTTTCCCGTATTACCTGTCATATGCCGGCGCAGCGAATTTATTAACGCTGATCCTCTTCCCACGCCTGGCGAAAGCGCTTTCTCGTCGAATACTCTGGGCTGGCGCTTCAGTGATGCCTGTTTTGAGCGCAGGCGTATTGCTGATTATGGCTCTGGCGGAGTACCACAATACCTTCCTGATCGTTACCGCGGGGATTTTCCTGAATATCGGTACTGCGCTTTTCTGGGTGTTGCAGGTCATTATGGTGGCGGACACCGTCGATTACGGTGAATACAAATTCAATATTCGCTGTGAGAGTATTGCCTATTCGGTTCAGACCATGGTGGTTAAAGGGGGATCAGCGTTTGCAGCATTCTTCATTGCAGTGGTACTTGGGCTGATTGGTTACGTACCCAATATGCCTCAATCAGCGGAAACAATTCTCGGAATGCAGTTCATTATGATTGTCCTGCCCACATTGTTTTTTATCGTCACACTGCTGCTCTATTTCCGTTTTTACCGACTTAACGGCGATACGCTGCGCAGGATCCAGATCCATTTATTGGATAAGTACCGTAAGGTGCCGCAGCACAATGAGCAATCGGATATCCCAGCTATTGCGGTAGCCGCTCCAGGCGATATGAAGGCGTAGCTATGGAATGGCATTCGTGGATTGGGTATTTGGCAGCCTGCCTGACGACGCTCTCTTTCTTACCGCAAGCGATTAAGGTCATTACCACCCGCAACACGCAGGGTATCTCCGGTTTAATGTATGTGATGTTTGTGTGTGGGCTGGTTTTGTGGCTGATTTACGGATTATTGATTGAAGATACTGCCGTCAGCATGGCGAACTTTCTGACCCTGTTGTTCGCCTTGCCGATTCTGGTTATCAAATCTCGTAATGGGTAGGGCAGACTGCCGGATAAGCGTGAGCGCTATCCGGCAGTTTTTAACTGTCTGTTGTGCCAGCCAGCCAATAACAGCACCGTTGTCAATGCGCCGAGCAGAGCGCAGAACATATCTGACTGGGTATCCCACGGGTCGCCCTGCGTACCAAGAAAATCATCCGCCCCCTGGCCCATTGCCAGCGCCGCCCACCATTCGATCAGTTCATACATTGCGCTAATCGCCAGCGCTACGCAGCAGACCAAAAATGCCAGCATTTTTCGGCCACGAACAATACTACCGCGCACTAAGATCTCTCTTGCCGTCAGGGCAGGCACCAGCCCCTGGAAGAAGTGACCCAGCTTGTCATAGGGGTTACGACTGAGATCCAGCCATTCCTGAACCTGAAAACCGACGGGGACTTTAGCGTAGGTATACATACCGCCGACCATCAGAATGATGGCGTGCAAGAAAATGAGCGTGTAGAGCAACGGCGTCAGCGGGTAGCGCTTAACGGTCACTAGCAGCAACGGGACGACAATAATGACCGGCGTGACTTCCATCAGCCAGGTTATTTTCTCCGAGGCGGAGATTCCGGTGTAGATAAGAATCAACGCCAGGAACAGCGCGCCAGAGTACAAAATTGTGGGGTTCAGTGTGCGGAGCATTGCGAATTCACAAGTAATGGAAAAGGTTACTATTCCCTGTGAGCGGTAAAAATTCAACGCCAGTAAATGGGGGGATAAAGTTGGCCCGGGGGGATCACTGGACTGACGCCAAAAAAACAGGTGTCAGTCCAGTGCCGGGCCGAATGGGTTACCTGGCGCAGTTAGCGCATTGTTTGCTGACGATTTGCTGGAAGAAATCGTTGCCTTTGTCATCGACCAGAATGAAAGCCGGGAAATCTTCTACTTCGATTTTCCAGATAGCTTCCATACCCAGCTCCGGGTATTCCACGCATTCCAGATGCTTAATGCTCTGCTGCGCCAGTACTGCTGCCGGACCACCAATGCTGCCTAAATAGAAGCCGCCGTGTTTGTGGCATGCGTCAGTCACCTGCTGGCTTCGGTTACCTTTTGCCAGCATGATCATGCTGCCGCCGTGAGACTGCAGCAGGTCAACATAGGAGTCCATACGACCCGCGGTGGTTGGCCCTAAAGAGCCGGACGGATAACCCGCAGGTGTTTTGGCCGGACCCGCGTAGTAGATCGGATGATCTTTCACGTACTGCGGCAGGCCTTCGCCGGACTCAATACGTTCTTTTAGCTTCGCGTGGGCAATATCGCGACCAACAATGATGGTGCCACTCAGCGACAGGCGGGTAGAGACCGGGTACTGAGAGAGCTGGGCGAGGATCTCTTTCATTGGGCGGTTGAGGTCAACTTTAACCACTTCACCTTCGCCCGCCTGGCGCAGGGATTCCGGAATGTACTGAGCTGGGTTATGTTCCAGTTTTTCGATCCAGATCCCTTCGCGGTTAATCTTGGCCTTAATGTTACGATCTGCGGAGCAAGAGACGCCCATACCGACCGGGCAGGACGCGCCGTGGCGAGGCAGGCGGATCACGCGGATATCGTGTGCGAAGTATTTCCCGCCAAACTGGGCGCCGAGGCCGAGTTTTTGCGCTTCTTCCAGCAGTTCCTGTTCCAGTTGTAGATCGCGAAACGCCTGGCCGTGAGCATTACCTTCAGTCGGCAGTGCGTCATAGTAATGCGTGCTGGCCAGCTTCACCGTTTTAAGGGTGCTTTCCGCTGACGTGCCGCCAATGACGAATGCGATGTGGTACGGCGGGCAAGCTGCGGTACCCAGCGTGCGCATTTTCTCAACCAGGAAGTTTTTCAGTTTGCCGGGAGTCAGCAGCGCTTTGGTTTCCTGATACAGATAGGTTTTGTTGGCTGAACCGCCGCCTTTGGCCACGCACAGGAATTTGTATTCGTCACCGTCCACGCTGTACAGGTCGATTTGCGCGGGCAGATTGGTGCCGGTATTCACTTCTTTGTACATATCCAGCGCCGCGTTTTGCGAGTAGCGAAGGTTATCTTCGATATAGGTATTAAATACGCCTTTGGAGAGGGCCGCTTCATCGCCGCCGCCGGTCCATACGCGCTGACCTTTTTTACCCATGATAATTGCCGTACCGGTGTCCTGGCAGGTTGGCAACACGCCTTTGGCGGCGATTTCGGAGTTTCTCAGGAACTGCAGCGCCACGTACTTATCGTTTTCGCTGGCTTCGGGATCATGGAGAATTGAGGCGACTTGCTGTTGGTGTTCAGGGCGGAGCATGAAGGAGGCATCGTGGAAGGCTTGCTGGGCCAGTAGCGTAAGTGCTTCAGGGGCTACTTTCAGAATTGTTTCGCCTTCAAACTCGCCGACGCTGACGTGATCGGATGTCAGCAGGTAGTACTCAGTTTTGTCTTCCCCCAGTGGGAAAGCCGCCTGGTAAGTGAATTCAACTTTTGACATTTGCTTCCAGCCTTTTCATTTTTCTCAGGAATTTTAAAATTCTCTGTGTCTTAACGGTGGCGTGCCGTACCAACGTGGACGGCACGCGAACTGTAATTACAAGAAACCGTACATTGCGGCGAAGATCCAACCAAAGACACAGGATACGCTTACGCCGATCAAACCAGGCAGAATAAAGCTGTGGTTGATAACGAAGCGGCCGATGTGGGTGGTACCGGAACGGTCAAACTGAATAGCCGCCAGGTCGCTCGGGTAGGTCGGCAGAATGTAGTAACCGTAACATGCAGGAGCGGAAGCCACGATGTACGCTGGATCAACCCCGATTGCCAGCGCGACCGGAACAATCGCTGCCAGCGCCGCTGCCTGTGAGTTTACAAATTTGGAAACCAGCAGCAGAACAATTGCATAGGCCCACGGATACTCTTTCACCATATTGCCCAGCACACCTTCGATTTCTGTCATGTGCGCGCCGAACATTGTTTCGGCCATCCAGGCAATACCGTATACCGCCACAATCGCGATCATACCGGAACGGAAGACTTCGTTTTTAGATATTGAAGCGGGATTGGTCTTCGTCAGGATAATAATCAGCGCACCGGTCAGCAGCATGAACATCTGGATGACCAGTACCATTGACAGCGGTTTGCCGCTGAAGGTAGGACGCAGCTCAGAGAACGCGCCGAGCACGGCAACCACGGCGATTGCGGCAAGGAAGATCCACATGGCCAGCCAGTTGCTTTTCGGCAGTTTTTTGTCTAACAGCGTGGCGGTATCGCCATACACATAGTTGTGGTTTTCAGGTACGGAAATGAACTTCTGGAACTCTTCATCTTTATCCAGATCTTTACCGCGGAACCAGCTGAAGATACCGATCGCCAGGATACCCAACAGGGTAGACGGGATGGTGATGCTGAGCAGGTCGAGGAATTCGAGATGCTTGCCTTCAAACGTGACGTTCCCCAGCATTGCCACCAGTGACACAACGGCGACGGAAACCGGGCTGGCGATAATCCCCATCTGCGCACCGATAGAACTCGCCGCCATCGGACGTTCCGGACGAATATTGTTCTTAATGGCAACGTCATAAATGATTGGCAGGATGGTGTATACCACGTGGCCAGTACCGCAGAGAATCGTCAGGGTGCAGGTCACGAACGGGGCGACGATGGAAACGTATTTTGGGTTACGACGCAGCAGCTTTTCAGCGATTTGCAGCATAACGTCAAGGCCGCCAGAGGCTTGCAAGGTTGCCGATGCGGCCACCACGGCAATAATAACCAGCATGACATCTACAGGTGGTTTACCCGGCTGGAGATGGAAAACGAAAACCAGAATGACCAGGCCGATACCGCCTAATAAACCCAGCGCGATACCGCCCTTTCTGGCACCATAAAACAAACATATTAATATTATGAGAAGTTGTATACTAAATAACATTTTATTTACCCTCGCGAAAAACCCAGTCAATTTTTTGAAAAATGGATCTGTGCCACATTCTTTTTTGCCAGAATAGGCATCAAAAAATGGTCAGTATTCGATATGTCCGTATTTGCGATTAATGTTCAAATGTCTTGCTAGAATGTTTATTTAAAGTTATGGCGATATTTTGCTTTTTTCTGTGGCTTTGATCAGAGGAGAGAATCCTCAGGCGATGGGAAGCAGAGCTGGACATAGAGAGCTGCGGTTGACGCTGTAATTTATCTGTTTTGCGTTTTCCGCTATTACGTGAACCACCGACAGAATGAGTGAGTGGGTTATTTATGTGATCACGCTCACGCCATTTCATGATTTGATGAGGTTGGCGTGCGGATACTTTTATTTGCTCACAAAAATGTACGGTGTCCATGGTACGTAGCATGGTCTCCATTGCTACCAGTCTAGATTTTGTATGTCTGGTTAATTTCAGACTAATCCTTTATGGGTAAAAATACACACTCTGCGAGTTAGATAATACTTAATTAACTTTTGTTAGCGATTTTGAAATTAAAAACAGTGTGACATTAATCAATATTAAAATAACGCATTTAACATGCCGGATACAAATATATTTGATCTAACGCAAATTTATAATTCTGCAGCATGAACCAGTAAAATAGGGATTTTTCATTATTTTAATAATTGTTACCTTCAAATAACAAATAATCCCCAATTGTTTTTATTGGCAATATTGTTTAAGCAATGAGTAATGTTCCGCCTGAACGCGGTAACGATAAACCGGTCGACCGGTTACGCCATAATGGATGCTGGTAAATAAAATGTGACAATTGACGAGCCAGATAAGATATTTGCGGCAAGAGACGCGCGAGATATTGACCTCGTTGGCCAGTTCATCGGTGGAGAATTCCTGATCCTGATGCTCATCAATCCACTGGCACAGCGTGCGTAAAGTTTGTGGCGTTAATCCTTTGGGTAAGCGCCGCACTTCCTGCTCATTAGAGGAGCTACCGTGAATCAACTGGTCAAGCTCAGACTGTTCATAGTACTGATGCTTTTCCATTTCAGTTTTCTTCTGTAGCCAACCGGTCAGTGCCTCTTCAAAACGGGAAGCCTGGAAAGGTTTGATCAGGTAGTCAACGACACCATAGTGGAGAGAGTCTTTGATGGTGGTCGCGTCGGCGGCGGAAGAGATGACAATGACATCACACTTGCAACCTTCGCTGTGCAGAACAGGCAACAGATCCAGACCGTTTTCTTTTTGCATGTAAATATCAAGCAAAATCAGGTCGATATGATGACCGCTATGAAAGATTATCTCTTTTGCTTTCTCCAGCGTGGAAGCTGTGCCGCAGCAATGAAAACCGGAGAGTTGCGCGACATAACGGCGGTTTAATTCCGCTACCATTGCATCGTCATCGACAATTAAGACATTGATCATCTGCTGGCCCTCTCACCATTCCACGGTAACTGTACAAAAAATTGGGTGAAGATCCCAGGTTCAGACTCGACGGATATATTACCGCCAACGTTTTCAACCTGTTGTTTAACAAGCGCTAAACCTACGCCCCGTTCGGTTCCTTTTGACGAAACGCCCTTCTCAAAGATGTGCTCAATGTGTTCGGGGGCGATCCCCGGACCATCGTCATTCACTTCGCAATGCAACCAGCCGTGTCGATAATGCAAGGATACGCTGATCTCACCGCCAGGTTCTTGACCTAGCGCCTCCAGGGCGTTTTCAATCAGATTCCCCAGAACGGTAATCAGCACCGCCACCTGATCTTCGTTGCTATTTTCTGGCAACTGGCTTTCATTACTGATCACCAGGCTATGGCCTAAATCAGAGGTACGATTAATCTTACTGAGTAAAAATCCTGCGATCACCGGAGATTTTATTTTTCCTAACAGTGAGCCAATCTCTTCCTGGTAATTGTTCGCGGTCTTCAGGATGTAATTTTCAAGCTGCTTATAACTTTTCAGATGCAATAATCCCAGAATCACGTGCAATTTATTCATGAATTCGTGGGATCGTTCACGAAGTGCATCGGCATAGTTGACCATGCCGTCCAGCCGTTGCATCAGTTTTCGCACTTCAGTCTTATCTCTGAACGTTGAAATGGCCCCGATGATTTTACCGTTGCTGAGTACCGGAACGGTGTTAATTAAGAGTAGCCGATCCTTAACCATGATCTCTTCATCGCGACGCGGCGTTCCGTCATGCAGTACCTGTGAAAAATCGACTACCTGTGACCACGCGTGGCTGAGCGTGGAGAGCTGGGCATCGTCTTGTGACTTGTGGTAATCGAGCAACTCCTGCGCAGCCTGGTTTATCAGCGTCACTTCACCGCACTCGTCAACGGCAATGACGCCTTCTTTTATCGAGTGCAACATCGCCTGGCGTTGTTCGAACAGATTGGAGATTTCATAAGGTTCCAGACCAAACAGAATGCGCTTGAGGACCTTAACGAATATCCATGTACCGAGCAGCCCAACCAGCACGCCAAATAAGATGGACCAGATGATGCTGCCGCGGCTGTTATTGATCTGTTCAGCAACTCTGCTTAGCTCAAGACCGATCGCCACCACGCCAATTTGCCGGTGATGTTCGTCATATATAGGAGTGAACACCCGCAGGGCTTTAGCCAGAAATCCGCGATTAATGGCGACATTCTCTTTACCTTGTAGGGCCAGCAAAATGTCATCGCCTTTAAACGGCTGACCGATTCGCTGTGCTTCGGGGTGGGAGTAACGAATGCTTTGCATATCGGTGACGACGATGAACAAAAAATCGTTGCTCTTATTCACCGCCTGAGCAATCGCCTGAATGCCGCTTTCCGCGGGCTTTTTCATTAGCCCCTGGCGGATCTCCGGGGAGTTTGCCAACGTCCGCGCGACCGCAAGCGCTTTACCTGCTAACGCATCGCGCGTCATATTGCTGATCTGTGAGAAATAAATCAGATGAACGACAAGCAGCACGGAGAAGAGTACCGCACTGACCATGAGGATCACGGTAGTGCCGAGCTTCATCGGGCGTTTGCGTATAGCAGTACGTTGCAGAGAGTGTCTCATCACGGTCCTGGAATCACGGTTTGTACGGGTATTATCGCCTGATGGGATGCGTAATTCAAAGGTGGTAGGGATGATGGGGCATGGACTACCTGTGCATTCCTTCTTTATATACCGTAGAGCGAGTTTCTTTCTATATAGCGATTTCCTTATTCGTTTTCTCTTCTTTTCAGGGATGTTGACCGCTAATTTTCTTACGATTGTGGATAACTCTGTGTGTAAATGGGTATAAGGCGGGGTTTTGCTGTGGAATGCAGCACTCAGTCATTTTTCTGTCATT
>NZ_JAOWDS010000021.1:0-200 GCF_030334545.1 Citrobacter sp. Ce129
AACCTCCTGTTCACGGTGGGGGGCGACCTGGTTAACAGCGGTACCCTCGCAACCGGTGTGAATGGTCAGCAGGCCGGTAATCAACTGGTGGTCAATGGCAATTATACGGGGAATGGTGGCCATCTTTCCCTGAACACCGCGCTGGGGGATGACAATTCCGTTACGGATAAGCTGGTGGTGAAAGGCGATACCAGTGGCAC
>NZ_JAOWDS010000022.1:0-336 GCF_030334545.1 Citrobacter sp. Ce129
CGGACTTTCCAGACCGTTCCACTAACACACATGCTGATTCAGACTCTGGGCTGCTCCCCGTTCGCTCGCCGCTACTGGGGGAATCTCGGTTGATTTCTTTTCCTCGGGGTACTTAGATGTTTCAGTTCCCCCGGTTCGCTTCATTACGCTATGTATTCACGTAATGATAGTGTGACGGATCACACTGGGTTTCCCCATTCGGAAATCGCCGGTTATAACGGTTCATATCACCTTACCGACGCTTATCGCAGATTAGCACGTCCTTCATCGCCTCTGACTGCCAGGGCATCCACCGTGTACGCTTAGTCGCTTAACCTCACAACCCGAAGATGTTTC
>NZ_JAOWDS010000023.1:0-242 GCF_030334545.1 Citrobacter sp. Ce129
GTCCATTCCGCGCTGATTTTCTTATCCAGCTGTAACAGGCGGGTGTAGTCATTAAGCAGATGAATCGCTATCTGGAAGCGCCCCGCAATCAGCCCTGTGCGCAACAGTCCGGCGTACAGTTCCGGATCGGAGATACACTGGTAAGTAATCCCCTCCTGCAGTTCATCGGGCAGAAGCAGAGGATAAACATCCAGCCCGGTCAGGCGTTCAAGTGCTGCCTTTAATGCCAGCTCGATCATGAC
>NZ_JAOWDS010000024.1:0-204 GCF_030334545.1 Citrobacter sp. Ce129
TCTATAAGAAGATGGGATTTAACGTGACGGGACGTACAGAAGTGGACGATCTCGGACGGCCGTACCCGTTACTCAACCTCGAGCGTGGGTAGCAGGACAAGCTTTTAGAGGCCGGATAAGGCGTTTGCGCCGCATCCGGCGGTTTTCACTCCGTACAGACGCAAAAAAGCCCATCCGTCAGGATGGGCTTCTTCACTTGTTTGA
>NZ_JAOWDS010000025.1:0-265 GCF_030334545.1 Citrobacter sp. Ce129
GCTTGTAGCTCAGGTGGTTAGAGCGCACCCCTGATAAGGGTGAGGTCGGTGGTTCAAGTCCACTCAGGCCTACCAAATTCTTTCTGATACCGCGTTGTGAAACGACTCGCATACTTCAGTATGCTTCGCCGCTCCACGCCTTGTCTCAGCAAGAATTAAGGTGAATGAGATAACTACGATGGGGCTATAGCTCAGCTGGGAGAGCGCCTGCCTTGCACGCAGGAGGTCTGCGGTTCGATCCCGCATAGCTCCACCATCCTTTACT
>NZ_JAOWDS010000026.1:0-329 GCF_030334545.1 Citrobacter sp. Ce129
GAGTTTATCCATCCCTCAGAACAGTACATACTTGTGCCTGAGTGGGAGCCTGGGGCATATAAAATATCTAAAGATTACGGACAAACGTGGCAGGTCGCAAAATATATGGCTCCTTTCCCGGCGCTGGAGAGAAACTCAGACGGTGTTATGCGTGACAGCCCTGAAGGAAAAGAAATAAAAAGAGTGGTGGTGGTTAATAATCAGGCATTTATTACCACGGCGAAGGGGCATTTATATCTGAGTTCATACCCTTTTGACGACCCGCGTCTGGCGCCGGGTGGTCCGGGTATAGATTATCAATACTTTGATGACACGTATTATCTCTACAA
>NZ_JAOWDS010000027.1:0-109659 GCF_030334545.1 Citrobacter sp. Ce129
ACGATTACTCTTACCCTAATTCCTGGTTTCATAATTCATCCTTAAACGTTAAGCGGTTTGGGCATATCCCATTGCAGATTGGGAGTCTCGGTATTGTATATTTCATTACGTCTGGCCGGTTGAACCGTTGTTGAATGACAATATTCGTTAACCACGCCAAACTTCCCTTGCGGTAAAATATCATCTGGCCTGTTCATATAATCTTTTGTGTCGGCTTTATTCAATATCCCCGTTGTATAATAATCCACAGTTTTTGGCAGACCATTACGCTTCATACGCCAGTCTCCGCGCAGGAGTAGCTCGGTCCAGAATTCTCCGCAGCGGTGATCAAATGCCCTGCATATTCCCACCGCCAGATCGAAAGGCATCGCTTTCGCGGGGGCATCTTTCGACATAACAATAGAGGAATGCTGGCTGTAACCAACCTTCTCTGATTGCATCCATTCTTTTTGCAGCTCATCCGGCGTTTTTTCATAAATCAACTGAACGGTCTTATTGTATCCCCCGCCCAGAACAACGCCTTTGGTATAAGGCTTGCCATATTTTTTGGAGAATATCGCAAGTTCAGTGGGCGTTAATTCCTGGCCCGGCTGTAAATAATCGAAACCTGCGCCGCTGAGATTTTTGAAATCTGTCTCAGTGCGCGCAATAACCGTGGCTTTTGCAGAAAATGAGATGTCCTGATCGGGTGAACCTGGCGCTATCGAATATTTATACTGACTTCCCGCGCCCTGTAACTGGTGTCTGAAGGTAACGGGGAGCTGTTCGCCGTTAACAACCACATCCGCAAACGTATATTGTCTGGTCGCGCCCGTATCCTGATCAAAACAATCCTTTTTTAACGCCGGCATTTCAAAAGGCACGCTCAGCGGGCTGCCGCCTATTTCCGGACCATTTTCACAGAAAACCCGCTGGCGCAGATTTTCTATGCCGCTGGCAATGTTATGGGGGACTCCCCGCCAGCCCAAACCCTGGACGTTAAGTAATGAAACCACACTGTCATTGGGGCAAAAATAGTTATATACCTTGCCAAAGTTATTACGCGTATAAAGTTTATTCTTGCGCCACTGTGAATTGGTTTTACTCAGGCACAGCGCGCCTTCTAATTCATCAATCTCGGCCTGCGTGTGATATTGCCCCTTGCCATATCTGGCGTTGGTCGCCATCAAATGACAGAAATTTTTAAACGTCTGCTGTCGGGCGCGATCCGTCTGGTGATGTCCAGGTGTGACACTTTCAGCAGCCGTTTTTTCCAGTGCGTAGGGAGAATGGTTAAGTATCACACAGTCAGCGGGTTTCTCATTAGCCTGCATAACCAGCATATTAGCCAGCATGGTAATGATCGTTCCCTGGGAGTGCGCAATGATATTAATGGGATCGAACTTTGTTGCCGGTTCTCTTCGAATCATCAGGATTAAATCAGCCAGCCGCTGCGCGGCAAAAAACTGATAAATACGGTGCGGATTGTCATAAATAGGGTGCGTAAAATCCCCGACATTCATATACAGTGATGCAAATCCTGCCGCACCGTTCGCCAGGCCGCCGGAGCCAGGGCCTAACATATCCGGAATAGTGGTTGTCGCATTGGCAAAGGTACCCCCGCCTTTGGCGTACACATCATCGAGAACATTACCGAAATTATCATTCTGATATTTCAACGTGGTTTGGGGAATATGCCCCAGTTTTTCCAGCTTTGCGTGGTCATCTTCCTGATAGGCGTTGTAAGGCAGTTTTGCGGCGTCTCCTGATTTAGCCCGTTCTTCACGATAACGCCGCTGGTCTTCTATATACGTCGCATGATCGACGGGTTTATACCCCCAATAAAATGGAATGACCGGGCTGCGTCCGGGCATTTTTATATTCTGCTGCTCGCCATCGCCCATATCCATTTTGTACTGCTGCCATTCATGCGGATACATATCCGTGCGACCCATACGTTCATTCAGGCCAGCGATAATACCCTCCTCCTGATTCTGATAGGCCTCGCCCACATCGTTGACGCCGTGCACAAGGATCACAATGCAGGGCATGGAATACTTAACGGGCACGTCGCAGACCGCCATTTTTCCGCCCGTAGATTTAGGCACGCCCTGTACACCTGTCGCCACCACCTGCGGATTAAAGGGACTGTTACTCATTTGGCAAAATCTCCATTTTCATTTCGTCCATTTCAGTCATATCCAATAACGGCGTCATTCCTTCATCGTCTGTGACGCCTTCAATGGTTTCGCCTGATGCCTTAGTCAGTCTGAATTTTGTATTTTTTAGAACATCGTCTGGGTTGCCAGAGCCATGTAATTTAATGCGGCGATGAAACTGTTCTTCCTGAAAGACAGGGGTTTTATCTTTTGCCGACTCCGGTCCGCTCCAGTCAAGAGTGGTGCCTTTCAACTGCACTTTTGCGGGAGAGAATATTTTTACTGAGCCGTCTTCATTTATTCTGATACCGCCACCACCGCACAAAAGCTGGATATTCTTCCTGGCGCTGATGGTCACGTTGCCGTTCATACTCTGAATATGAAAATGCTTATCAGAAAGCAGGCCCATTTCCCCGCGCTGCGCCTGGACGGAAATATCATCTTTTGCGGCGATGATTTTGATTCCGATAGCTCTGCTGAAAAGTGACAGGCCCTGCCCAACGGCCATTGAGAGTTTTTTAAAGACGTTAAAACTGCCGTTGCTGGCGGCGTTTAGCGACAAATCTTTGTCTGCTGATAATGCCATCGTTTGCGGTGTCAGCAGGGCCATACCGTGATCGGCGTAGGCCACCAGCCCCGATCGGGTAAGCTGTTCAAGCGCGGCGTTAAGCTGCTGCTGCGGTCCCAGTTCGACATTTAACGCCTGTGCCGTCAGCGCGCTCTGCTGAAGCGACGTTGCCAGCGTAAGCGCGGCCTGAAGCTGCTGAACCACTGCGCTCATATCGAGCTGCTTACCCTGGGCTTTTGGCTGCGCCTCAGTCGTGAGTAGTATCCCCTTTGCCGCCCTCAGGACCGCGCGGTCATCGGTGCGCAGTTCTGCGCCTTCGCCGCGAGGTTTACCGCCAGCATCTACAAGATGGCCCATGTTCAACTGCGTTTTGCCGTACTCGGTACTCAGTTTGACGTGTTCCTGCCCGCGCCGGTCCTCCATCCGCAGCTTATTGAGACCCGCAGTGCGGATGACGTTACGGGTATTGTTGCGGCTGGTAACGGGATCAGGCTTTGGAGCATGATGCAGAGCGTGCGCAATAAAAGGTCTTTCCGGATCGCCGCCTTCAAACGCAATGGCGACCTCTGTGCCCTGGATTAACGGAAAGTGATGACCATAAGTATCACCGGCATAAACCCGCGCCAGACGAACGGGCATGCTTTCATAACCTTGCCTGTGCTGGTCGAGGTCAAAATCAAACTTCACCCAATAGCGACCCTGCACATCGATATGAGCATATTGGTCATTGTCTATTGGTGATGAAACGATCGCGGGAACAGTACCTGCAATACGTGGCCGGGGTAGCGGCTGCGGTCGAAAACAAACGTTCTGGCTGTAGGGAATACCGATAAGCCGGGACTGGAGCGCTGCATCGCGCCTCCCCGTCACCTGCATTGCCGTTACCACAAATCCAGAGGCGAAGGTATGTGGAATGGCGCCGTCAATTTCCAGCACCATCCCCGGCACGATCGACGGACTGGTGGTCACACCGGTTAAAATGGATTGATTATTAAGAATAATTTCGTGATGCAGTTTGGCGTAAAACCAGCTGGACTCGCCTGGCTGCGCCTCGGCAAATTGCGATCCTGGCTGATGATGGATATCCGCATAGCGATACTCTGTGCCATATGCCGTAGCCCTTTCCGCAGACACATCGGCGTCAGCGTTTAGCATCTGCGAGTTTGCCAGCCTGTAATCAAAGTTCTTCACTTTAACGCCAGCGGAGACAACGTTGTGCTTTGATACCAGCTGATCGATCGAATACTCATTTGATGTCAGCCCGGCATGGGATGAGTGCATAATCTTTTGATCAAAGAGGTATTGGCATTGTGAATCACTGAAGATAACCACCATAATGTGCGAAACAGCATGATGATTTGCGATCCTGAACCAGATCCCAACTTCTGACAGGATGCGGCTGATAAACGCTAAATCTGACTCCTCCCACTGAACAATCATTTCCCGGTTGGGATAGATACAAACAAGATTATCAAAGTCGATTTCATAATCGGCAAAAGCATGTTCTTTGAGGATCTGCGTGACCAGTTTCGGCACATTTATGTTCAGGTAAATAGCCGAACGCTTGCATCGTGAGAGTAATGCCAGCTTATGCTCTAACCTGATTTCGTACAGTGACTCATCCGCTGATGTGCTAATAAGCGAAAATGACGTAATGACGCCTTCAATTTGCCGTTCATATAGCCACTTCTCAGAACCTTGAATATATTTATTCCAGTTATGATTAGGTGCTCTGATTTTCAGCGAGCCTTCAATGTTAAGAAGTGAGTTAGGAGGGATGTTTTTTTGTTTTGATGTGAATCTAATTTTATAACTGTATGGTTTACTTAAATTTTCATGACCTTCAATTGTTTCAACATCCAGCAACCCTAACTTACCCTCGTCCCTAACAGAGAATAAATACTTATTTATACTCTCCTCTGAAACTATACCTTCCAGATTATAGAACCCTGATCCTTTTTTCATTATCGCATCCCTTACCAAAAGAAAGTAATACATAAGAAATAAAGTCCAGTCAGCATATCAACAATAATAAAAAAAGGGTTATTTTTTTACTGGAAACAAATCTGGAAAGTGAATTAATTATTATTAGTTAAACGTGTAATATAATCCTGACATATAAATAAACGATTAACTGGCGCGAATTTAGATTCAATGTCATCATTTTCTAACAAAGCGGTTTATATAGCCCAGCATTCGTTTTTTCATCGTAAGGCAACAATCCAACAATCACATCCAAATGGTTCCAAAAACTGAGGCGCGACTAAAAAACCAAGTATTAAGGCAATGATTTTTAATAACATTTATAAAAACAGTCTTTTTATTTATTATTTTATTGAATAAATCACATCCTTCCATAAAAAAACACAATAAAATATAACTATTCCCTATTCTGCTGTGAGGGGAGAGGTAACTGGATTATGCCCATGTATTCACCAGGAAAGATTTTGGTTTTCTCCCTCTCCCCTTGAGAGAGGGCCGCATAAAGGTCATCTTATCAGCCACAGGAGAATCAATGAAACGCTCCGCAATAAACGAGATCCTTGGCCACACGCGCCAGTTTTTCTCTCAGCACGACGTGCATCTCCCCCCTTTTGCCAGTTTCCCTCCGACCCAATGGCACAAGCTTGATGCCTCTGCCTGGGGCGAAGTGTTCGACCTAAAGCTCGGTTGGGATGTCACCGCGTTTGGCGGCAACAATTTCGCCGCGCAAGGGTTAACGCTGTTCACTCTGCGTAACGGCTCGCCGAAAGGTATGCCTTATGAAAAATGCTACGCCGAGAAAATCATGCATGTTCGCGATGCACAGGTCACGCCGATGCATTTTCACTGGCGCAAGCGCGAAGACATTATCAATCGCGGCGGCGGCAATTTAATAGTGGAACTGTGGAATGCGGGGATCCGGGAGCAAACGGAGCAGACCGACGTAAGCGTGGTGATTGACGGCTGTCGGCAAACCCATGCGGCAGGCAGTCAGTTGCGCCTGACGCCGGGTGAAAGCATCTGCCTGCCACCGGGCCTGTATCACAGCTTCTGGGCGGAAAAAGGTTTTGGCGACGTGCTGGTCGGCGAGGTTTCGTCTGTTAATGACGACGACCACGATAACCACTTTCTGCAACCGATCGCCCGCTATAACGACATTGAAGAAGACGAACCTGCGCAGCTGGTGCTGTGTAACGAATATCGCCTGTTCCGCTAACCAAGGAGCGCATTATGCCGTTGATATCTCTCGCTGATGGCCTTGCCCATGCCCGTGAGCATCGCTATGCCTTAGGGGCGTTTAACGTTCTGGACTCCCACTTCCTGCGCGCGCTGTTTGCCGCGGCAAAGCAGGAACGTTCGCCGTTTATCATCAATATCGCCGAAGTACATTTTAAATATATCTCCCTGGATTCTCTGGTCGAAGCGGTCAAATTCGAAGCCGCGCGGCATGACATTCCGGTGGTATTGAACCTTGACCACGGCCTGCACTTTGAGTCGGTGGTTCGGGCACTACGCTTAGGGTTCAGTTCAGTGATGTTCGATGGCTCCACGCTGGAGTATGAAGAAAATGTCCGCCAGACCCGCGAAGTGGTAAAGATGTGCCATGCCGTCGGCGTGTCGGTGGAAGCCGAACTGGGCGCGGTGGGCGGTGATGAAGGCGGCGCGCTGTATGGTCATGCCGACGAGTCGTTATTTACCGACCCGATGATGGCGCGTGATTTCGTCGACAGAACCGGGATTGATGCACTGGCGGTCGCCATTGGCAATGCGCACGGAAAATATAAAGGCGAACCGGTGCTCGACTTCCCGCGTCTGGACGCTATTCGCCAGCAGGCGGCAATCCCGCTGGTACTGCACGGCGGTTCCGGCATCAGTGACGATGATTTCAAGCGCGCGATTGAACTCGGCATTCATAAAATCAACTTCTATACCGGCATGTCGCAGGCGGCGCTGACGGCAGTAGAGACGCGGATGGCGAATCGTCAGCCGCTGTACGACGAATTCGCCGAACTGCTACTCGGTATTGAAGAAGCCATTACCGATACCGTTTCAGAACAGATGCGCATTTTTGGCAGCGCGGGACGGGTCTGATGGAACGCAAAGGCGTTATCGCTGCAGGCAACATGCTGGTCGATCATGTACATCAAATTGTGCAGTGGCCGGAACGCGGCTGGCTGGCGGAAATCACCCGTAGCGAAAGCGCCACGGGCGGTGCGCCGCTCAACGTGCTGCTGACGCTGGCGAAAATGCACGCCGGACTGCCGCTACAGGCGGTGGGGTTAATCGGTCAGGACAGCGACGGCGACTACATCATGGCGATGCTGGAGCAGTATCACGTTAATCGCCAACACGTGCAGCGCACAACATTCGCCCCCACGTCGATGTCGCAGGTAATGACCGATCCCAGCGGTCAGCGTACCTTTTTCCACTCGCCTGGCGCCAACCGACTGCTGGATCTGCCCGCTTTTGAGCAACTGGATACCTCGATGAAAATCTTCCATCTTGGGTATCTGCTGCTGCTCGACAGTCTGGACATGCCGGATGAGGAGTACGGGACGCGTAGCGCCCGGCTGCTGGCACAAATGCGCGACAATGGCTTTGAAACGTCGCTGGATCTGGTCTCACGCAAGGGTGACCCGCGTTACCAGCCGCTGGTGATGCCAGCGTTACGCCATCTCGACTATCTGGTGATTAACGAACTGGAAGCCGGGGAGTTCAGCGGGCTGGAGATCCGCCAGCCCAACGGCGAACTGCATATTGCACACATCGCCACCGCTGCGCGCGAGCTGTTGAATGCAGGCGTACGCCAGCGGGTGGTTATTCACTGTCCGGAAGGTGCCTGGGGTGAAGCGCCGGACCTGCCGGGCGTCTGGATCCCGTCACACTATCTGGCGCAGGAGGAGATCGTTGGCAGCGTTGGGGCGGGAGATGCGTTTTGCGCCGGATTTTTGTATGGCTGCCATGAGCGCTGGTCGCTGACGGACAGCGTCAGGCTGGCGCACGCCTGCGCGCGGGCCAGTTTGCTGTGCGCCAACGCGATAGACGGCGCGAAAACGCTGGCAGAGTTAGAAGCCGGGATGGCTGATGCCTGATGCGCTGCGCTTATCAGGCCTACGGGGTCGTTATCACTTTTGTAGGCCGGATAAGGCGTTTACGCCGCCTTATCGTGATGCTGCACGTCGGCGGCAAACACATAACCCAGCCCGCGCAGGGTTTTGATCAACATTGGCTGGTGCGGGTTGATCTCTATTTTTCGCCGCAGCCGCATGATTAACACATCAATGGTGCGGTCAAACACCTCGACGCTGTCGCTGCGCGTCAGTTCCAGCAGTTGTTCCCGACTCAGCACCCGGCGGGCGTTTTGGGCCAGCGCCAGCAGCAGGCTGTATTCCCCCTGCGTCAACTCCACCTTCAATTGCTGGGGATTATGTAGCTGGCAACCGGCAGTATCGAGATGCCAGCCGTTAAAAGAAAGCCCCGAAGTTTGCGGGCCGCCGCTCTCTGCCATTAACACGCCGACGCGTCTGAGCACCGCCTTTACCCGTGCCACCAGCACCCGCGCATTGAACGGTTTACCGATGTAGTCGTCAGCGCCCATCTCCAGCCCGACAACCACATCCGACTCGCTGCCAAGCCCCGTCAGCATCACCACCGGTAATCCGGGTCTCATCTTTTGCACCTGCTGCAGCACCATCAGACCGTTAATATCAGGCAACATCATGTCCAGCAATACCAGAGCGATTTCCGGCTGAGTCTCAATGCAGCGCAGCGCCTCCTGCCCGGTGTGACAAGCGGTCACCGCAAAGACGTGTTCGCTTAGCACATCCTGTAAAAGTGTGCAGACAGCGATGTCATCATCCACAACCAGTATGGCTGGCTTCATTGTTTTTCCCCATTTCTGGCCAACTTAAATGAGTGTGATTGATTCTGCACAGAGTGACAGCGATAAGGCACAAGGATGTGTGGGAAACATAACCTCGGTCACACTGCCGGGCCGTCACGTATTGGAGATTCGTCACGTCAAATATGACGACAGCCTGTTTTTCGTCAGGGTTTTGCGCAAAATTCGCCCGTAATATCAACTAATGCCCCTGATAAAAACATGGCATAAAAGATGCATAACTAAAGCGACAAGCGCGTATGCGCGATTTGATTAACTGGAGCGAGACCGATGAAAAAAGTCGTCACGGTTTGCCCATATTGCGCATCAGGTTGCAAAATCAACCTGGTGGTCGATAACGGCAAAATCGTCCGGGCTGAAGCGGCGCAGGGGAAAACCAACCAGGGTACCCTGTGTCTGAAGGGCTACTATGGCTGGGATTTTATCAACGATACCCAGATCCTGACCCCTCGCCTGAAAACCCCAATGATCCGTCGCCAGCGTGGCGGCAAACTGGAATCTGTTTCCTGGGATGAAGCGCTTGATTACGTCGCCACTCGTCTGAGCGCCATCAAAGCGAAGTATGGCCCGGACGCTATTCAGACGACCGGTTCATCTCGCGGTACGGGTAACGAAACCAACTATGTAATGCAAAAATTCGCGCGCGCCGTTATTGGTACCAATAACGTTGACTGCTGCGCTCGCGTCTGACACGGCCCATCGGTTGCAGGTCTGCACCAATCGGTCGGTAACGGCGCAATGAGTAATGCTATCAATGAAATTGATAACACAGATTTAGTGTTCATCTTCGGGTATAACCCGGCGGATTCCCACCCGATCGTGGCGAATCACGTGATTAATGCTAAACGTAACGGGGCGAAAATCATCGTCTGCGATCCGCGCAAAATTGAAACCGCGCGTATTGCCGACATGCACATCGCGTTGAAAAACGGCTCGAACATCGCGCTGCTTAACGCCATGGGTCATGTCATCATCGAAGAAAAACTGTACGACCAGGCGTTCGTCGCCTCCCGTACAGAAGGATTCGAAGAGTACAGCAAGATTGTCGAAGGCTACACGCCGGAGTCCGTCGAAGATATCACTGGCGTTAGCGCGCAGGATATTCGTCAGGCTGCACGTATGTATGCCACGGCAAAAAGCGCGGCCATCCTGTGGGGCATGGGTGTTACCCAGTTCTATCAGGGCGTGGAAACCGTGCGTTCACTGACCAGCCTCGCAATGCTGACCGGTAACCTCGGTAAGCCAAGCGTGGGCGTTAACCCGGTTCGTGGCCAGAACAACGTTCAGGGCGCATGCGACATGGGCGCGCTGCCGGATACCTATCCGGGCTATCAGTACGTTAAGTTCCCGGAAAACCGCGAGAAATTCGCTAAAGCCTGGGGCGTGGAAAGTCTGCCTGCGCATACCGGTTATCGCATCAGCGAACTGCCGCACCGTGCGGCGCATGGCGAAGTACGCGCGGCGTACATTATGGGTGAAGATCCATTACAGACCGATGCTGAACTCTCCGCAGTGCGCAAAGGCTTTGAGGATCTGGAACTGGTCATCGTGCAGGATATCTTCATGACCAAAACTGCCGCTGCCGCAGACGTTATTTTACCGTCTACGTCATGGGGCGAGCATGAAGGTGTCTTCTCTGCGGCTGACCGTGGCTTCCAGCGCTTCTTTAAAGCCGTTGAGCCGAAGTGGGATCTGAAAACGGACTGGCAGATTATCAGTGAAATCGCCACCCGTATGGGCTACCCGATGCACTACAACAACACCCAGGAAATCTGGGATGAGTTGCGTCATCTGTGCCCGGATTTCTACGGTGCAACTTACGAGAAAATGGGCGAACTGGGTTATATCCAGTGGCCTTGTCGCGATACCTCAGAAGCCGATCAGGGTACGTCTTACCTCTTCAAAGAGAAGTTCGACACCCCGAACGGACTGGCGCAGTTCTTCACCTGCGACTGGGTAGCGCCAATCGACAAACTCACTGAGGAGTACCCGATGGTGCTGTCTACAGTGCGTGAAGTCGGCCACTACTCTTGCCGTTCGATGACCGGTAACTGTGCGGCGCTGGCCGCGCTGGCGGATGAACCGGGCTATGCCCAGATCAACACCGCCGACGCAGAACGCCTGGGCATCCAGGATGAAGAACTGGTATGGGTTAACTCGCGTAAAGGCCGAGTCATTACCCGTGCGGCAGTCAGCGATCGTCCAAACAAAGGCGCGATTTACATGACCTACCAGTGGTGGATTGGCGCATGTAATGAGCTGGTAACCGAGAACTTAAGCCCGATTACCAAAACGCCGGAGTATAAGTACTGTGCCGTTAACGTTGAACGCATTGCCGATCAGCGCGCTGCCGAGCAGTATGTCATTGATGAGTACACTAAGCTGAAAGCCAGCCTGCGCGAAAGCGCGATGGGTTAGTCCGTTTACGTACCTGTTCTGCAACAGCCTCCGCCCGGAGGCTGTTTTTTTATCCATACGATCTCTTTATACTGTTCATTCCGTACCCTAAATAAAACTCAAAATGAAACAACTCATTGCATTGATGTTCTTTATGACATTCTTTGCCCATGCCAGTGATACTGAGCCAGGAAGCCAGTACTTACAGGCCGCTGAGGCAGGGGACCGTCGCGCACAGTACTTTCTTGCCGATAGCTGGTTCAGTTCAGGCGATTTGAGCAAAGCCGAGTATTGGGCGCAAAAAGCCGCCGACAACGGCGATGCCGACGCCTGCGCGCTACTGGCGCAAATCAAAATTACGAATCCGGTCAGTCTGGATTACCCCCAGGCCAAAACGCTGGCGGAAAAGGCAGCCAAAGCGGGCAGTAAAGCGGGAGAACTGACCCTGGCGCGGATTCTGGTCAACACCCAGGCAGGACACACAGATTATCCTAAAGCTATTACCTTGCTGCAAAACGCCTCCGAAGACCTGGAAAATGATTCCGCCGTCGACGCGCAAATGCTGCTCGGACTGATTTACGCCAACGGCGTGGGTATTCCCGCAGATGATGAGAAAGCGACGTGGTATTTCAAGCGTAGCTCAGCCATTTCCCGCACCGGTTATTCCGAGTACTGGGCCGGAATGATGTTCTTAAACGGTGAACAGGGTTTTATCGTGAAGAATAAACAGAAGGCGTTGCACTGGCTGAATCTGAGCTGTATAGAAGGGTTCGATACCGGCTGCGAAGAGTTTGATAAGTTAACAAACGGGTAATGGTTTGCATTGCCGGATGAACGTAGTCGCTGTAGGCCTGATAAGCGTAGCGCCATCAGGCAACCCGGAGCAGGTTGCCGGATGGCGGCGTTGCCTTATCCGGCCTACAAGGCAGTCTTATCAAATTTACCCAGCATCTCGCGCTCGTAGGCCAGCGCTTTTTTGCGGTCAAATTTGTGTTCCCACTTGGCGATAACCAGCACCGCCAGCGCGTTACCCACTACGTTCAGCGCGGTACGCGCCATATCGAGGATACGGTCAACACCGGCGATAAACGCCAGTCCTTCCAGCGGGATCCCCACGCTGCCAAGCGTAGCCAGCAGCACCACGAATGATACGCCCGGCACGCCCGCAATCCCTTTTGAGGTCACCATCAGCGTCAGCACCAGCACGATTTCCTGCCACAGCGACAGGTCGATACCGTACAACTGCGCGATAAAGATAGCAGCGATGCTCTGGTACAACGTTGAACCATCAAGGTTGAATGAGTAGCCGGTCGGCACCACAAAGCTGGTGATTGAAGCTGGCGCGCCATAGGCTTCCATCTTTTCGATAATACGCGGCAGTACGCTCTCGGAGCTGGCGGTAGAGTAAGCCAGAATCAGCTCATCTTTCAGAATGCGGATCAGGATCCAGATGCTCAAACCGCAGATACGCGCGACAATCCCCAGCACCACCAGCGCGAAGAACAGGATGGCGAAATGCACCAACAGCACCAGCTTCGCCAGCGGCCACAGGGAGGCAAAACCGAAGTTCGCGACGGTAACGGCAATCAGCGCAAAAACGCCGACTGGCGCGTAGCGCATCACCATGTGAGTCACTTTAAACATGGTTTCGGAAATAGAGCGGAACACGGTAACCAGCGGCTCGCGGTGAGTTGCCGGCAGGGACGACAGACCTAAACCGAACAGCACTGAGAAGAAGATAATCGGCAGCATATCGCCTTTTGCCATCGATGCGACGATATTGGTCGGCACCAGTGACAAAATTGTCCCCATCAGACCATGCGCGTGGCTCTGTACTTCTGCGGTCGTGCTTTGATATTTCGAAATATCCACGGTCGCCAGTTGCGACATATCAATCCCGGAACCCGGCTGGAACACATTGGCCAGCGTGATCCCAAGGATAATCGCCACGGTGGTGATCACTTCGAAATAGAGAATTGTTTTGGCGCCAATGCGGCCCAGCTGTTTGGCATCACCGACCCCGGCAATACCGACAATCAGCGTAGAGATGACAATGGGCACAACGATCATTTTGATCAGATGGATAAAGATATCGCCCGCCGGTGACAGCAGGTTTACAACCAGCCATTCACGGCTGTCGCTATGGTAATGCAGGTAACTCCCTAGCAGAATGCCCAGCACCATGGCGATTAGAATCTGCCATGCCAGGCTGACTTTCAAATTTTTCATAACAACGGACTTCCTCGATGGAGCGCTATTCCACATGCGGTGTGTGGGAATAGTACATACTGAAAGGGTATGAATTGTGTTGCGTTCGTTTATGGAGTTTTTTAACGCTTATTATCATTATCATCTGCATGGCATTCCGCGCAACCCTCTAAGAACAGGGCCTTTGGCTGAATTTATGCATAAAAATGCGATTTTATCGCGGTAACAATGAATAACTTTTTGTTATAAAAGAATTTTAATATGTTCAAAAATGAAGAAGTCATGGCATGATTTTTTTTTGCTCAATTGTTCGTTTGCCTATTTTTTAAACAGACAAAATGATACAAATCACAAAAAAAACAAATTTATTTTTGCCGATTCTGCAACAACTTCGCCATATTAATAGAGTCAATGAGCTGCGCCCGGTTCACCCTCGGCGAGTTTAAATCCATAACTTTTTGCCACACTGATATAGCCTGGGCGTATTCTGCCTGCATAAACGCATCTGAAGCTAACAGCATCAAGGCGGTGACCTCTGCCGGGTCCAACGTCAGGGCCTTATCAATCATCTCGCGAGTGGGCGGCGTCATATGTTGTCCGGCCTGGTAGTACAATACCGTTGCCATCGCTGAATAGATCTCAGCATTTTCACCACCTACACGCAGCGCCTGCTCATAGGCCAGCAGTGCATTATGGTACGCGTTTTGCCAAAGATAGTACTCCCCAAGTTGCGCCCATTTCACACTGTCCTGTGGATTGGCGCGAATTTGCGTTTGCAGCAAAAGCAGCTGTTTTTCCTGAAGGTTCTCATCGGAGAACGCATGTAAAGGGTCCGCCAGCCGCGCCTGCTCCTGACGAACCGCCTGCCATTTTGGCGTCGACAGGTAACCTCCTATGCAGACCGAAACCATCAGCACCGCTACAGCAGTCAGCCGCTTCACAGGCATTGGGCGTAACAGCGCAGTGGAGTGTTCGCCCTGGTTCATTGCTCACCCTCCTCTACGCGCTGACGACTTCTCACCCGCCAGACCACCACGCCCACCAGTAATAACAGCAGGCACGGCAGCGCCCACAGCAGCAGCGTTTGCTCATTCAACGGCGGGTTGTAGCGCACGAAATCACCGTAACGGTCGGTCATCCACGTCGTTATCTCGGCTTCACTTTTCCCTTCCGCCACCATGCTATAAACCTGATGACGCATACTGACCGCTACCGGCGCATTGGATTCCAGCAAGTTTTGGTTTTGACACTGTGGACAGCGCAGTTGGCTGGCAATAGACAGCGCTTTTTCCTGCTGTTGCGGGTTGGCAAACGTCCATGTGTCCACCACCTGGGCATGGGTGGCAAAAGGCAGAAAAATCAGTAAAGCCATAAGTAACATCGTTTTGCCGGATGGCGGCGTGAACGCCTTATCCGGCCTACCCTGCTTTTCACTCGTAGGCCTGATAAGCGCAGCGCCATCAGGCAATAACTCAGGATGCTTCCTCCCTCGCCATGCGCTCAGCAACGCGCCAAACACCATCAACAATCCCCCTCCCCAGATCCAGCGCACGCCGGTCTGCACGTACAAGCGCATGGCATAACGGTCCGCTCCGGTTTTTTCGCCTATTACCGCGTACCAGTCATGCATCAGGTTCCAGTTGATCCCCGGCTCCATCATCTGTTGACGGCGCGCGGCATAGAAGCGTCTTTCTGGCTGCAGGGTGCCAATGCGTTTCTCATCCTGCCACAGCGTGATCTGCGCTTTTTCACTGGTGTAGTTACCTTTTGCTTCCAGGTCGAGACGCTCAAAACGAAAAGTGTATCCCGCCAGTTCCACCTGCTGCCCCGGGCTCAGATTCAGGCTTATCTCCTGACGACTGCCGCTGGAGAAAACGATCCCCGCAGCAAACACCAGCACCCCGGCATGCGCCAGCAGCGCCGGAAGTTGACAACGCACAGACACTTTGCGGCTTCTGATCGTTGCCAGCACGATAACCAGCAGCATCAGCAGGCCAAAAGGCAGCGTGGCGCGGTTAAAGTACGGCGCGCCCACGGAGAGCCGCCCCCAGCCAAACAACCCGTAAATCATCGGATAGAGGGTGCCAATCAGCACAATCAGCAGCACCGCGCAAAAAAGTAATAACGCGACCAGAATCAGCATCTCGCGCGACCAGCCGCCAAAACGCCCACTCTGGCGGACTTGCTGGCCTCGCCAGGCGTACAGCCCAAGCGACGCCAGGCTCAATACGGTAAACAGCGCAAACAGCGGCGCGGCGCGAACGTTATCCAGCGCGAAAGCATGCACCGAAACGAGAATGCCGGAGCGCACAATCAGCGTCCCGAGCAGCGATAAAATCAGCGTGACGATCGCCAGCAACAGCGACCAATGGCGGAAGATCCCCCGCTGGCGCGTGATGTACAGGCTATGCAGCAGCGCGCTGGCGGAAAGCCAGGGTAATAAGGAGGCATTTTCTACCGGGTCCCAGAACCACCAGCCGCCCCAGCCCAGCTCGCAGTAGGCCCACCAGGAGCCGAGGATAATCCCCAGCGTTAGCGCGCACCAGCCGGGCAGCGCCCAGCGCCAGCACACCCAGGCGCTCTGCGCATTAAAGTCACCACGTAGCAGCGAGGCTAGCGCCACGCCTGCCGCCACCATTAAACCACCGTAACCCAGGTACAGCAGCGGCGGATGGAGGATTAACCCGAGATGTTGCAGCATCGGATTAAGGTCGCGCCCTTCGATGGCCGGCGGGAAGATGCGCACAAACGGATCGGACCATACCACCACAAACAGCAGCAGCAAGGCCGTAATCATTGAGAGGACGCTGAGCGTCAGCGGAAACAGCGCGTCGGAATCACGCCGATAGCGAAAAGCAAACAGCGCGCTCCAGCCGGAAAGAAACAGCACCCACAGCAGCAGCGATCCTTCATGACCGCCCCACACCGCCGCCAGTTTTAATCCCCACGGCAGCAGGCTGTAGCTGTGCTGAGCAACGTAGACCACCGAAAAGTCGCTGGTCAAAAAGCAGAATACCAGAATGGCAAAAGCCAGCAGCAGCAGCGCAAATTGCGCCCATACTCCCACGCTTGCCAGACGCATCACCCCTTGCCAGCGCTGGCGGACACCCACCAACACGGCAAGCGGGGTCAACACATTGACCCCGAGGCTTAATAACAACGCCAGAAAACCGGCTTCAGGAAGGAGAACGTCCAGATATCACCTTACGCAACGGTTAGCTGACCCGCATAGAGTATAAAAAAGCGCAGCAGCAGTACGCCGGTCAGGCTGGCGCCGCACACTGCCAGCACGCCATGAAACGTCGAACTGCGGTTGGCCCAGGGTTTTAGCAGCATCGGCAGTATCAGCCCAAGCCCAGCTACGCCAAGCCAGAACCACCAGGTCCAGAATCCGCCGCCCAATGCCGCGGCCAGCGCGCGCATTTTACCGTCATCGCCCAGCGCCAGACCAACAAAGAACGCCGCCAGCAGGAAGATCTCCAGCCATACCACCGGGACCTCCATGCGATGCACAAAGTGCGCTTCAGTGCTGTGGGGATTGCTACGATGGCGTAACGCCATGGCGATCAGCGCCACCGCCGCGCCGGAGGAGATCCCGGAGAACAGGAACAGCACCGGCAGGATCGGGTTATTCAGGAACGGGTAGGATTTCAGTGCCGACAGCAGGAACCCGGTATACGCCCCGAGCAGGACCGCCAGCACCAGCATTAACGTCTCCAGCGCGCGATGAAATGGCGTTATCAACGTCAACACTTTCTGCACGATTCCTAACCGCGGCAGCCAGCGCTGTTGCAGGGCAATCACCTCTTTTTCAAAGATTTTTGCCAACCACAACACTAATACCACCATGTACAACTGGAACAGCATAACCCCCATCGACATCACCGAGGTGAAGCTGTAATGGAACATCAGTTTCCAGAAGGTCCATGGACGCGTCAGGTGGAACACCAGAATTAACAGACCGAAGATTATCGCCCCCGGCCCTAACACCAGCGTAGTGCGCAGCAGCGTGCTGTCCGAACCGCCCGCCTCCGGATGGAGGCGACGTAGCAGAATCGCCAGCGTGACCAGTCCGGCAGAGATGCCAATCAGGAACAGATAGATGGCAATGGGCCAGTCCCACACCAGTGATTCAAAATGAAATGCAGAAGCGGATGTCATTGGCTCACCTCCCCAAATTTAAAGGGAACGCGGTAGACCTTCGGTTTTGTACCCAACGCCAGCTTGTAACGGTAGGTGGTTTTCTGCTGCAACAAACGGGAGATATCGCTGTTGGGATCGTCCAGATTACCAAACGTCAGCGCCTTCGTCGGACATGACTCAACGCAGGCGGGCTGTTTGCCCGCTTTCAGGTTGGTTTTCCGGCAGAAATCGCATTTATCCGCCGTTTTGCTCACCGGATGGATAAAGCGCACGCGATAAGGACACGCGGCGATGCAGTACTGACAGCCAACACAAAGGTCCGGGTTCACATCCACAATACCGTTGGCTGCATCGCGATACGATGCCCCCGTCGGGCAGACGTCAACGCAGGGAGCGTGGTCGCAATGCTGGCATGAGTGGCGAAAGAAGCGATACTTCACATCAGGAAACGTTCCCTGCGGCTCGCTGCGAATAATCGTCAGACGCGATACGCCTTCCGGCACGTTGTTGACTTCCCGACAGGCATCCATGCAGGCCGTACAACCGATGCATAATGACTCATCATGTACCATACCGTAACGCACGCCGTTGATGTTCAGCGTCTGCGCCACAACGCGTCCCGCCGTCCCGCTCACTGCCACCAGCGCGCCGACGCCGGTGATAAACTGGCGACGAGAGCAACTCATGGATGCTCCTTAAGCAACGGAACCGACGCCGGGTTAAAGTTCGGATTGTTACGCTGATCGCTGTGGCAATCGACGCAAATTTTGATCCGTCCTTTATCACTTAGCGTCTGCATCGTGTCTTGCTTCGGATGCAGTGAGTGACAGCTGGCGCACGCCACTTTGGTTACGTGGACATCGTGCGGCCAGAACGCTTTTTGCAACTGCTCAGGCAGGTGACAAGACATACAGACGCTGTTCTGCTGTTCCACGTTGTACATCGGCTCATTAAAGCGCATCACATCCTTCACCCCCTCACGGTGGTTCGGTGACGGCTGGCCGTGGCAGTTGGTGCAGGTGACCGGCAGTTTGTTATTCGGGTTGATGACTTCCGCATGCTTACCATGCATGCCCTCGGTATCCGGCTTGTGACAGTCCAGACAAGCGGCATCCGGATTACGCTGTTGGGTAACCGTCCAGCGTTGATCCGACTCCTGCGGCGTTGGCGTGGCAGTGATTCCACTCAGGCTCCATAACAAGCCTGACGCCAGCACCCCAGCAGTTAATAACGAACGTAATACGCTCATATTCACTCCGTTGAGTTATCCGCCCCTTGCGGGGCGAAATGGGGTTATTGGCTTAACAGACCGTTTTTACGCGCCTGATCTTCCCACTGCGGAATCACCGTCTTGATGAACTCCTGCTTCTCAGCATTGATTTGCTGCATGTTCAGACCAATCGCTGCCTGAGCTTTCTCTTTAGTAGAGATATCCGGTAACGGGATTTCATGCGTGATGCCTTTGGTCGCCAGCAGACGGACCAGTTTGGTACGCGCATCGGCGGCTTTATCCATTGCGCTACCCAGCATCCGCAGACCTTCTTCCGGGGCGTGCATGTGAATACCATGTGAGGCGATAGACAGGTCCCAGCGCCATTGCGCGTGGCGGATATCTTCCAGAATCGGTTTCATTTCCGCTTCGGTTGCGCCCGCATCCCATGCGGCTTTCGCTTCGAAGTGCGCATGTACCAGTTGATCTTCAACCTTGATTTTCAGGTCATGAATGGCCTGTTTACGCTCGGCGACCACTTTTTGCAGGGACGCTTTGTCCTGGGTATGGCAGTTCGCGCAGGTCTGAGGGAAGTTATCGAACGGGTTACCAATCTTATGGTCGGTGTAGATCTTGCCTTCCGCGTTTTGCACTTTTGGCATGTGGCAGTCGATACAGGTCACGTTGTTCTTGCCGTGAATACCTGCGCTCCAGGTTTCATACTCCGGGTGCTGCGCTTTCAGCATGGGTGTTTTAGACAGGGAGTTGGTCCAGTCAGAGAAAGCAATGTTGTCGTAGTATTTCTCCATGTTCTCGACTTTCATGCCGTCGTCCCACGGAAACTTAACGGCTTTGTTTTTACCGTCGAAGTAGTATTCCACGTGACACTGGCCGCAGACCATGGATTGCTGGTCAAAGCGACCGGCTTTCTCGAACGGTTTGCCGATCGCTTCCATCGCGCGTTCTGCATAAGGACGCGACAGGGTCAGCTCTGGCTTGCCTTTGGCGAAGTCGGGTGACGCGGTGTTATGGCAATCTGCACAACCGAGGTTGTTAACAATTTCCGGACCGCCGCGCGCCCATTTACCGTGGAAGTAGCCATCTTCACCGTCTTTCTGGATAAGACGCGCTACGTCCGGGCTTTTACAGCTCCAGCAAGCCATCGGCAGCGGGCCGTCTTCTGCCGTTTTTGGTGCGCCGGTACGTAAGGTTTCACGGACATCGGTCACGGCATACGCATGTCCACGCGGTTTGTTGTAATCGCGCGAGAATGGATATCCCGCCCACAGGATCACCAGACGCGGATCTTCTGCCAGCGCATCTTCACGGGCTGATTGCTCAGACGTGGCTTTCCAGGAGAGATATTGATCGGGATGCTGAGGAGCGAAGGTTTCATTTTTCGCTTCAACGGTGACGGTTTTTGCGGGTACAGAAGTTTGTTCAGCGTGAACAGCAGAAATAAATAATAAAGGTAATAACAGGCTGAAGAAACGGCGTACGCGTGATTTTATCCTTGCCATAGGGGTCTCATCCAGATGACGCCATTATCTGCAATGGCGGTTCTTTTATTGTTTTCCACAACAGCAACCACACGATACTGTCATGACATTGCTCCACCCTATTTGTAACAAGAAACCACACTGAAAATGTTGTCTTTAATCAATTGTAAGTGTATGTAAAATACCACTTTAGAGTTATAACACCCCTCAAACCTCTCACTCTTTGGTCTAATTCAGAGACAGATCACCTTTTCAATAATCCTTTAGATAACTACATGTTATCGCGAGATTTAATCAATTTTTGCTAGTTCCCTTCAAAATTCAGTTTGTCGCTAATTTGCACAATTCGTTTATTGCGTGATCTGCCGCGCAAATACTAAACAAAACTCTCAATGCCCCTACATTTAACGTTTATGAGACATATTATTAACATCCTACAAGGAGAACAAAAGCCATGAGCCAAATACATAAACACGCTATTCCCGCAAACATTGCGGATCGTTGCCTGATAAATCCGGAGCAGTACGAAGCGAAGTACCAGCAATCTGTTAACGAACCCGACACATTTTGGGGCGAGCAGGGAAAGATTCTTGATTGGATCAAACCGTACAGCCAGGTGAAGAACACCTCGTTTGCGCCAGGCAACGTGTCTATTAAATGGTACGAAGACGGCACGCTAAACCTGGCAGCGAACTGCCTCGACCGTCATCTGCAGGCAAATGGCGATCGTACCGCCATCATCTGGGAAGGCGACGACGCCACCCAAAGCAAACATATAACCTACCGCGAGCTGCATCGCGATGTCTGTCGTTTTGCCAATACATTACTGGATTTAGGCATTAAAAAAGGTGATGTGGTGGCAATTTATATGCCGATGGTGCCGGAAGCTGCGGTCGCCATGCTGGCCTGCGCCCGCATTGGCGCGGTGCATTCGGTCATCTTCGGTGGTTTCTCACCGGAGGCCGTCGCCGGACGTATCATCGACTCTAATTCACGCCTGGTGATCACAGCCGACGAAGGCGTGCGCGCCGGACGCGCTATCCCGTTGAAAAAGAACGTCGATGATGCGCTGAAAAACCCGAACGTGAAAACCGTTGAACATGTAGTCGTCCTCAAACGTACTGGCGGTAAAACGGAATGGCAAGAAGGCCGTGACCTGTGGTGGTCCGATCTTATCGAGAAAGCCAGCCCGGAACATCAGCCAGAAGAAATGAACGCGGAAGATCCGCTGTTTATCCTGTATACCTCCGGTTCAACTGGCAAACCGAAAGGCGTGCTGCACACCACCGGCGGGTATCTGGTCTACGCCGCAACCACCTTTAAGTACGTGTTTGACTACCATCAGGGCGATATTTATTGGTGTACCGCTGACGTAGGTTGGGTAACCGGACACAGCTACCTGCTGTACGGTCCGCTGGCCTGCGGCGCAACCACGCTGATGTTCGAAGGCGTGCCAAACTGGCCTACTCCGGCACGAATGTCGCAGGTTGTGGACAAGCACCAGGTCAATATTCTGTATACCGCACCGACCGCCATCCGCGCCCTGATGGCAGAAGGCGATAAAGCGATTGAAGGTACTGACCGTTCGTCGCTGCGTATCCTGGGTTCCGTTGGCGAGCCGATCAACCCGGAAGCATGGGAGTGGTACTGGAAGAAGATCGGCAACGAAAAATGTCCGGTCATCGATACCTGGTGGCAGACTGAAACCGGGGGATTCATGATCACCCCGCTGCCGGGCGCCACCGAGCTGAAAGCCGGTTCCGCAACCCGTCCGTTCTTTGGCGTACAGCCTGCGATTGTCGATAACGAAGGTAATCCACTGGAAGGCGCGACCGAAGGCAACCTGGTAATTACCGACTCGTGGCCGGGCCAGGCGAGAACGCTGTTTGGCGATCACGAACGCTTTGAGCAAACCTATTTCTCCACCTTCAAGAATATGTACTTCAGCGGCGACGGCGCACGCCGTGATGAAGATGGTTATTACTGGATCACCGGCCGTGTGGACGATGTGCTGAACGTCTCTGGTCACCGTCTGGGAACGGCAGAAATCGAATCGGCGTTGGTGTCGCATCCGAAGATTGCCGAAGCCGCGGTAGTCGGTATTCCGCATAATATTAAAGGCCAGGCGATCTACGCCTACGTCACGCTGAATCACGGCGAAGAGCCGTCACCTGAGTTGTACGCCGAGGTTCGCAACTGGGTGCGTAAAGAAATTGGTCCGTTGGCAACGCCAGACGTGCTGCACTGGACCGACTCACTGCCGAAAACCCGCTCCGGCAAAATCATGCGCCGTATCCTGCGTAAAATCGCGGCGGGCGATACCAGCAATCTGGGCGATACCTCGACCCTCGCCGATCCGGGCGTGGTAGAGAAACTGCTCGAAGAGAAGCAGGCCATCGCGATGCCATCATAACAAAGTCCTGAAAATGCCGGATGGTGACGCGAAAGCGTCTTATCCGGCCTACAAATCTGACCCTACCCTCTCTTCATCCGGGAGGGAAATATAAAAAACCTCCCCCAAAGGATTTCGTGTTACAGGAAGGCGGCAAGCGAGCACATCCCCAGGAGCATAGTTCACTATGTGACTGGGGTGGGCGAGTGCGGCCAACGAACCTGTAGCACGAAAGACGCAGGGGGACCTCTGGAGAGCTCTGTGATGAATGACAATATTTATCAGCGGATAGAAGACAGTGCGCGTTTCAGGGAGTTAGTTGAAAAACGGCAACGGTTTGCCACCATTCTGTCCATCATCATGCTGGCAGTTTATATCAGCTTTATATTATTGATTGCCTTTGCGCCGGGCTGGCTGGGTACTCCGCTACACGCGGGAACCAGCGTCACCCGCGGTATTCCGATTGGGGTCGGTGTGATCCTCATCTCTTTCATCCTGACCGGGATCTACATCTGGCGGGCAAATGGTGAATTCGATCGCCTGAACAATGCGGTTCTGCACGAGGTTAAAGCATCATGAAGAGAGTCCTGACGGCGCTTGCCGCCACGCTGCCCTTCGCCGCAAACGCGGCGGATGCTATTAGTGGTGCAGTCCAACGCCAGCCAACCAACTGGCAGGCGATTGTTATGTTCCTGATTTTCGTCATCTTTACGCTCGGCATTACCTACTGGGCGTCTAAGCGCGTACGTTCGCGGAATGACTACTACACCGCTGGCGGTAACATCACTGGTTTCCAGAACGGGCTGGCGATTGCGGGCGACTATATGTCGGCGGCATCGTTCCTCGGGATTTCCGCGCTGGTGTTTACCTCGGGTTATGACGGGCTGATCTATTCCCTCGGCTTCCTGGTTGGCTGGCCAATTATCCTGTTCCTGATTGCTGAGCGTTTGCGTAACCTGGGTCGTTACACCTTTGCAGACGTTGCTTCCTACCGTCTGAAACAAGGCCCAATCCGTATTCTGTCGGCCTGTGGTTCCCTTGTGGTGGTCGCGCTGTACCTGATCGCCCAGATGGTCGGCGCAGGTAAGCTGATTGAGCTGCTATTTGGTCTGAACTATCACATCGCCGTCGTGCTGGTTGGCGTATTGATGATGATGTACGTTCTGTTTGGCGGCATGCTGGCGACCACCTGGGTACAGATCATCAAAGCCGTTCTGTTGCTGTTCGGCGCCAGCTTTATGGCCTTTATGGTGATGAAGCACGTCGGCTTTAGCTTCAACAACCTGTTCACCGAAGCGATGGCGGTACACCCGAAAGGTTCAGCCATTATGAGCCCGGGAGGACTGGTTAAAGATCCGATCTCCGCGCTGTCGTTAGGTCTCGGCCTGATGTTTGGTACGGCAGGCTTGCCGCACATCCTGATGCGTTTCTTCACGGTAAGCGATGCCCGCGAAGCGCGTAAGAGCGTGTTCTACGCCACCGGTTTTATGGGTTATTTCTACATCCTGACCTTTATCATCGGCTTTGGCGCAATCATGCTGGTAGGGGCTAATCCGGCGTACAAAGACGCTGCAGGTGCGTTGATTGGCGGTAACAACATGGCAGCGGTTCACCTGGCGAACGCGGTGGGCGGTAACCTGTTCCTCGGTTTCATCTCAGCCGTGGCATTTGCCACCATCCTGGCGGTGGTTGCCGGCCTGACGCTGGCGGGTGCATCGGCAGTCTCTCATGACCTGTACGCCAACGTGTTCCGCAAAGGCGCAACCGAACGTGAAGAGCTGAGAGTCTCGAAAATCACCGTACTGGTGTTGGGCGTGATTGCTATTCTGCTCGGCGTGCTGTTTGAGAACCAGAACATCGCCTTCATGGTAGGCCTGGCGTTTGCTATCGCGGCCAGCTGCAACTTCCCCATCATTCTGCTCTCCATGTACTGGTCAAGACTGACCACGCGTGGCGCGATGCTGGGCGGCTGGTTAGGTCTGCTGACGGCGGTGGTGCTGATGATTCTTGGCCCGACGATTTGGGTCCAGATCCTCGGTCACGAAAAAGCTATTTTCCCGTATGAGTATCCGGCGCTGTTCTCCATTAGCGTAGCATTCCTCGGGATTTGGTTCTTCTCTGCTACCGACAACTCAGAAGAAGGCAATCGCGAACGCGAGCAGTTCCGTGCTCAGTTCATCCGTTCCCAGACCGGGTACGGCGTAGAACAAGGTCGCGCACACTAACTCCTTCTCTTCCCCGGTCATTTTGGCCGGGGAAGACATTCAGCAAATCATCCAGGATTCTCATCCGTTATAAAGCGACGAGCAGGTACAGCGATAAGCAACAGGAAAACAATCGCACACACAAGATTTAGCCACTGCCAGCCCATAAATAAATCATTAAGCATTTTTAACATCCTTTTCTATTTTTATTCCATTCCATCTGTAATACGTCATTAGTCTGCAGTAAAACTCCCCGTCAGTCGCAGTTTGCCATCAACCAGCTTGAACATATATGACGTCGCGCCGTCACAATTTTCTGAAAGACCGGGGAGTTGCTCATTTGCACTTGTCCCCTGCGAAGTAAAAAGAATACCGTCTGTAAGTTCCCCTTGAGCGATGGTATCGCATGTTCCTGTAACGGTATGACGTTTACCGTTTTCTTCATAATAAAACATGCCATCTTCATCAGCTGGAAAATAGCGACGTTGCTGCTCACGTTCCGAAAGTGTGTTAATTCTGTACTCGTTTATCATCAGTGATTCAGCATCAACGCCGATATTGGTCAGCATCTGCAGATGCGCCATAATCTGCTGCGAATTTTGGTCAAATACAGCCTCGGTAAGTACTTCTTCCTGACGATTTTCGTCATAAGCAATAAAGTCAAATAGCGTCCCCTGCAAAGGAAAGACAAAATATGTTTTCAACGCGACAACATTTTTCTCTCGCAACGCCTGTTGGAACTGTTGAAACTGAATTAGCGCGCTTTTCTTTTGTTCTGGCGTGGTGATGGGAGTAACGTTTTTGGCGCTATCAAGAATAAGCAGCACAGAAGTAAAGTGACGACCCGTCTGGGCATACATCGTTTTCCCGGTCAGGATGACATCTTTTCCCAGAGAAGGAGCAAGATCGGCGTAACCAGGCTTATTTTTGCCCATCAATATAAGCTGTACTAGCGGAACACTTTCACGCTCACCAGTAACATCGCACTCAAACGGTTGATCCAATTTAAGATAATCATAAGTTACCGCCTCATCGCCATCTTTAATGCTTTCGTAATTTGGCGGACCGGGTAACGTCTGTTGTATTAATGTTCCCTGGAATGTCACCCGTTGGTCTTCATCAGGACACCAGGCCAAAACGGCATGACTGAACAAGAGAGCAGATAACCACAAATATTTCACGCTGCGCGTCCTTACAATGGCGAGTAACATTTATCACTATTCTAAGGCGTGAACATAAATTTAAACATAGCCTCTAAGAAAATAAGAATCTCGCCCCCTCCGCCGATCATTTTGGTCGGGATCACATTTTTCCCTCTACGTTGTATCCATCTTCCGCATTAGCGCTATTGTACAAAAATCAAATTGAAACATTGTTTTTATTACATCGATACTGCAATTCATTTTTGAAGGATGAGGATGTTATGAAGAAATATGCCCTGGTAGGAACCGGCGGGCGCGCGGGACTTTACATCAGCGCGATTGGCGGGCAATGGAAGGAAAATGCTCGTTTGGTTGCCTTTTGCGACACCAATCAAACGCGTATGAATTACGCTAACCAGCTTCTGAAGAACGAAGGCGCAGCCCCTGTCTCCACATGGAAAGCGCAGCAGTTTGAAGAGATGATCCGAGAAACTCGCCCGGATATCATCATTGTAACCACCATGGACCGGACTCACGACGACTACATCGTGCGTGCGCTACGCGCGGGCTGCGATGTAATCACCGAAAAACCGATGACCATCGATGAGCAACGCGCCCTGCGGATTCTGGACGCCATTGAAGAGACCGGACGTCAGGTACGCGTCGCCTTTAACTATCGCTATGCGCCGCACCACAGCAAAGTTCGCGAACTGCTGATGAACGGTACGATTGGCGAAGTTTATTCGGTTCACTTTGAATGGTTGCTCAATACCGAGCACGGTGCCGATTATTTCCGCCGCTGGCATCGCGAAAAACGGAATAGCGGCGGCTTATTAGTGCATAAATCCACTCACCATTTTGATCTGATGAACTTCTGGCTGGGCAGTTATCCGGAGCGGGTGTATGCCGAAGGTAGCCTGCGTTTCTACGGAAAAGAGAACGCCGAACGCCGGGGCGTGACGCAATTTTACCCGCGCACTCACGGCTATGCGCAGGCCAAAGACGATCCGTTTGCGCTGCATATGGCCGAGAATCCTCAGCTTAAAGCGCTCTATCTGGATGCCGAACACGAAGATAACTATTTCCGCGACCAGAGCGTGTTCAGCGACGGTATCACCATTGAAGACACCATGTCGGTGCTGGTGAAATATCAGAATCAGGTGCAGCTTACCTATTCACTGAACACCTGGCTGCCATGGGAAGGCTTGAACGTGGTGTTTAACGGTAGCGAAGGCCGCCTGGAGATGAAAATCGTTGAGAAATCCTACGTCAACGCCGGAGGGGAGCGGGACAACGAAGGCAGCCTTGAAGCCTGTGACATCACTGTTTTCCCGATGTTTGCCGCGCCGTGGCAGGCTGATTTTACCCTCGGCGAAGGCGGTCACGGTGGCGGTGATAACGCCATGCTGGCGGATCTGTTTGGCGAGCCGCGGCACGATCCGTTGCAGCGTGCCGCCGACCATCGCGCCGGCGCCATGTCGATTTTGACCGGTATCGCCGGGAATATTTCCATGCAGCAACAGCGGCCGGTGAATTTTAAAGAATTCTCGCTGATTTCACGCTTGAAATAGCACACCGCCGCTGGTCAGAACATCAGCCTTGCGACCAGCGGCGCTACCAGCACCATCACCACGCCAGAAAGCATCATCACCAGGCTGGCAACCACGCCCTCCTGCTGGCCGAGCTCATATGAGCGTGCCGTGCCTGCGCCATGCGATGCGGCGCCAAATCCTGCGCCTTTCGCCATCCCTTCGCGAATGGAAAGTCGTAAAAACAGCACATCGCCGACCGCCATACCGAATACACCGGTCACCACCACGAACAATGCCACCAGGTCCGGCTGCCCGCCCAACGGCTCTGCCGCCGCCAGCGCAAACGGCGTAGTGACGGAGCGCACCGCCAGACTGCGCTGGATTTCATCAGGCAGCATAAACAGACGCGCCAACCAAACGGAACTGGTGACAGCCACCAGCGTAGCCGTCACTACGCCCGCCGTCAGCGACATCCAATGGCGCTTAATCACCGCAAGGTTGTCATAAACCGGCACGGCAAAGGCGATGGTTGCAGGTCCCAGCAGCCACAGCAGCCAGTGCGATTCACCAATATAGTTTTGCCAGGAGATGTGCCCAAAGACCAGCATCAGCACCAGCAGCGCCGGAGTGAGCACCAATGGCATCAGCGGTAATTTACGAAAACGGCGATACAGACGCTTGTTGGCAAAATAGATGCCCAGCGTAATCACCAGACACAGCACGCTTAGCTGGAAATTACTCACGGTTTAGCCTGCTCATTTCATAGCGATACACTTTATCCACCACCCACGCCGTTGCGCCAAGCACCATCACCGTACTTAGCGCAATGACGGAAAATATGCGCCAGCCATCGACCAACAACAGCTGCGTGTAGTTGACGACGGCCACCACCGCTGGGACAAAAAATAGCAGCATTTCAGCCAGTAACCAGCGAGCCCCAGCGCGGATCCAGTTCAGCGGGATAACCCGACAGACAATCAACGCCAACATCAGCACCATCCCCACCAGGTTGGCAGGAAGCGGCAAATGCAGCCAGGAGACAAGATATTGAGCAAATACAAATAGACCTGCGTACAACAGAACCTGAACGGGTATCTGAAGTCGATGAATAACGGCAGGCGTCACGCGGCTTATCGCCACAGCCATGAGGGTATGTCCTTAAAAAATAGAGAGCGCCAGTATAGAGACCCCCCATCCAGGACTGAAATGAATTAAACTCATTGCAGGCATAGTCTTAAGGAATAATCATGGATATCAGAACGCTGCGCTATTTTGTTGAGGTGGTTCGTCAGCAGAGCTTTACCCGCGCAGCGGAGAAGCTTTTTGTCACCCAACCCACCATCAGCAAGATGTTGAAGAACCTTGAAGACGAGCTTAACTGCACGCTGTTAATCCGCGACGGTCGGCGGCTGCTGTTAACCGACACCGGGCAGGTCGTTTTCGAACGTGGCCTGGCGATCCTTGCCGAGTTTCGCCAGCTCGAAGCCGAACTTAGCGACATTAATCATCTCAACAAGGGCGTGCTGCGCCTCGGTATCCCGCCCATGGTGGGTATGTTGATGGCCGGGCCGATCGGCCTGTTTCGCCAGCGCTATCCCGGCGTTGAGCTGAAGATATCTGAATTTGGCGGCTTAACCGTTCAGCAGGCGGTGATAAACGGCGATCTGGATGTCGCGATGACTGCGTTGCCAGTTGAGGAAGAGAGCGGTCTGGCGACCTTACCGCTTTTTAGTCATCCGCTCTGCGTGCTGGTCCCCCGCTCCGGTCAGTGGACAACGTGCGAATCTATTTCCCCCGAGGCGTTAGCGGAGCATCCGCTGCTTATCTATAACGAAGATTTCGCATTGAGCCGCCAATTGCTTAAGCTGTTTAGCCAACACAACGTCAAGCCCCGCATCGCGGTTCGCAGCGGGCAGTGGGATTTTCTGGCGGCGATGGTGCAAGCCGGTGTCGGGATTGCTATTTTACCGGAGCCGATTTGCCAGCGCCTGGATAAGCAGACGCTGCGCTGGATCCCCCTGGAGAGCGATTTACGCTGGCAGTTGGGTATGATTTGGCGCGACGGCGTATATTTGTCGCACAGCGCCAAGGCGTGGCTCAAATGCTGTGAAGGGTTTTGGCTAACCCAAGAGGTGTAAAATGCCGGATGCGGCTTAACGCCTTATCCGGCCTACATCCGATTCCGTAGGCCAGATAAGCGTAGCGCATCAGGCACGTTCACCCGCATTAAAATCCATGATTTCACCTGCCCAATCTTGCGGGTACAAACCATGCATCACATCACGATGAAATGTTGAAAAAGGCCAGTCCTGTACCTGTTTTACCCAGCCGTGCTTCACCGGGTTAATGTAAATATAATCAACATGCTGGCGATAATCATGTTCATCACGGATGGTGTGCTCCCAAAAGCGAGATTGCCAGATATGTCGGGAAGACAATGAGTGGGTGAAATGCTTCTTAATTTCCCGCCAGCGAGAGGAATAATCCGCATCATTGTCAGGTAACGTCCATATGCAATGCATATGCTCGGGTAAAACGACCCACGCATTAATGCGAAAAGGCCTAATCTTTTTGACCGCAGCGATTGCACACCGAAGCGCGTGAATGTTGGCAGTCAGAAGATGGCTTCAACGGTCCTGCAGATTTACCGTAAAAAACCAGGTTCCCCCATTAATGTAATTTCGTCGATAGTTGGACATGTTTCCCCCTTTCCTCAACCGTATGGAGAAAAGAGGGAATCGACAAGAGGGATGGATTCGTTCAGGAAAGCCGCTCGCAAATTACACGATGAATAATTTCTTGCAGCCAGTTGCGCGCCATTTGGCACACCCTTCGCCGGATGCGGCTAGCGCCTTATCCGGCCTACATCGCTGTTGCCGGTTTTGTAGGCCAGATAAGCGTAGCGCATCAGGCACGCTCGTTTACTGGTTCTCGATCAACAGCGCTTCCAGCAAATCCAGATCGTGCAGCAGTTTTTGCAGCGTTTCATTGCTGATTTCCCGCGTGGCGCGCAGATGATAAAGTTCCGCGCGCTCTGAGCGCAGCGCTGCCAGGCGGAAACGCCGTTCGAGATTTTCTTCCTGCATCGAGCTTTCCACGTCATTGCGTCCGTCGGCACGTCGACGCAGGTTACCGATGACGCGTGAACTCACCTCGGTGAGCAACTGGTTGTCGATGTTCTCTTCGCTGTCCGCAGCCAGACGTTCCTCCATTTTCTGGATGGCGACAATCGCCACTTCCGCCGTAGCTGCGCGGGCAATACGTTCCTCTTTCTGCTGCTGCGAGTGGTCTGCCACTTCCAGATGCTGTAGCAGAATCGGCAGCATCACCACGCCAACAAACAGCGAGAACAGAATCACGCCCGCAGCCAGGAAGATCAGCTCATAGCGCGCCGGGAAGCCGCTACCATCCGGTAGCAGCAGCGGAATGGAGAGCACACCGGCAAGGGTAATAGCCCCACGCACCCCCGCAAAGGAGGCTATCAGGATTTCACGCGTCGTCCAGGATCCAAACTCCATCGGTTTTTTCTTCAGGAAGCGCAGGCTGAACTTCTTCATGGTCCACAGCCAGCCAAAACGTACCAGCATCAGCGCCACGTAAATCAGCACGATATCGGTAAACAGCATCCAGATTTCAACGTTCGGGTCGACTTCTGCCGCCGCCAAAGATGACTCCAGAATTCCCGGCAACTGCAGTCCTAACAGCAAGAACACCATGCCGTTAAACACAAATTCCAGCATCGCCCAGGTGCTGTTAGCGCGCAAACGCATCGCCAGCGGCGCACGGCGCATTACTCCAGAACGGGTAATCGTCATCCCGGCAGCGACCGCCGCGAGGATGCCTGAAACACCAATGTGTTCCGCAATCAGATAAGACGCAAACGGCAGCAGAAACAGCAGAACGATTTGCGTTGCGGGCTCATCACCGCCCCAGCGGCTAAGAAAACGCAGGGAGCGCCCGTACAGCCAACTGACGACAAAACCGGCCAGGATGCCGCCAATCGCCACTTTGAAGAACTCAACCGTCGCGCCGCCGACGGTAAATACCATCGTGCCCATCGCCACGGCTACGGCAAATTTCAGCGAGACCAGGCCGGACGCATCGTTCATCAACGCTTCGCCCTGCAGGATGCCCATGATTTTCTTCGGTATGCGTCCCTCCCCCACAATGCCGGAGAGCGCCACGGCATCGGTTGGCGACAGAACGGCGGCCAGCGCAAAGGCCGGGATGAGAGGGATCCCCGGCACCAGCCAGTAAATCATAAAGCCAATCCCGACCACCGTAACCAGAACCAGCGCCAGCGCAAGGCCGAAGATCTCTCGCCCGTGCTCGAGAAACTCACGCGTTGGCGTCTTCCAGCCATCGGCAAAGAGCAACGGCGGGATGAACAGAACCAAAAACAGCTCAGGATCGAATTCCACATGCAAACCAAACGTCGGCCACGCCAGCAAGGCGCCGATGGCGATCTGCATAAGGGGTAAAGGGAGTTGGAAGGGCAATACGCGAGTAAATACCCCCGACAGCGAGACCACAAGGGTCATGATGAGTATGGTGAAAAAGATTTCCATGCGTTCCCTGTTTGCGATGTTTCTTATGATTGGTGATAAAGGCGTCGTGCCTTAATTCTATCTACTTGAGAGTAACGCAAAAGACAACGAGTGTGTTCTGAAATTAAAAACGGGCGGCCAAAGCCACCCGTTTTAAGGATCTTCAACGGATGAGGATCAGATAGCCCAACCACCTGCGTAGAAGGCCACCAGCGCGATGGCGATGACCACAGTGCCGATGTTCAGTTTGCGCCATTCGCCAGAGACGATACGGCCAATCACCAGGGTAGCAAAGCCAATCATAATGCCGGTAACGATGTTACAGGTCAGCACGATAAATACGGCTGTTACCAGTCCAGCCATAGCGTCAACAAAGTCAGCAAAGTCGATTTTCGCGACGTTGCTCAGCATCAACAGACCCACATACATCAGCGCAGGCGCCGTTGCGTACACAGGTACAAGATAAGAGAGCGGAGAAAGGAACAGGATCAGCAGGAACAGTACGCCAACGGTGATCGCCGTCAGGCCGGTTTTACCGCCTGCCGCCGTACCCGCTGCGGATTCAATATAAACCGCAGCCGGTGCAGCGCCCACCAGACCAGAGAATACGCTGCTCAGTGAGTCGGTGGTCAGCGCTTTGCCGCCATCAATAATCTGTCCGTCTTTATCCAGCAGGTTCGCCTGTCCGGCCACCGCGCGGATGGTTCCGGTCGCATCGAAGACAGCGGTCATGACCAGCGCCAGCACGCTCGGCAGTACGATCGGGTTCAGTGCGCCCATAATATCCAGGCTGCCAATCAGCGAGTTGCCGTTCTCGTCGCTCAGCGACGGCATGGCAAAAATACCGGAGAAATGCACGGCTGGGTCAAAAATCAGGCCGACGATGGAAATACCGATAATGGTCAGCAGAATGCCGCCCGGCACTTTCAATTTTTCGAGACCAATAATCACCGCCAGACCAATCAGCGACATAATCACCGGGAAGGTATCGAAGTCGCCCAGCGCAACCGGCAGGCCGTCCAGCGGGTTCTTAATCACCAGACCAACACCGTTTGCCGCAATCAGCAGCAGGAACAGGCCGATACCAATCCCCGTACCGTGCGCAACACCTTGCGGCAGATTGCGCAGGATCCAGCTACGAATACCGGTCGCGGAAATAATGGTAAACAGGACACCCATCAGGAACACTGCGCCCAGCGCAACGGGCACGCTGATATGCTGCCCCAGCACCAGGCTGAATGCGGTAAACGCCGTCAGAGAAATGGCACAGCCAATTGCCAGCGGCAGGTTTGCCCACAGGCCCATCACAATAGAACCGACGCCCGCGACCAGACAGGTCGCCACAAATACGGCGGCAGGCGGGAATCCGGCTTTACCCAGCATCCCCGGAACCACGATAACGGAGTAAACCATGGCCAGGAACGTCGTTAATCCGGCAACGACTTCCTGACGAACGGTACTGCCGCGAAGCGAAATTTTAAACCAGGCGTCGAGTGAACCGCCGGTACGCGCTGAAGGCGTAGACATAGAAAACATCCCCTGAGAGTTTATTTTTTCGTCATTATGCGTGCTGGACAATCCACTGCCTGCTAAACGTTTTCTCCATGTGCCAGGTTTGCGTCAATAGGGGTGTCGCAAAAAAGCAAACGTTTAGCTCCGCGCATAAAAAACGGGTGGTAAAAAAAAGCAAACGATTATCCAGCGATCATACGCTGGTTTTCAACTGAACTTTGCCGCTTTTTACTCATTTCTTCTTATAACGCGCAATAAATAATCAGTCGATGCGCAAACGTTATCGTCAATGCGCAATCTGGCAACAAATTTCGCGGAGTTATTACAACATCAGAGTTCCTTTTTTGAGCAAACTTGCGCAAGAAAATCGGTGAAGATGCGGGAAATTTTTTGGCTAAAAAAACAGCATTTCACTGGCAAATGGAGAGAGGTGGCTTACACTTACATTATCAACACAGGCCGGAACCTCCCCTAATGTGCTCGACTGAGGGGTGTTGATGTCGGGGGAAACCCTCCCGTGAACCAGCGGGATAGAGTGAAAGACAAAGACCGGAACCAAACTAAAGCGCCCTCTGTGGCGCTTTAGTTTTATACCCGGCACATTTTTGAACCAATCAATCATCTTCCAGCAGGCGCGCCCCGGTCCCCTGCTCGCCAAGCTGATCGCCTGGGTTACGCAACGGGCAATCACTGCGTGACAAACAACCGCAACCAATACACCCATCCAGCTCATCGCGTAGCGCCACCAAAGTATGAATACGTCGGTCCAACTCTTCACGCCATTGCGAAGAGAGTTGCTTCCACTCTTTAGCACTGAGTGAATGTCCTTCAGGTAATACGCCGAGCGCGTCACCGATCGTGGCCAGAGGGATCCCGATGCGTTGAGCAATCTTGATAATCGCCACATAACGCAACACATCACGTTTATATCGGCGCTGATTGCCGCTGTTGCGCATACTGCTGATTAACCCTTTGCTTTCATAGAAATGCAGGGTTGATACCGCCACGCCGCTACGCCTGGCGACTTCACCTGGCGTGAGGAGCGCTTTTATCCGGGGTAATTTCTTTTCCATAAATCGCTTTACCTCAAGTTAACTTGAGGAATTATACTCGCCCGCAGACAAAACGACGAATCGAATACTGAGAAAGAGGCAGCCCTATGTCCCATCAGCAGATTATTCAGACCCTTATTGAATGGATTGACGACCATATCGATCAGCCGCTGAACATTGAGGCGGTGGCGAAAAAATCAGGTTACTCGAAGTGGTATTTACAGAGAATGTTCCGCACGGTGATGCGCCAGACGTTGGGTGACTACATCCGTCAGCGTCGACTTTTACTGGCCGCTGTTGAACTGCGAACGACTGAGCGACCTATTTTCGATATCGCGATGGATCTTGGTTATGTATCGCAACAAACCTTCTCGCGCGTGTTTCGCCGCGAGTTTGATCGTACCCCCAGCGATTACCGCCATCGCCTGTAAGATTATTGCCCGCTCTGCGTCAGTATAGCGGGCGACCGTTGTATCCACTGCATGAACTCCTGCGACGGCAGTGCTTTCGCGAAATACCAGCCCTGACAATACTGTACGCCGTGTTCGCGCAGCCACTCGATTTGCTCACTCGTCTCTACCCCTTCCGCAATCATCTTCAGATGTAAGCTTTGCGCCATTTCGATGATATGTTCGGCAATCAGGTGACTGGTGCTGTTAGTGGACAGTGTGCTAATAAACGATTTGTCGATCTTCAGGATATCGATATTCAACGCGGATAAATTATGTAGATTGGAATATCCCGTGCCAAAATCATCAAACGCTACTTCATAACCCGCCTGGCGAAACGCCTGGATTACCGGGGTCATTTTATCTATATCAATAAACCCGCGCTCCGTTACCTCGACTTTAATTTGCCGGGGCGCCACAGAGTACTCACGGTTTTTGTCGGTAATCAGGGCAATGAGTCGGGATGAATGAAAGTCAGAAGCCGAGAGATTTATCGAGATATAAAGTTGAGGATGCGCGGCAAGAAAGTATCCTAAATCGTTGAACACCTCTTCAACTACATAATCCGTGATCCGCTCAATCATTCCCTCTTGTTCAGCCAGCGGAATAAACTCGGTCGGGCTCATCACTTCACCATTACCGCCAGGCCAGCGCAGCAGAGCCTCAGCCCCAACGCACTGACCGTTTTTGATATCAATGATCGGCTGGTAGTGCAGACGCAGTTGACGTTTTTTGATTGCGCGTTTTAACAAGCGGCGAGGAGATAAGTATTCCTGGCGCGTGCGCCACCATATTAACAGCATCAGGATGCTGCAGATGACCCCGAAAGGAATCGTTACTGCAGCCTCGTGATAGAAAATCGAATTTATGCGTTTATCTGAGGTCGAGGCAATAATCGCAATCGGACGTTTTTCTGAATGCACGATGGTATAGAAGCGATCGTCCAGTTGGAAGGTAGAGGCTTCACCGCGCACCAATGGCAGTAATTGCGCAATATGCGCCCCTTCGCTGGCAGAGAAAAAGGTGTCCGTTACCGTGTCGTACACGCCCCAGGACAGATCCGGATCCTCTGACATGACTTCGCTGTATGATAATGGGTTGATGACGACAACGTAGTTTCCACGTTGCATATACGTCATTCGGTAGCCAGCGAAAAAGGGGGTATCGCGATAGTAATAGATGGAGACGTCCGGCGTACGTTTATAGTCGGCGGTCGGCATAATATAGGTGACAGGCGGCACCATCGACGTAGAGCACAAAAAATGATCACCCTGCGCATAAATTAGCTCGCTGATATATAAACGGCCACGAATAATATTTAGCATATTTTTCTGATGTGCCGGGGTACACATCTTACCCTGATACAACTGGGCCATATCACGCGCTAAATCGGCTTGTTGGATCACCAGTTCAGTTTTATTTAACACCAGTTGAGCAAAAGAACGAAGTTGATTACGGGTTTCGGACATTGCCCTGATTTGAGCAAACCATAACGCCAGTACCACGGGGAGCAATACCACCATGAATGTTCCCAGGAACTTCAGCATCTTGCGACGCGCACTGTGATTCATGTCAGCCCAATTTCCCTGTTTCGTATATGCCAGAACCCATTAAGGCAAGATGCAATAAACACCGACTGATTAAGTTGCATGAATCTATCAGTATTAGCAACAGACTTCTCTATGTAAAAGTCTGATAATAGTTGATGATGATATTATTTTTCCGTAAGGCAAACTTAAAGTTATGCTTATTTCATAACGTTATTATCCCCAAGGAGTAATTTTTTATGAGCATTATCCTGGTAAGATTTAAGAAATTCATTAAATTTTTTTAACGATTAATTTAGGATAAATTAAACAGGTAATGTAAATGCACCTTTAAGATTGGTTATTTAGTATCATTACCTGGTTGAATATAACCACACAGTAAACATGGTTTTCATCCTGCAAAAATCACGTCCAGTACTGGTGAACAAACGAGCATATGTGATATAGTTCACAAAAATTATGTAACAGAAACAATGTTTCATTCATGTTATTGCCCGTCGATAGCCAGAGTACTACACCCTCGGTGAACATCCCCGCGCTGTCCTGGGCATCCAGACTTTCTGAGGACGTTTTTCATGGCAACGATAACAACTGGTGTGGTTCTACTGCGGTGGCAATTACTCAGCGCGGTGCTGATGTTTTTAGCCAGTACGCTCAATATCCGTTTTCGTAAATCAGATTATATTGGCCTGGCCGTCATTAGCAGCGGTTTAGGGCTGGTTTTTGCCTGCTGGTTTGCAACCGGATTACTCGGCATAACCCTGGTGGATATGTCCGCAATCTGGAAGAACATTGAAACCGTGATGGTTGAAGTGATGAGCCATACACCGCCAGACTGGCCGATGGTGTTGAACTAATAACGGAATTGCATATGGCTACCCCAATCCTGAGGTAGCCATAATTGTCAGCGAAATGCAGAGGGATTAGAACGGAATATCGTCGTCGAAATCCATCGGCGGCTCGTTAGAAGGCGCCGCCGGAGCTGACTGCTGCGGACGAGACTGCGCGCCGCCGCTGAACTGATTGCCGCCCTGAGGCTGCTGAGGCTGACCCCAACCACCCTGCTGCTGGCCGCCACCTGCCGGAGCACCACCACCCTGACGACCGCCCAGCATTTGCATGGTGCCGCCAACGTTCACCACAACTTCAGTGGTGTACTTTTCTACGCCGGATTGGTCGGTCCATTTGCGGGTACGCAGCTGACCTTCGATATAGACCTGGGAACCTTTACGCAGATATTCGCTGGCCACTTCAGCCAGTTTGCCAAACAGCACAACACGGTGCCATTCAGTCTGCTCTTTCATTTCGCCGGTCGCTTTATCACGCCAGGATTCGGAAGTAGCCAGCGTAATGTTGGCGACTGCGCCACCATTCGGCATATAGCGTACTTCCGGGTCCTGGCCCAGATTACCGACGAGAATCACCTTGTTTACGCCTCTGCTGGCCATGATCGTGTCTCCTGAAAAACGTTACTGAATAAGTGTAAGCGCGGGATTGTAGCATTTCCAATAGCGCTTTTACTACGTTGCGAGATCGATTCCAGTAAACAACCCCGGACGGACATTGTTGCACAGGCATCTGCGTTTTGCATTCCAATACTGTATATCCATTCAGGTCAGGTTGTGTCATAATTAACCGTTTGTGATCGCCGGTAGCACCATGCAGCCAGGCAAAAAAGCGTTTAATCCGGGAAAGATGAATGGATAAGATCGAAGTTCGGGGCGCCCGCACCCATAATCTCAAAAACATCAACCTCGTCATCCCGCGCGACAAGCTGATTGTCGTCACCGGGCTTTCGGGCTCAGGCAAATCTTCGCTCGCTTTCGACACCTTGTATGCCGAAGGGCAGCGTCGTTACGTTGAATCCCTTTCCGCGTACGCGCGTCAGTTTCTGTCGCTGATGGAAAAGCCGGATGTCGACCACATTGAGGGGCTGTCTCCCGCCATCTCAATTGAACAAAAATCGACGTCCCACAACCCGCGATCCACGGTAGGTACCATTACCGAAATTCACGACTATCTGCGCCTGCTGTTTGCCCGCGTTGGCGAGCCGCGCTGCCCGGATCACGACGTCCCCCTGGCGGCGCAAACCGTTAGCCAGATGGTGGACAACGTCCTGTCGCAGCCGGAAGGCAAGCGTCTGATGCTACTGGCGCCGGTAATTAAAGAGCGTAAAGGGGAGCACACCAAAACGCTGGAAAACCTGGCAGGCCAGGGCTATATCCGCGCCCGTATCGATGGTGAAGTGTGCGACCTTTCCGATCCGCCCAAGCTTGAGTTGCAAAAGAAACACACGATTGAAGTGGTGATTGACCGCTTTAAAGTACGCGACGATCTCACCCAGCGCCTGGCGGAATCCTTTGAAACCGCGCTGGAACTGTCCGGAGGTACGGCGGTGGTCGCCGATATGGACGATCCAAAAGCGGAAGAACTGCTGTTCTCCGCCAACTTCGCCTGCCCGATCTGCGGCTACAGCATGCGCGAACTGGAACCTCGTCTGTTCTCGTTTAATAACCCGGCTGGCGCATGCCCGACCTGTGACGGTCTCGGCGTGCAGCAGTATTTCGATCCTGACCGGGTGATCCAAAATCCGGAACTGTCGCTGGCCGGCGGTGCTATCCGCGGCTGGGATCGTCGTAACTTCTATTACTTCCAGATGCTTAAGTCACTGGCAGAACACTATAAGTTCGACGTCGAAGCCCCATGGGCCAGCCTCAACCCTGCCGTGCATAAAGTGGTGCTGTACGGTTCCGGTAAAGAAAATATCGAATTTAAATATATGAACGATCGCGGCGATACATCCGTACGTCGCCATCCGTTTGAAGGCGTATTGCACAACATGGAGCGTCGTTATAAAGAGACGGAGTCCAGCGCGGTACGTGAAGAACTCGCCAAATTCATCAGCAACCGACCATGCGCCAGCTGTGAAGGGACGCGTTTACGCCGGGAAGCCCGCCACGTATTTGTTGAAAATACGCCGCTGCCCGCGATTTCCGACATGAGCATCGGTCATGCGATGGATTTCTTCAACAATCTGAAGCTTGCGGGTCAGCGGGCGAAAATTGCAGAAAAAATTCTTAAAGAGATTGGCGATCGTCTGAAATTCCTGGTCAACGTCGGCCTCAACTACCTGACGCTGTCGCGTTCAGCGGAAACGCTCTCCGGCGGCGAAGCCCAGCGAATTCGTCTGGCAAGCCAGATCGGCGCAGGTCTTGTCGGCGTAATGTACGTACTGGATGAACCGTCTATTGGTCTGCATCAGCGCGATAACGAACGTCTGCTGGGTACGCTTATCCACCTGCGTAATCTGGGTAATACCGTTATTGTGGTCGAGCACGATGAAGACGCGATTCGCGCCGCTGACCACGTTATCGATATCGGCCCCGGTGCTGGCGTTCACGGCGGCCAGGTGGTTGCCGAAGGTACGCTGAAAGATATCATGGCGGTGCCTGAGTCGCTGACCGGCCAGTACATGAGCGGTAAGCGCAAAATTGAAGTGCCGAAACAGCGCGTGGCAGCCGATCCGGAAAAAGTGCTGAAGCTCACCGGCGCGCGCGGCAACAACCTGAAAGATGTCACCCTGACGCTGCCGGTTGGTTTATTTACCTGCATTACCGGGGTTTCCGGTTCGGGTAAATCGACGCTGATTAACGACACACTGTTCCCGATTGCGCAGACAGCGCTGAACGGCGCTACGCTGGCTGAACCTGCGCCATATCGCGACGTTCAGGGTCTGGAACATTTCGACAAAGTGATCGACATTGACCAAAGCCCGATTGGGCGTACGCCGCGCTCTAACCCGGCGACCTACACCGGCGTGTTTACGCCAGTGCGCGAACTGTTTGCCGGTGTCCCGGAGTCGCGTGCGCGCGGTTATACGCCGGGTCGTTTCAGCTTTAACGTTCGCGGCGGACGCTGTGAAGCCTGTCAGGGCGACGGGGTGATCAAAGTCGAAATGCACTTTCTGCCGGATATCTATGTGCCGTGCGATCAGTGCAAAGGCAAGCGCTATAACCGCGAAACGCTGGAGATTAAGTACAAGGGCAAGACCATCCACGAAGTGCTGGATATGACGATTGAAGAAGCGCGTGAGTTCTTCGATGCCGTTCCGGCGCTGGCGCGTAAGCTGCAAACGCTGATGGACGTTGGCCTGACGTACATTCGACTGGGTCAGTCCGCTACCACGCTCTCAGGCGGTGAGGCGCAGCGCGTGAAGCTGGCGCGCGAGCTCTCCAAACGCGGTACCGGGCAAACGCTGTATATTCTCGACGAACCGACCACCGGTCTGCATTTTGCGGATATTCAGCAACTGCTGGACGTGCTGCACCAGCTCCGGGATCAGGGCAACACCATCGTGGTGATTGAGCACAATCTGGACGTGATTAAGACCGCAGACTGGATTGTCGATCTTGGTCCGGAAGGCGGCAGCGGCGGTGGAGAAATTCTCGTCTCCGGTACGCCAGAAACGGTCGCGGAATGTGAAGCCTCACACACGGCACGCTTCCTCAAACCGTTGTTGTAATTGCGCAACACTTGTCTGGCCTACAGAATATGCATAATTGCTTGTAGGCCGGATAAGGCGCTTGCGCCGCATCCGGCGAAACGGATCAGGGCTGCGCCAGTATCCGGCGTTTATCTTCCGGCAGCGTGTTGACGGCCTGCTGATAGGAGGCGTCTACCAGATAGTAGATTTGCGAATCCGGCAGCGAGCCATCCAGATACACCGTACTCCAGTGCGCTTTATTGAGATGTCGGCTTGGTCGTACATCGCTATGCTGCTGACGTAACAACTCTGCCAGCTCCGGGCTGGTTTTCAGAGACACCGCAGGGCGTTCTTCCACCTCTTTTACCATGGCAAAGAGCACATCTTCGACTTTGATCTGGGTGGCCTTCCAGTCACTGTGAACGCTCTGCTCCGCGCCCGTTTTTGCCATGCAGTATTGCAGCAACTCCGAATTCGTCATCTTTATTCCCCTTACCAGCATATTGCCTAATGAGAACATCTTTTATTCAGTGTGCAGCAAGTCCGCAAAAGGTAAAAGCCGTGAACGTAAATTTGTTTAAAAAACCAGCAATCGATGGTCTCAGTACTCCGAGTTGACGATCACCTCTTCACCAAACGCACCGGCCTGCGGCAGCGGTTTATACGTGGAATTAGCGGCGCGCAAAATACGAATACCGCGAATACCTACGTCGCGAGCGGCGGTGATGTCATTATCAGAGTCACCGTAGAACATGCGGACATTTTTATCCTGCAGCCACTGCGTTTTGGTGTTCTGACCCGGCTTATCACCGGCGAAAATGACTGGATTCATATTACCAGCCGGGATGTGAAAGTTATCGGACAGCGTTTTCGACACGGTTTCCGTTTTCGTCTGGCTACGACCGGTTACGAAAAAAATGCTGTCGCCGCGACGCACGTGCATGTCAATCAGCTGACGAGCGACCTCTTTTGGAATGCTGAATTCGTCCCAGCCATTGTTCATTTTTTCCCAGAAAGCCGGATTCTTCAGGTAATCCTCACTATCCGGGGAATACGTTTTTTTACCGCGCCAGAAGCCAGGGCTGGAAAAGAGGACGGTGTCATCAATATCAAACCCGACGGCCATCGGCGGGCGTCCGGTCAGACTGTTTTCAATTTGTGCCACGGAGACCCAGTGAATGGGTGCCTGCTCAGCGAGTTTTGCAACGTTGGTGCCAGGATTAAGCTGAGAGGGAGAGGAAACTAACGCCTGGGCTGGCTGATTTAGCGTGAACAATAAACAAACGGCACTCAGTGCCAACGTAAACTTGCGCATATTTTTCCCTAAGTAGTCAGTTAGTTATCATTTTTTTATTAACAACTGGTCAAAAAACTATCTGACCTTACCCCTTAGGGGAAGGGAAAGGAAGGATTTTCTCTGGTTTTGTCCTGGAAAAGGAGCACGATCACACAGGAAAGTGCGCCTGATGGCACTACACTTATCGGCCTACAAACGAAAATCCATATCCATTTGTAGGCCGGGTAAGGCGTTCACGCCGCCATCCGGCAACACACAAAGCCAATTACATGACGGCGGCAAATGCCTTCGCCACGCGCTGCACGTTACCGTGATTCAGCCCGGCCACGCACATACGACCGCTGGCTATCAGGTACACACCGAACTCATCGCGCAGGCGATCGACCTGAGCGGCGCTAAGCCCGGTATAGCTGAACATTCCGCGTTGTTGCAGCAGGTAATCAAAGTTGCGACCAGGGATCTCCGCATTTAATACCTTAACCAGCTCCTGGCGCATCGCCAGAATGCGGGTACGCATCTCTTCGACTTCCGCCAGCCAGTTAGCTTTCAGCGCGTCATCCCCCAACACCGCGGCAACCACCTGCGCACCAAAGTTTGGCGGGCTGGAGTAGTTACGGCGCACCGTCGCTTTTAGCTGCCCTAAAACGCGGCTGGCGGCATCAGCGTCTTCACATACTACTGACAGTCCGCCGACACGCTCGCCGTACAAAGAGAAAATCTTCGAGAATGAGTTGCTGACCAGAGCAGGCAATCCGGCACTGGCAATGGCGCGGATCGCATAGGCATCGTCTTCCATTCCACCGCCGAAACCCTGGTAAGCAATATCCAGGAATGGGATCAGATCGCGTGCTTTCAGGATCTCAATGACGCCATCCCACTGCGCGGGAGTTAAATCCGCCCCCGTCGGGTTATGGCAGCACGGATGCAGCAGTACGATGCTGCGCGCCGGTAAGGTATTCAGCGTGGTCAGCAGGTCGTTGAAACGCACGCCGTTGGTCGTGTCGTCATACCAGGGGTAAGTACCTACTTCGAACCCTGCGCCTTCAAAAATCGCGATGTGGTTTTCCCAGGTCGGGTCGCTGACCCACACGCCAGAATCAGGGAAATAGCGTTTCAGGAAGTCTGCGCCAACTTTTAGCGCGCCGGAGCCGCCCAGCGTCTGAATCGTTGCGACGCGCTGCTGCTGGAGAACCGGATGATCTGCGCCAAACAGCAGCGGCGCAATAGTATGGCGATACGTGTTCAGACCTTCCATCGGCAGATACAGCGAAGCGCCATGCGGTTTGGCATTAAGTCGGGCTTCGGCTTCCGCCACCGCTTTAAGCTGAGGAATAATGCCGTCTTCGTTGTAATACAGGCCGATACTGAGGTTCACTTTGTCGCTACGTGAATCTTCTTTGAAACGCTCCATGAGCGATAAAATCGGGTCGCCGGCGTAGGCGTCAACTTTTTGAAACACGTGTGGTTCTCCAGGTTTACAGGCAGAGGTTAAGAACACAATAAACCGGAAGCGGGAGAAGATCGAGAGGATGTTGAGAGGAATATTGCCGGAAGGCGGCGTAACCGCCTGTCCGGCACTTCATGCTGTTAATCGATATACTTCATCGCCACCCTTGAGGTCAGGCGCGTAATAAGTTCGTAAGCACTTACTTTCGTCATTTCAGCAATGCGTTCAACGGGCAGGCCCTCGCCCCACAGAATCACCGAATCACCCGCTTTGTCCTGCGCGTCGGGGCCTAAATCGACGCAGATCATATCCATCGCGACGCGACCGACGATCGGTACTTCACGGCCATTAACCAGGACTGGCGTCCCGGACGGCGCTGCGCGCGGATAACCATCGCCATAGCCCATCGCCACCACGCCCAGACGCGTGTCGCGCTCGCTCAGCCAGGTTCCACCGTATCCAACCGGTTCGCCCGCTTTGTGCTCACGCACCGCAATCAGGCTGGAGGTCAGCGACATCACCGGCTGGCAGCCAAAATCGGCGCCGATAGAGTGGTTTTCCAACGGCGATACGCCATACAAAATCAGCCCCGGACGCGCCCAGTCGAAGTGAGACTGCGGCCACAGCAAAATCCCCCCCGACGCGGCAATCGAACGCTGCCCCGGTTTGCCTGCGCAAAAACTATTGAAGATATCGAGCTGTTTTTCGGTCGCGCCACATTCAGGCTCGTCCGCACGTGCAAAGTGGCTGACGATATTGACCGGCTGGCGCACGTTTTCACATTGCGTTAAGCGCTGATAAAACGCCTCGGCCTGCTCAGGACGCACGCCCAGGCGGTGCATTCCCGTGTCGAGCTTCATCCAGACGGTGACAGGTTCAGCCAGTTCAGCGGCTTCCAGAGCGTCAAGTTGCTCCTGGTTGTGGACGGCAGTATGCAGACGCTGCGCGGAAATAGTCGGCAGATCGGAGGCATCAAAAAATCCCTCCAGCAGCAGGATGGGCTGCGTGATCCCTCCCGCTCGCAAGCGCAGGGCTTCTTCAAGACGAGCGACACCAAAAGCGTCCGCATCGGGGAGCGTTCGCGCGGTCTCTAACAGACCATGGCCGTAGGCGTTCGCTTTCACGACCGCAACCAGTTTGCTGGCGGGAGCCAGTTCACGCAGACGTTGCAGGTTGTGTCGCAGAGCGCGGCGGTTAATGACTACAGTTGCCGCTTGCATTTGTATTCCTTTATAAAAGAATCTTCTAAATCATTCGTGTTGCTGGAGGGCGACAAGCCTGAGAATCCCCGGAAGCTCAGTAAACTAAGTGACCGGGATGAACGGGCGTAGTCAACGCATCTGCAGCATGAAGGATGACGGAGATTTATTCGTCGTCGTATTGTGGGCCCGCATAGTTATCGAAGCGCGACCACTGACCGTTAAACGTCAGGCGCACCGTACCGATCGGGCCGTTACGTTGCTTACCAATAATGATTTCCGCGATCCCTTTCAGGTCGCTGTTTTCGTGATAAACCTCATCACGATAAATAAACATGATTAAGTCGGCATCCTGCTCGATGGAGCCGGACTCACGCAGATCCGAGTTAACCGGGCGCTTGTCGGCGCGCTGTTCCAGAGAGCGGTTAAGCTGCGACAGCGCCACCACCGGCACATGCAGTTCTTTCGCTAACGCTTTCAGCGAGCGGGAGATTTCTGCAATTTCCAGCGTACGGTTGTCGGAGAGCGACGGCACACGCATCAGCTGCAGGTAGTCGATCATGATAAGTCCGATGCCGCCGTGTTCACGGGCGATACGACGAGCACGCGAGCGCACTTCCGTTGGCGTCAGGCCGGAGGAGTCATCAATATAGATGTTTCGTTTCTCCAGCAAAATACCCATTGTTCCGGAAATTCGCGCCCAGTCCTCATCATCCAGTTGACCAGTACGAATTTTGGTTTGGTCTACGCGTGAGAGCGAGGCCAGGGAACGCATCATGATCTGTTCTGAGGGCATTTCAAGACTGAAGATAAGAACCGGCTTATCCTGCAACATCGCCGCATTTTCGACGAGGTTCATTGCAAATGTCGTTTTACCCATCGACGGACGCGCGGCGACAATAATTAAGTCTGACGGCTGCAAACCAGCCGTCTTTTTATTAAGGTCGTCATAACCGGTGTTTACCCCGGTGACGCCGTCGTGCGGCTGCTGGAATAACTGCTCGATACGCGCGACGGTTGCGTCGAGCACATCGGTGATATTTTTCGGCCCTTCGTCTTTGTTGGCGCGGCTTTCTGCAATTTTAAAGACGCGGGATTCCGCAAGGTCCAGCAGATCTTCACTGGAACGGCCTTGTGGATCAAACCCAGCTTCCGCGATTTCATTCGCGACCGAAATCATGTCACGAACAACTGCACGTTCTCGGACAATATCAGCATAAGCGCTAATATTCGCCGCACTTGGCGTATTTTTAGATAACTCAGCCAGATAAGCAAAACCGCCGACGCTGTCCAGTTGCCCCTGAACCTCCAGCGATTCAGCGAGCGTGATCAGATCGATGGGTTTCCCCATCTCCTGCAGGCGATGCATTTCCGTGAAGATATGCCGGTGCGGTCGGGTATAAAAATCCTCCGCCACCACACGCTCGGCGACATCGTCCCAGCGTTCGTTATCCAGCATTAAACCGCCCAACACCGACTGTTCCGCTTCAATCGAGTGCGGCGGTACTTTCAGCCCGGCGACCTGGGGATCGCGATCACGAGCATCAGTCTGTTGTTTGTTGAAGGGTTTATTTCCTGCCATAGTGAATGGAGTTACCGAGATAATGATTGGGTCGAAAGATTACCACATTTCTTTTGGAGGAAGCATGGCAACACGTATTGAATTTCACAAGCATGGTGGCCCTGATGTACTCAAGGCTGTGGAGTTTACCCCCGTAGACCCGGCGGAAAACGAAATCCAGGTCGAGAACAAAGCGATTGGGATCAACTATATCGACACCTACATCCGCAGTGGTCTTTATCCGCCGCCTTCTCTGCCCAGCGGTCTGGGAACCGAAGCCGCAGGCGTGGTCAGCAAAGTCGGTAGCAACGTGACGCACATTAAAGCCGGCGATCGCGTGGTTTACGCTCAGTCCCCCCTGGGCGCCTACAGCTCAGTGCATAACGTTCCGGCTGATAAAGCCGCCATCCTGCCTAACGCTATCTCGTTTGAACAAGCCGCCGCCTCATTTCTTAAAGGGCTTACCGTATTTTATCTGTTACGTAAAACCTATGAAATTCAGCCTGATGAACCGTTTTTGTTCCATGCTGCTGCGGGCGGCGTCGGTATGATTGCCTGCCAGTGGGCAAAAGCATTAGGTGCGAAGCTGATTGGAACCGTCGGCAGTGCGCAAAAAGCGCAAATTGCGCTGCAGGCCGGCGCATGGCAGGTCATTAACTATCGTGAAGAAAGCATTGCTGAACGAGTGAAAGAGATAACTGGCGGAAAAAAAGTGCGGGTGGTGTATGACTCGGTGGGGAAAGATACCTGGGAAGCCTCGTTGGATTGTCTGCAGCGCCGCGGACTGATGGTCAGTTTTGGCAACGCGTCCGGACCAGTGACCGGTGTAAATTTAGGGATTCTGAATCAGAAAGGTTCGCTATACGTGACCCGTCCCTCTCTGCAGGGTTACATCACCAACCACAACGAATTAACCGAAGCCAGTAATGAGCTTTTCTCATTGATTGCCAGTGGGGTAATAAAAGTGGATGTCGCACCTGGTCAGACATTTGCGCTGCACGACGCACAGCGTGCCCATGAAGTGCTGGAAAGTCGCGCCACGCAGGGATCGAGTTTACTCATTCCGTAACGCCATCACTTTCCCCTAAATAATTTAAGCTCCAGGACGGCGGCAATTGAGTGAATCCCCAGGAGCTTACTGGAGTAAGTGACTGGGGTGAATGAAAGCAGCCAACACACCTGGAGTTTGAATTATGACGGGGAAAGAAAGAATTAGGGCTTCCCGCAGGAAGCCCTTTCTTTTTTTAGTTCGGCTGTATGTAGGGTACAGCTCGATGAATTCGTTAACCTGGCAATAGTGACAGATTTGATAATCAATTCCTATTTGGTTCTAAAGGCAATGTTGCAGGTTGTGACGCACCGCTCAATACCTTAGTAAAATCGGCGGTTATTGCGCTGATACTGTGGGACTTTTGGCGCTTTTATCGCCTTGATAACCCACACCACGGCAACGGCCAGCAGCAGCCAGGGAAGCAGTTTAATCATCAAGGCAAATAGTCCGCCTAAAAACATCACTGCCGTAGCTACCACCAATGCGGCCAACACACCCAGCAAAGATACGCCGGTGACCATCAACATGATAAAAAATCCAATCACAAAAAGTAGTTCCAGCATGGCTCTCTCCCGAAATGAAGTACTCTCCATAGCTTTACAAGAAACATGCCAAAATTAATATGTTGATTTATAAAGAAAACGCCCCGCGACAAAGTGCAGGGCGTGGTGAAATTAACTAACTTTTGGCGAAAACTTAACGCTTGTCAGCGACCAGCTTCAGCGCATGTTCCAGAACGTTAATATCTGCCCCAGCTTTATGCGCATTTTCGCTCAGATAGCGACGCCACTGACGGGCCCCTGGAATCCCCTGAAACAGCCCCAGCATATGGCGCGTCACATGCCCCAGATAGGTTCCCTTACTCAGTTCACGCTCAATGTACGGGTACATGGCGCGCACCACGGCAACCGGATCGGCATCTTCGGTGGTGGCAGCAAAAATCTCACGGTCAACGTACGCCAGAATACCTGGGTTTTGGTAAGCCTCACGCCCCACCATCACGCCATCCATATGTTGCAGATGAATTTTTGCTTCTTCCAGCGATTTAATGCCGCCGTTGATCGACATCGTCAGATGCGGGAAATCACGCTTTAGCTGATAAACGCGGTCGTAATCCAGCGGTGGGATCTCGCGGTTTTCTTTCGGGCTTAACCCGGATAGCCAGGCCTTGCGGGCGTGAATAATAAACATCTCACATTCGCCGTTGCCAGATACCGTGTTGATGAAATCGCACAGGAATTCGTAGCTGTCCTGATCATCAATACCAATACGCGTTTTCACCGTAACCGGTATCGACACCACGTCGCGCATTGCTTTGACGCAATCGGCGACCAGTTGTGCATTCCCCATCAGACAGGCGCCAAACATGCCATTCTGTACGCGGTCGGAAGGACAACCCACGTTGAGGTTAATTTCGTCATAGCCCCGCTGTTCAGCGAGCTTCGCACACTGCGCCAGCGCTGCCGGATCGCTCCCACCCAATTGTAATGCTACTGGGTGCTCTTCTTCGCTATACGCCAGATAATCGCCTTTACCATGAATGATCGCGCCGGTGGTTACCATCTCCGTATAGAGCAGCGTCTGGCTGGACAGTAAACGCAAAAAGTAGCGACAGTGTCTGTCCGTCCAGTCGAGCATCGGCGCGATAGAAAAACGATGAGCGGGAAAAGCGGTAGACTGAGATTCAGGCAGCATGGCGAATATTCAAGCATCCGGTTAAAAAAGGGGCGCTACTATAGCATAGACCGTTACGATAGTGAGCCACATCCTCGCGGTTATCCCTCCGTAGCCCCCACGCGCGCTATTTACGCCCGGGTTTTCCGTCATGAGAGCCAAAAAACTGCGGCGGATGGTCGACCCAGCGATCCTCGCGCGTAGCAGCATAGACAGGGTTAAGCGGGTAATAAATGCGGTTATGTTTTTTATTCGCTTCACCTACGACCAGCAGACGCACCTCTTCACTGGTGTTATTGATAAAGGTGTGACACACGCCGGTGCCCGCCGGGAAACCAACGCTGTCGCCCGGTTCCAGCTTCCATAAATAACCGTTAATCCAGGCCTCAGGATATCCTTCCAGCACATAGATAAACTCTTCCTCATCGCTTTCAGCGTGCGGGTACGACGTGCGCCGCCCCGGCGGCAGGCGTTCATGATGAATACCGAGCCGCCCTAACCCGAGCTTGCGGGCAAGCGGCGCGCCAATCGAAAACAACTCATTGCTGTCGGGATAAGTGGCGTCATCAGCCCCCTCAACTTCTCGCCAGTGGCGAATACAATCGGGTCTTTTCATGTTTATTTTCCAGTATTGCGATGCGTCAGGTATAGCACACCACGGTGGATCTCGGCGTTTTAAGCAGAACATGTTAAAGTAAGGGATTAACCTTCCACGCAAATCGAGGCGCCAAATGGACAAAACCACTACGCAGGAGTTATTGGCTCAAGCTGAAAAACTCTGTGCGCAACGCAACGTGCGACTTACGCCACAACGCCTCGAAGTGCTGCGCCTGATGAGCCTGCAGGAAGGCGCAATTAGCGCCTATGACCTGCTTGACCTGCTGCGGGAAACCGAGCCACAGGCGAAACCGCCGACCGTGTATCGTGCGCTCGACTTTCTGCTGGAACAAGGGTTTGTGCATAAGGTGGAATCCACCAACAGCTATGTGCTTTGCCACCTGTTCGATCAGCCAACCCACAGTTCCGCAATGTTCATTTGCGATCGCTGTGGCGTGGTAAAAGAAGAGTGTGCGGAAGGCGTGGAAGACATCATGCATACGCTGGCGGCAAAAATGGGCTTTGCCCTGCGGCATAACGTTATTGAAGCCCACGGGCTGTGCCCGGCCTGTGTGGAGGTTGAGTCATGCCGTCATCCTGGCGAATGCCAGCATGACCATACGATTCAGGTGAAGAAGAAAGTTGGGCGCTAGATAAGGGGGAGAGCGTACATCCTTGTACTCTCAGGAGGGAGGGGTTAATTACCAGCGGTAATCATTACGTTTTTCCCAATCATTAACTTCTTTTTCCGCCTGATCTTTCGCGTAACCGTAACGCTCCTGGACTTTACCGACCAGTTGGTCACGTTTACCTTCAATGACCGTCATATCATCATCGGTCAGTTTGCCCCATTGCTCTTTCACTTTACCTTTAAACTGCTTCCAGTTGCCGCCGACTTCGTCTTTATTCATCATCAAGTCCTCATCGTTAGGTTGTGAATAGCGAGAGTGCCATGTCCAGACACATGCTGTTTTTGCTGGACGTGAGAATAAGTGTAGTCAGGGATTCTGGGTTTTATTTACTATTCGGAATTTTTAACCATCCTGCTCAGGCGAACCAGGTTCCATTACGCCAGTGGCGTCGCCAGATAATGGCCAGTGAAAGCCCACGCAACGTGAGGAAAACGCTTAATGCCAGCCACAAACCATGATTTCCAAGCCACGGTAAAGCGAGCAGCGTTAATGCGAATCCCACTGCGGCAACGGCCATACTGTTACGCATTTCTGCAGCCCGCGTCGCGCCAATAAACATCCCGTCGAGCAGATAACACCACACCCCCACCAGCGGCAAAACCACCTGCCAGAAGAGATAGCGATCGGCCAGCAGTTGGATCTGCGGCAGCGAGGTCAGCAGCGCCACAATCTGCTCGCCAAACAGGGCATAAACCAGCGAAAACAAAATAGCCACAATACCGGACTGTCGACAGGCCGCCCGCCAGACGTCCAGCAACTGGCTACCATCTCGCGCCCCATAGGCCTGACCCGAATGCGCTTCCACGGCATAGGCAAATCCGTCCAGCGCGTAGGCGGTAAAAGTCAGCAAGGTCATCAGAACGGCATTAACCGCAATGATATCGCCTCCCAGACGCGCACCCAGCACCGTGATAGCGCCAAAACAGAGTTGTAGCAGCAGCGAGCGCAGCATGATGTCGCGGTTGAGCGCCAACAAACGACGGAAGTTGCCACGCCACGCCTGCTTCAGCATTGCCAGTGAAATGCCACGTATATGCAGGACTTTACGTACCATCATCAGGCCAATCAGCAGGGTGGCATATTCGGCAATCACCGTCGCCAGCGCCGCTCCCTGCACGTTCATATGCAGGCCCATCACCAGCCATAAATCGAGTACGATGTTGAGAATATTACCGACAATCAACAGGATAACCGGCGCACGCGCATACTGAACGCCAAGCAGCCAGCCGAGCAGCACCAGATTCGCCAGAGACGCGGGTGCGCTTAACCAGCGAATTTCCAGGAAACGTCGGGCCTGCTCCAGTACCGCTTCACTTCCCCCGACAATATGCAGAGCCAGATCGATAATCGGTGTACGAAACAGTGCGATAAGCAGCCCCGCTCCCAGCGCCAGCATTAGCGGCTGCACCAGCGCGCGCGCCAGCGCCTGCGGATTTTTCGCGCCAAATGCCTGCGCGGTAAGACCTGTGGTACTCATGCGCAGGAAAAGCAGCAACATAAAGAGAAAACTGGTCGCCGTGGCGCCAACCGCAACGCCGCCAAGATAGACTGGGCTATCCAGATGACCAATCACAGCGGTATCCACCAGTCCCAGCAGGGGAACGGTGATATTGGAAAAGATCATCGGTAAGGCGAGGTGCCAGAGTGCTTTATCAGAAGAGGTAAAGAAAGGCATACAGGAGAGCCTGGAAGAAGTTAGAGGTACTGAAAAAAATGTTGTCCATGCCCGACAAGCGCAGCGCCATCGGGCACGTTGCCGGATGGCGACATAAACGTCTTATCCGGCCTACAGGGCATTAACAGAAAATTACAGCCATTCACCGTTACGAATGACGCCTACCGCCAGTCCTTCGATAGTGAAGTTTTGCTCACGCAGGTCGACAACGATGGGTTTAAATTCGCTATTTTCTGGCAAGAGTTCAACCTTGTTGCCCTGTTTTTTCAGGCGCTTAACGGTGACTTCGTCATCGATACGGGCAACAACGACCTGACCGTTACGCACGTCCTGTGTTTTATGCACAGCGAGTAAATCACCGTCCATAATACCGATATCTTTCATCGACATACCACTAACGCGCAGCAGAAAATCGGCGTTCGGTTTGAACAGTGAAGGATCGACCTGGTAGTGGCCTTCGATGTGCTGCTGCGCCAGCAGTGGCTCACCTGCAGCCACACGCCCAACAAGCGGTAACCCTTCTTCTTCTTCCTGCAGCAGTCGAATACCGCGCGATGCACCGGATACAATTTCCAGCACCCCTTTACGCGCCAGCGCTTTCAGATGTTCTTCAGCAGCGTTTGGGGAACGGAACCCCAAACGCTGCGCGATCTCCGCACGCGTCGGTGGCATACCTGTCTGGCTGATGTGATCCCTAATGAGATCAAACACCTCTTGCTGCCTGGCCGTTAACGCTTTCATTCCGCCCCCTGGGTGTATATACAGTTATGCTGTGAGTATATACAGCTAAAGGTGATTTTGGAACCGCAAACTGCACAAAAAACAGGAGATTTATGCAGTTGTGGAATCTTTATCGCAAATGCGACCACAACAGGATGCCCCAGGTGATCAGAGCGACAAAAATAGACAGCAATACCGCCGCCGACCCCATATCTTTTGCCCGACCGGAAAGTTCGTGATACTCAGAGCCAATACGGTCAACCACCGCCTCAATCGCACTGTTGAGGATTTCAACGATCATCACCAGCATCACGGAACCAATCAACAGCACGCGGGTAATGGCATCGACGTCCAGCCAGCAGGCGATGGCTACGCCCAACAGGACGGCAACGCTTTCCTGACGGAATGCCGCCTCATTGATCCATGCGGCGCGAAAACCTTTCCAGGAATAGCCTGCAGCTTTGATAATTCGGGTGAATCCAGTGGTATTATTGGCCATCAAAAAGAACCTTTTTACATTATTAGCGTCAATGTCATTGTAACGTTACCCCGTTTGTTTCAGGGTGTGGCAAAGCAGCGCGAAGTATGACGGGATACCACAGAAATTAACTAAACTTTCTGATATCCTTGCAGCGCATTTGCATTATTAACCAGAGGCTTTACATCGTTTATGTCCGGCTGGCCACGAATTTACTACAAATTACTGAATTTACCATTAAGCGTCCTGGTAAAAAGCAAGTCTATTCCGGCAGAACCTGCCCCGGAATTGGGACTCGATACTTCTCGTCCCATTATGTACGTCTTACCGTACAATTCAAAAGCAGACTTGCTGACGCTGCGTGCCCAATGTCTGGTGCACGATCTCCCCGATCCCCTGGAACCGCTGGAGATAGACGGAACTCTGCTGCCGCGCTACGTGTTTATTCACGGCGGCCCGCGTGTGTTCACCTATTACACGCCGAAAGAAGAGTCCATCAAGCTGTTCCATAACTATCTCGACCTGCATCGCAGCAATCCAGACCTGGATGTGCAGATGGTGCCGGTTTCGGTGATGTTTGGCCGTGCGCCAGGGCGTGAAAAAGGCGAAGTCAATCCGCCGCTGCGCATGCTGAACGGTGTACAGAAATTCTTTGCTGTGTCCTGGCTGGGACGCGACAGTTTTGTTCGCTTCTCCCCGTCAGTCTCCCTGCGTCGCATGGCGGATGAACACGGTACGGATAAGATCATTGCTCAGAAGCTGGCTCGCGTGGCGCGCATGCACTTTGCTCGTCAGCGTCTGGCCGCAGTTGGCCCGCGCCTCCCTGCCCGCCAGGACCTGTTTAATAAGCTGCTGGCCTCAAAAGCTATCGCTCGCGCGGTAGAAGACGAAGCGCGCAGTAAAAAAATCTCCCACGAAAAAGCGCAGCAAAACGCCATTGCGCTGATGGAAGAGATTGCCGCCAACTTCTCCTACGAGATGATCCGTCTGACCGACCGTATTCTGGGCTTTACCTGGAACCGGCTGTATCAGGGGATTAACGTTCACAATGCGGAGCGTGTCCGTCAACTGGCGCACGATGGGCACGAAATCGTGTATGTCCCGTGCCACCGCAGCCATATGGACTATATGCTGCTGTCGTACGTTCTGTACCACCAGGGTCTGGTTCCGCCGCACATCGCTGCCGGTATCAACCTGAACTTCTGGCCAGCGGGTCCGATTTTCCGCCGTCTGGGCGCATTCTTTATTCGTCGTACCTTCAAGGGTAACAAGCTCTATTCCACCGTTTTCCGCGAATACCTGGGCGAACTGTTCAGCCGCGGCTACTCGGTTGAGTATTTTGTCGAAGGTGGCCGTTCACGTACCGGTCGTTTGCTCGACCCGAAAACCGGCACGCTGTCGATGACTATTCAGGCGATGCTGCGCGGCGGAACGCGTCCGATTACCCTCGTACCGATCTACATCGGCTATGAGCACGTAATGGAAGTAGGCACCTACGCCAAAGAGCTGCGTGGCGCGACGAAAGAAAAAGAGAGTCTGCCGCAAATGCTGCGTGGCTTAAGCAAGCTGCGTAATCTGGGTCAGGGCTATGTCAACTTTGGTGAACCAATGCCGTTGATGACTTACCTTAACCAGCACGTGCCGGAGTGGCGTGAATCGATTGATCCTATCGAGTCTATCCGCCCGGCCTGGCTGACGCCGACGGTGAATAACATTGCCGCCGATCTAATGGTGCGCATTAACAACGCAGGCGCGGCCAACGCCATGAACCTGTGCTGTACTGCGTTACTGGCTTCCCGCCAGCGCTCTCTGACCCGTGAACAGCTGACCGAGCAGCTTGACTGCTATCTCAGCCTGCTACGCAATGTGCCGTACGCGGCAGATGCTACAGTTCCTGCGCAGAGCGCCAGTGAATTGATCGATCACGCCTTGCAGATGAACAAGTTTGAGGTCGAGAAAGACACCATCGGCGACATCATCATTTTGCCGCGCGAGCAGGCGGTATTGATGACCTACTACCGCAACAACATTGCGCATATGCTGGTTCTGCCTTCGTTGATGGCAGCCATCGTGACTCAGCATCGTCGTATTTCACGCGCCGCGCTACAGCAGCATATTGATGCGCTGTATCCGATGCTGAAAGCGGAGCTGTTCTTACGCTGGGAGCGTGATGAACTTGCCGGAGTGATTGACGAACTGGCCAGCGAAATGCAGCGCCAGGGACTTATCACCCTGACCGATGACGAACTGCATATCAATCCGGCCCGCTCCCGTACGCTACAGCTGCTGGCGGCAGGCGCTCGCGAGACGTTGCAACGCTACGCCATTACCTTCTGGTTGCTGAGCGCCAATCCGTCGATCAACCGTGGTACGCTGGAGAAAGAGAGCCGCACCGTGGCGCAACGCCTCTCCGTGCTGCACGGCATTAACGCGCCGGAATTCTTCGATAAAGCCGTGTTCAGCTCCCTGGTGCTGACGCTGCGTGACGAGGGATTCATCAGCGACACCGGAGATGCCGAACCGGAAGAGACGATGAAGATCTATCAGATGCTGGCCGAACTGGTCACGTCAGATGTGCGTCTGACCATCGAGAGCGCTACACAAGGCGAGTAAGCATAAAAAAACCGGTCGGAATGAACTGACCGGTTTTTTATTTTGCAGACTAGACCAAACTCAAAAATGCCAGTAGCTCATCGCCAGTCCTAAGAACAACACCAGACCGACGTAATTATTATTCATAAACGCTTTAAAACAGGCATCACGTTCGCGATTGACGATCAGTTTCTGCTGATATACAAACAGCGCGCCCGCCACCAGCAGAGACCAGTAATAACCCAGCCCTAACCCGTTTAGCCAACCCACCAGCGCCATCAACACCAGCACGCCAACCTGCAAAACACCGATAATCAGCCTGTCGTTCTTACCAAACAGAATCGCGGTCGATTTAATGCCTATCTTCAGGTCATCATCCCGGTCAACCATGGCATATTGCGTATCATAGGCCACTGCCCAGAGGATATTGGCGAGGAACATCAGCCAGCAGCTCAGCGGTACGGATTCGCTCACGGCGGCAAACGCCATCGGGATCGACCAGCCAAACGCCGCCCCCAGCACCACCTGCGGCAGATGCGTATAGCGCTTCATAAAGGGGTAAACCCACGCCAATGCTAACGCCGCAACGGATAACAATATGGTCATCGTGTTGAGTGTTAAAACCAGCAGGAAGGCCAGCAGCACCAATACGATGAACAGCGTTCGGGCTTCTTTCTCGGTTACGGCCCCGCTCGGCAGCGGTCGATTCGCGGTGCGTTTAACGTGTCCGTCAAATTTCCTGTCGGCATAATCATTCACCACGCATCCGGCGGCGCGCATTAACCATACTCCGGCAACAAAAACCGCCAGGATCCACAGTTGCGGCATGCCCGGGGTCGCCACCCACAATGCCCACAGCGTAGGCCAGAGCAGTAGTAAGGCGCCGATTGGCTTATCCGTACGCATCAAGCGGTGAAACGCCAACAGCTTATTCTGCGTCAGACTCCACTCCATCTTTATCTTCCTCTCAGTACAACGGCGATGCAGGCAGAAAAAGCTCGGTAAGCATCAGCGGCTTACCGCTCAGCCGCAGGCGGGAACGACGCCCCCACAGCGCTGCATCGCGGCCAATCTCAATAAAATCTCGGGTCAATGTTGATGACGTAAACAGGTAGCGTCCGAGCGGGGTTTTCCCCAAGTTTTGTAAGGCCAGTTCAGGACCGCACAAGGTTGATTCAGGCACTACGGTCCGTCCGGCAAGCCAGGGTTCACCATCAGCGCATAACAGGATTTCACGTAACCAATAGCGGGGCTCTTCAGGCAGCAGCGGCAGCTCTTCAGACACCTCATTTTGCCCAACGAATTCTTCGCGAATCAACGTGACGGTGACCTGTTTTCCCTGCTGCTCAAAACGTTTAGTCATGGAATCTTCCAGTAACAACCAGTCGAGCAGTTGGGTGTCCAGCGCCGGGATCGCATCAAAATAACGCAGCGCACGCAGTTGCGTTAACGCAGGGTGTGGCATGCCTTACTCTCCGATTTATAACCTGAAGGCATTGTATCGCAGAAAAGGCATTACGGGGTGAGCAAACACAATTAAGTGATCGGTAGGGCAACATAAGTGTAACAATTAGCACCGAAGGATAAAAAAAGGTGCGCCAGGAGACGCACCAGTTGTTGCAAAATCAACAATGTGGGGAGATGTTTACCCCTTGCCTTTTACACTGCTGATAAAGGTGGATCGGGCAGATTTGGATCCCAGACGTTCAGCTTCATCAAGCAGCTTCAGCGCTTTATCGACATCGCCTTTCGCAACTGCATCCTTAATGCCCTGATTAAAATAGCTTTCCGTGTCGTTCAGCATCGGCTCACTTTTCTTCACCGGCTGCGGCGCAGGTGCGGCAACTGCTGCTGCCGGAGCTGCATAAGCCACCGCTGGTGCGGCGGTATTACCAACCGTAACAGGACCAGGGCCGGACGAGCCAAACAGCGGCCCGACCAGAACGCTGGAGGAGGAGCTGGTTTTGACTTTCAGTTTCAGCAGGCCGTCGGTGGTATGACGAGCGATTGGGTCAGGGATATCCGGAATCGCGTTACCTACCCCCTTGGCATAGGCTTTTGCCGGGTCAAGCAGAGTCGTGGTCTGTTGCAGATCTTTATCCGTGGTAAAGACCAGAACATACAGTTTTTGCTGGCCCAGCGCAGGCGTCAGGCGCATGACCCCTTCCAGGCGATCGGCACTCATCACGCCGGGCTCCTGGTAGGTGAAATAGCTGCTGGGGAAGAACGCAGATGGCGTCATGTTTTGGTCAAGAATTAAGACGTTTGGCGCAAATACGCTGGTTTGTTTGTTGACCTCACTGGACAGCGTCAGGGTCAGTTCGCCAATGTTCGCCGGCACGCTCCAGGCCGCGACCGGGCCGGTAATACCCGCGATATCAAGACGCTGGCCCGCTGTCGCAAGCTGTGTCGATTGGGTTTTGGATTGATCAACCGGCGTCCAGGTCAACTGTTGCAGCGCGGCCGTGGGGATTGTTGGGGCCGCGGTGGTGTTCTGCGGAACAATATTAACATCGGCCAGGCTGATGCCAGGCGCGCTGGCAAATAACCCTGCAGATAAACAAAGGGCAACGAGACTTTTCTTCATTTTCATTGTTATCACCTCAGATAGCATGGGTTCAGCGGTGGCCAGGCAATAGCGCGCTAAACCGTAATCAAGAGGGGCTTGCGCCCCTCTTTCGGTCTTTACGTCAGGTTAGCGCTGGATTACCACCAGATTTCCATCTGGGCACCGAAGGACCACTCATCGCTGTCGCCACGGCTGGTGGTGCTGATACCAGAGTTAGTTGCGGCGGCATATTTAGAAACTTTGTCGCCATTTTTCACGTAACCCCACTCTTCATCCCATTTGGCATAGGTTGCGAAGACGCGGATTGCCGGGCGAGACCAGATGCTGTCGCCAGCCTGCCATTGTTGCGCCAGGGTGATTTTGTACTGGCTGTTGCGATCGCTGGTCTGCTGTGATTTAACGTTGTCGTAACCGACTTCCAGCAAGGTGCTCATGATCGGCGTCCATTTGTACATCGGACGGATACCCACGGTGTACCATTCGGTACCCAGGTCGTTATCCAGGTCGATGTTCTGATACATACCGACGTACATCAGGTCCCACTTGTCGCCCAGAGAGATTGCACCATGGTCAAGTACGCGTACCAGGCTACCATTGTTATTGATGTTGTTGTCAACATGATGGATGACAGGTGCATCTGGAGATACCTGAGTATCGAAGGTAGAGCCGTAAGTCCCCTGCGAGCCGCCCTTACCTTGCGTTGTCATGGCGTCAGTCGCGTACTGAACAACAAATTTGTTATAGCCTTTCAGCATACTTTGGGTGTGTTCTGCGGTGAACATCCAACCATCTTTCGTTGCGTCATCCGCGTAGCTGTAACCGTCGGTTTTATTCGCGCGGCCATAGTCCACACCCAGTTCCAGCATACCGTCAGGGTTAGTAGCCATCTGCGCTAAACGTACGTCAAATACGTCGTTCGCGGTATCTTTAGAGGTGTCGTAGATATTCTGGCTACTGAAGGTATAAGACCCCCCAGCTTCCTGAGAACGGGTGGCCGCCAGAGACAGTTTACCGAAGCCCAGATCGATGTTTTCAATACCAGCGCCAGGACCTGAAATATCCCAGTAGTAGAAGTCGATCATGTGGACGTCATGACGCTGATAGAAACGCTTACCGGCCCAGATAGTGGAGCCTGGCAGCCATTCAATCAGGTTTTTACCCTGCACGTTGGCTTCGCGGAAAGCAGGATCGGTCGCTTCCCAGTCATTCTGCTGTGCAACGGAGTAGGCAACGTTGGTGTCGAAGTAGAAGCTCTTATCGCCCTCTTTCCACACTTCCTGGCCTAATTTGATTTCCGCATAAGTTTCACATTCGTTACCAAGACGGTATTTACTTTGTGCACCTGTTGCCTGGAAACATTGTTGTTCACCGCCACTACCCGTCCAGCCAATACCGGAACGAGCATAACCATGGAAGTCCACGGCCATTGCCTGAACAGACATAATGCCTGCTGCCACAGCAACCGCCAGAGGGAGTTTGCGCAGAGTAATCATCGTTCTATCTCCTGAGATCATTGCTTTTCTTTAAACGCTGCCACCTTCTGCAACTGCGAATGGTTTTGCGTTTCGTTTTTTTATGGGGACCTTAAACGCCCGGCTCCTGGTGCAACCGACGACATGCAGTGCCATCCTCACGGAACAGATGGCAACGCTCTGGCGGCAGGCCGATAGCGAATGTGGCACCCTCTTCTACCAACACCACGTCGTTCTGGCGGTAAACCAGGTTTTGACGGATGGCGGGGATCTGGATATGAATTTGTGTTTCGTGACCCAACTGCTCGACCACCTGCACTTCACCTTCGAGGGTGACATCGGCGATATCGCTGGGCAGCAGATGTTCCGGGCGGATACCTAAAGACATGTTGGCGCCAACCTGCACCGCATGGCTGTCTACCGGTAGCCAGATTTGCTGGCGGTTGGGCAGCTCAACCTGCACTTGATCGATGGCCGTTGCCGTGACTTTCACCGGCAGGAAGTTCATCTTCGGCGAACCAATGAAGCCCGCTACAAAGCGGTCCGCCGGGTAGTGATACAGCTCCAGGGGCTTACCGACCTGCGCTACGCGACCGGCATCCAGCACCACAATTTTGTCGGCCAGCGTCATCGCTTCGACCTGATCGTGGGTGACGTAAATCATCGTGCGGCCAAGACGTTTATGCAGGCGGGAAATTTCAATACGCATCTGCACGCGCAGTGCGGCGTCCAGGTTCGACAGGGGTTCATCCAGCAGGAATACGCGCGGTTCGGCGACCAGCGTACGGCCAATCGCCACACGCTGACGTTGTCCGCCGGAAAGTGCTTTCGGTTTACGTTCCAGCAGGTGCGCCAGTTGCAGAACTTCCGCGACCTGGTTCACGCGCTGGTTCATCACCTCTTTTTTCGCTCCGGCCAGTTTGAGGCCGAACGACATGTTTTCCGCGACAGATAAATGGGGATACAACGCATAGGACTGAAAGACCATGCCCACACCGCGTTCGGCGGGTGGAATGTCGTTCATCCGGGTCTCCCCGATAAACAGATCGCCACTGGTGATGGTTTCAAGTCCGGCAATCATACGCAGCAAGGTCGACTTACCGCAGCCTGAAGGTCCGACAAACACCACGAATTCCCCTTCGTGAATGTCGAGATTGATATCTTTCGATACCACCACGTCACCCCAGGCTTTCGTTACATTTCGCAGCTGTACGCTCGCCATGCCCTTCTCCCTTCGTTACAACCTGTCATCGACAGCAACATTCATGATGGGCTGACTATGCGTGATCCCTTGACTGCGTGAATCCTCCACCCCCCGGCTTTTTTATGGGGGAGGAGGCGGGAGGATGAGAGAGCAGCGTCTGAGACCCGGGCCGTACGCAGCGGAGGAATTTCGTGATGCAGCCTGCAAAAATCGGTGGGTTTTTATGTGCGCCAGTACGCAATACTCACATTTATGTAACACAGATCACATAAAGAGCGGGTGGGGCGTAGGGGTAAGGAGGATGGAAAGAGGTTGTCGTATAAAGAAACTAGTAACCGTTAAGCCACCTCTGCAAAATCACCAAACAGGATGGGAACTATGAAAATCAAAACTGGCGCACGCATCCTCGCATTGTCTGCATTAACGACGATGATGTTTTCCGCCTCGGCTCTCGCCAAGATTGAAGAAGGTAAGCTGGTTATCTGGATTAACGGCGACAAAGGCTATAACGGCCTCGCTGAAGTGGGCAAAAAATTCGAGAAAGACACCGGGATCAAAGTCACCATTGAGCACCCGGACAAACTGGAAGAGAAATTCCCGCAGGTTGCCGCGACCGGCGACGGCCCGGACATCATCTTCTGGGCGCATGACCGTTTTGGCGGCTACGCTCAGTCTGGCCTGCTGGCTGAAATAACGCCTGACAAAGCGTTCCAGGACAAGCTCTATCCGTTCACCTGGGATGCCGTACGCTATAACGGCAAACTGATTGCCTACCCGATCGCGGTTGAAGCGCTGTCGCTGATTTACAACAAAGACCTCGTGCCAAATCCACCGAAAACCTGGGAAGAAATTCCTGCACTGGATAAAGAACTGAAGGCGAAAGGTAAATCCGCGCTGATGTTCAACCTGCAAGAACCGTACTTCACCTGGCCGCTGATTGCCGCCGACGGCGGTTACGCGTTCAAGTTTGAAAACGGCAAGTACGACGTGAAAGACGTGGGCGTGGATAACGCTGGCGCGAAAGCGGGCCTGACCTTCCTGGTTGACCTGATCAAGAACAAACACATGAACGCGGATACCGATTACTCCATCGCTGAAGCGGCCTTTAACAAAGGCGATACCGCGATGACCATCAACGGCCCGTGGGCATGGTCTAACATCGACAAGAGCAAAATCAACTACGGCGTCGCGCTGTTGCCAACCTTCAAAGGCAAGCCGTCTAAACCGTTTGTTGGCGTGCTGAGCGCGGGTATCAACGCCGCCAGCCCGAACAAAGAGCTGGCGAAAGAGTTCCTCGAAAACTACCTGCTGACCGATCAGGGTCTGGATGAAGTGAATAAGGACAAACCACTGGGCGCCGTTGCGCTGAAATCCTTCCAGGATCAGTTAGCAAAAGACCCACGCATCGCCGCCACCATGGATAACGCCCAGAAAGGCGAAATCATGCCGAACATCCCACAGATGTCCGCATTCTGGTATGCCGTACGTACCGCAGTGATTAACGCAGCCAGCGGTCGTCAGACCGTCGATGCCGCACTGAAAGATGCACAAGGTCGTATCACCAAGTAGTGCTGTAGCACACGTGCCGGATGGCGGCATAAATGCCTTATCCGGCCTACAACTCACCGTAGGCCTGATAAGCGCAGCGCCATCAGGCACTTTTGCCGACAGATGTTCAATGTTGTAGAGGAAGATCCCCATGGATGTCATTAAAAAGAAACACTGGTGGCAAAGCGACACGCTGAAATGGTCAGTGATGGGTCTGCTTGGGCTGCTGGTCGGTTACCTTGTTGTTTTGATGTACGCTCAGGGGGAGTACCTGTTTGCCATCATGACGCTGATTTTAAGCTCTGCTGGCCTGTATATTTTTGCTAACCGTAAAGCCTATGCCTGGCGCTATGTTTATCCAGGCGTTGCCGGTATGGGGCTGTTTGTCCTGTTTCCGCTGATTTGTACGATCGCCATTGCCTTTACCAACTACAGCAGCACCAACCAACTGACCTTTGAACGCGCTCAGGAAGTTCTGATGGATCGTTCTTATCAGGCGGGTAAAACCTACAATTTTGGCCTGTATCCGGCGGGTGATGAGTGGCAACTGGCCCTCACCGACGGTGAAACCGGCAAGAATTATCTCTCCGACGCCTTTAAATTTGGCGGCGAACAGAAGCTGCAGTTGAAAGAAGCCGAAGCGCTGCCAGCGGGCGAGCGTGCAACGCTGCGTATCATTACGCAAAATCGCCAGGCATTAACCCAATTGACCGCCATCCTGCCGGATGAAAGCAAGGTGATTATGAGTTCACTGCGCCAGTTCTCCGGCACGCAGCCACTCTATGCGCTCGCTGATGACGGTACGCTCACCAACAGCCAGAGCGGTGTAAAATATCGTCCGAACAACGACATTGGTTTCTATCAGTCGGTGAATGCAGACGGTAACTGGGGCGATGACAAGCTTAGCCCGGGCTACACCGTTACTATTGGCTGGGATAATTTTACCCGCGTCTTTACCGACGAGGGCATCCAGAAACCGTTCTTCGCTATCTTCGTCTGGACGGTGGTCTTCTCGGTACTGACCGTTATTTTGACCGTGGCCGTCGGCATGGTGCTCGCCTGTCTGGTGCAGTGGGAATCCCTGAAGGGCAAAGCGATTTACCGCGTCCTGCTGATTCTGCCGTATGCCGTGCCATCGTTTATCTCGATTCTGATTTTCAAAGGGCTGTTCAACCAGAGCTTTGGTGAAATTAACATGATGCTGAGCGCGCTGTTTGGCATCAAGCCGGCCTGGTTCAGCGACCCAACCACCGCGCGTTCGATGATTATTATCGTCAACACCTGGCTGGGCTATCCATACATGATGATCCTGTGCATGGGCCTGCTGAAAGCAATTCCTGACGATCTGTACGAAGCCTCGGCGATGGATGGCGCAGGTCCGTTCCAGAACTTCTTTAAGATTACGTTGCCGCTGCTGATCAAGCCCCTGACGCCGCTGATGATCGCCAGCTTCGCCTTTAACTTTAACAACTTCGTGCTGATTCAACTGTTGACCAACGGTGGTCCGGACAGGCTCGGTACCACCACGCCAGCCGGTTATACCGACCTGCTCGTGAGCTACACCTATCGTATTGCCTTTGAAGGCGGCGGTGGTCAGGACTTCGGTCTGGCGGCGGCGATTGCCACACTGATCTTCCTGCTGGTTGGCGCGCTGGCGATTGTGAACCTGAAAGCCACACGTATGAAGTTTGATTAAGGGAGATAACGACAATGGCTATGGTCCAACCGAAATCACAAAAGTTACGTTTATTCGCAACGCACTTAGGGCTGCTGATTTTTATCGCGGCGATCATGTTCCCGCTGCTGATGGTTATCGCTATCTCGCTGCGCGAAGGTAACTTTGCTACCGGCAGCCTGATCCCGGAAAACATCTCCTGGGAGCACTGGAAACTGGCGCTGGGCTTTAGCGTTGAGCACGCGGATGGCCGCGTGACCCCGCCGCCGTTCCCGGTGCTGTTATGGCTGTGGAACTCGGTGAAAGTGGCCACCATTACTGCGATCGGTATCGTGACGCTTTCCACCACCTGCGCTTACGCCTTTGCCCGTATGCGATTCCCGGGCAAAGCAACCCTGCTGAAAGGGATGCTGATTTTCCAGATGTTCCCGGCGGTACTGTCTCTGGTCGCGTTGTATGCTTTGTTTGATCGCCTGGGCCAGTACATTCCGTTTATCGGCCTGAACACTCACGGCGGCGTGATCTTTGCTTATCTCGGCGGTATTGCGCTGCATGTGTGGACGATTAAGGGCTATTTCGAAACCATCGACGGTTCGCTGGAAGAAGCGGCCGCGCTGGATGGCGCTACGCCGTGGCAGGCTTTCCGCCTGGTGCTGTTACCGCTTTCCGTTCCGATTCTGGCGGTCGTGTTTATTCTGTCGTTCATTGCCGCCATTACCGAAGTACCGGTCGCGTCACTGCTGCTGCGTGATGTGAACAGCTACACCCTCGCGGTAGGTATGCAGCAGTACCTCAATCCACAGAACTACTTGTGGGGCGACTTTGCCGCCGCAGCTGTACTTTCAGCCATTCCGATCACTCTGGTATTCCTGCTGGCGCAGCGCTGGCTGGTCAACGGCCTGACGGCGGGTGGTGTGAAAGGTTAAGTTTTACCGAAGTAACCGCCCGGCAACGGGCAATGCCACTGCAACCCTCAATTTATGTTATCCCAACCTGTGACTGTTATTCGGCGCTCTACGGAGCGCCTTTTTTTATGTAAATTCCATACGCTTAAGCGATGTAAAACGTTTACACTCACTGGATTATTTTTATTGACAGACAATTAACATCTTTGTGATAAGCATCACATATGCAAATTTTCATAATGACGAAAACAAAATACAGAATAACACTTCCACTCTCGAAATATTACATTACCCTAACGATAAAATCGGGCGAGTAACAAATATGAAAGTTTATAATTTTGATAAAGTTATTTCACGCGACGGAACCTATAGCGCTAAATATAATAACAAGGGGCGTGACATCATCCCTCTGTCTGTAGCTGATATGGATATCCCCGTAGCTGATTTTATAGTTTCTGAATTGTCAGCCGCAAATCAGAAAGGTATCTACGGTTATACATTATTAAGTGATGACTGGCAGCAAGTAACAGCACAGTGGTACCAACGCCATTACTCGTGGAAGGTCAACCCTGAACACATTGTTTTTTGCCCACGAGTGGTACAAGCCGTCTCATTATTTATCCAGAACTTTACCCAGCCGGGAGATGCTATTGTCAGCCTGGCCCCAGCCTATCATCCTATTAGCCATGCAGTTGAAGTCAACCATAGAGTATTGCTGGAAAGTGCGTTACTTTATCGTGACCACCGCTATGAAATAGACTTTGCGGATCTCGAAGATAAGTTTAAAACGGCTTGTTGTTTTATTCTAATATCGCCGCATAATCCAACAGGAACAATCTGGTCAGAAGACAATCTGAGAAAAATAGCTTCATTAGCAGAGAAATATAATGTTTTTATTATTTCCGATGATGTTCATGCAGACTTCAATTTCACCAAAAAACAACATCAAACAATCTCTTCGATAAGTTCATACGTTGCACAAAACTCGTTTATTTGTACATCTCCAGCAAAAACATTCAATATGGCCGGACTTGAAATCGCCAATATTGTTATTGCTAATGATAAGTATCGTGAAAAGTTTAAATCAGCTCTTATTGCAGCAGGTATCCATAATCCTGGTTATTTCTCTGTTCCTGCATTTCTCTGTGCTTACCGCCATGGCGATTCTTGGTTAGCAGCATTAAAAAATTATTTGGCCGAAAACAGGCGCTGGGTTCAATCATTCTGCCAGGCTCATTTTCCAGACTGGGTTGTCGCCTCTGGTGGTGGAACTTACATGTTGTGGATCGACTACCGAGCGATGAACATCAGCGAAGAGCAACTACGCCATTGGTTTGTCTCCCTCGCTGGTGTTGAGATGAGTTGGGGATCAGATTTTGGCGATGAAGGACTTGGTTTTTTCCGCGTGAACATCGCCACGCCAAGAACCACTCTTACACAAGCATTTGAACGGATTTATCAGAGCATACCCTTCACTACAGGAGTTTCCCTCCATGAATAATAACAATACTCCAAGAACACCAACTCTGGTGGAATCATTGTTACCAATACTAGCGATGGTTCTATTGCTGGGAGTTGGCTATGCAGCTTTCGATCTGCCACCTGAGCCATTAATGGTTCTTTCAACCGTCATTGCTGCGCTGTTAGTTAAGCGGTTGGGGTACGGCTACAATGCAATCCTTGAATCAATATCGCAGAAAATCGCCAAAACAATGCCTGCTCTGCTAATTTTGATCAGCGTGGGCCTCCTGATTGGGACATGGATGATAGGCGGTACTATTCCGCTGATGATTTATTACGGCCTTAATCTGATAAATCCTTCAATGATCTATGTGACCGCCCTGCTCGTTACTGCCGTCGTCTCTGTATGCACAGGGACATCCTGGGGATCGGCAGGCACTGTCGGTGTAGCATTTATGGGTGTGGCCATCGGAATGGAGGCTAATCTGGCAGCAACTGCTGGCGCTATTGTGGCGGGGGCTTATTTCGGGGACAAACTGTCACCTCTTTCTGGCGACACTAACCTGGCTGCGATGGCGGCCCAGATAGATCTCTATGAACACATCGTTCATTTACTTTACACAACCCTTCCCTCATTGATTCTGTCAGCCGTTGTTATGACCCTCTATGGAATGAATGGCGATCTCGGCGGCTCAACCGTGCCCGACAAAGTTCAGCTAATTACAGAGGGATTAAAGGGGATTTATCATTTTAATTTGTTGTTATTGCTCCCCATTGCCATTGTCCTGTACGGTTCGATTACCAAGAAACCAACTATTCCAATTATGCTTGTTTCGGCACTGGTAGCCATGATCAACGCCAGCGTCATTCAGGGTTTCGCACTACACGACATTGTAAAAAGTGCAGTAGACGGATTTAACGTTTCAATGCTTACCGATAAAGATGTTAATCCGCTATTAGGTAATTTGCTCAACCGCGGTGGCATGAACTCGATGATGAGTACGTTGCTTATTTGTTTCTGCGCCCTTTCATTCGCGGGAACATTGGCCTTGAGCGGCGCTTTAGAAGTCATCGTCCATAATCTGCTCAAATTAGTTCATTCCACAGGAACCATGATTCTTGCGACTATTGCCTGTGGCTTAACAATGATTAGCGTGACCTGTAATGGTCAGATCTCAATCCTGATCCCGATTGAAATGTTACGAAGTGCTTATATTGAGCGCGGGCTACATCCAAAAAATCTGGCGAGGACTGTAGAAGACTCTGCCACCATATTTGAACCGATTCTGCCCTGGACTGCCGCGGGTGCCTACATGGCAGGTACGCTTGGTGTTGCTACATTAAGCTATCTTCCGTGGGCTATTCTCTGCTGGAGTGGCATTTTCTTTGCGACGCTATGGGGTTTCACTGGCTTTGGCATCGCTCGCTTGTCCAAAGAAAAGCAGCAACAGCTCATGATGGAAACCGTAAATGAAAGCAAATAGAATCGGCCTGATTAAGATATTCGCCAGTCATTAACCACGTCTACACGCCGCAGCCCGATTGCGGCGTGTTGTCTGTTACTCTCGCTTCAGCCGTTTGGAATTGCACAACCACAGGGTGATCACCAGCAGCAGGATCGCCGCAGAATAGATCAGCACATCCATCGGCGCTTTATGATCGACAATGATCAACCGCACAATCGCGGTGATCCCGATATAGACAAAATAGCGCAGCGGAAAGTGAAACCCTGACTGAAAGTATTTCACAATCAAGGCGATAAATTCAAAGTAGAGGAAGTAAACCACCAGCCCTTCCACCAGCTCATACTTGCTGGTTTGTTCCGGCGCGAACAGCACATCTGCCAGATGCAGCGTTTCTTTCCCGAGGAATACAACCAGGATCAGGCCCAGACTCAGCAGCCCCAGATTCAACACAGTCTGTAAGATGGTGGAGATAAACTCCACGCGCGGACGAGATAGCGACGTCATAACGGCCCCTCCTGTTCAGTGACGAGGTTTCTGTATAACGCAAAAATGTGACAGAGATCTACATTTTTTGTTTATGTTTTGTGCAAGACAGGTCAACGGGGAATGATGAATGTCACGACACATTTCACAGGATGAAGTATGCAGATAAGACAATCCGCTGTCCGCAACGTTACCTGCGGTGAGAACGTGGTGATTTATGAGCCCGCCAATCTCTACGACTGCACATTGGGTGACAACGTCTTTGTCGGACCATTTGTAGAAATCCAGGGCAATACGCAGATTGGCGCAGACAGCAAAATTCAGTCGCACACCTTCATCTGCGAATATGTCTCCCTGGGCGCCCGCTGTTTTATCGGGCATGGCGTGATGTTCGCCAACGATATGTTTCGCGAAGGAAAACCCAACGCTGACCGCAACAGTTGGGGGAGAATTATCATTGGCGACGATGTTTCGATCGGCAGTGGAGCGACCATTCTGGCGGTCACTATCTGCGATGGCGCAGTCATCGGCGCGGGAAGCGTAGTGACCAAATCGATTACCGAGAAAGGTGTGTACGCGGGCAACCCGGCAAAATTATTGCGTCGTTTATAAATTGCCGGAGGGCGGCATAAATGCCTTATCCGGCCTACTGCCGTACTGTAGGCCCGGTAAGCTCTGCGCACCGGGCGATCAAGCGTTAACGGAAGTTCTCACTTCTGTCGCTGGTCATATCATACAGACCAAACTTACGTCCAAGCTGCTGGCCGCCATCACGCGTTAACGGCGTCCAGCCAATCGCCGTACGGCTGCGGGTCGGGCCAGACGAGAACAGATCCAGCGGTACGGAAACGTACACCCCTTTGGTAAAATCACCCTCTCCGTACTCATCCGGCGAGGCATCGGTGATGGTTGCATAGCCACCTACCACAACACCGCTATCAAAGCGTTTCGCCACTTCCAGCGTTCCGCCCTTATCCCCCGCCAGATACTGACCCACGCTGGCTTTCACCAGTACATCCTGAGCGAATGACGGATTCCAGTAAGCCGTCAAATGCCCGGTCTTCACGCTGTAGTCGGTGAATTTCATCATGTCCTGCGCGCTACGCCAGTCACGCTGTTTCACGTAGTTGGCATCAACACCAAACGCCCAACTGCTGTCCAGCGGGCGATACAGCACTTCCGCCCCCGCTCCGCCATACATGGTTTCCAGATAGCCACCGTAAACCTGTCCGTAGAACCCGTTTCCGAGTGACTGGAAGTAGTTGGCCTGCAAGTTATTCACGTAGACATCGTTTTGCACATACTCGCGCACATGGGTACGCACTCGTGGTAAATGCGAATCCTGCGGCGGGTTGGTGTAGTTAAATTTGTCATAGTTATTGGCGAGGTTGGCGAACAAACTCCCGGTGGTCAGCAGATGATCGGTCACCCACCAATCCGCTGTTCCCATCACGCCCAACTGATACATATAGAAGTTTTCCGGGCCGCCCACCGACTGGTTAAGCACCGGATCGATGTGGAGATTAAAGCGTGACTTATCGATATACCAACCCTGCTCGGTCGTTTTCGGCACCACGGGCTCAACGCGTTTTTGCGCCAGTTGGGTTTCATGACCCAACGGCTCGCCTTCCAGATGGCGCTTGAGGCTGGAAACCTCCGTTTCAGTCGTCACCTGCGGCAAGTTAAGGCGATTTTCCGTAATACGGATCGTGCGGATCCCGTCGGGAAGGGAGTTCATCACGATCCGGTTGGCACGTTCGATCCCTTCACGCGAATCACGGTATTTCACCTGTTCACCGGTCACATACAGCGTATCGCCCTGCACCTGAATTTTAGGATCGGCCAGCCCGGCGTTATATTTCAGCAGCGTTAGCTGATTCGCCACCACCGAATGTTGCAGGATGGCATCCTGCGGCTGCGGCTGATATTTCGGCCGGGCGTTGTCGTTATAGTTTGGCCGCAGATCGTTAAAGTTAGTTCGCAGCGTGACCCCAAACATAAAGGTGTTCCCGCGCTCATAGCTCAGGTTAACGTCGGCCCAATCGGTGACGCGATAAATAGCGCCGACGTTAAACTTGCTCTTCTGATCCAGCTTGCCCGCAAAATCCTGTTGGTAATTATTCCCCTCATACTCCAGCTTCAGGCGCAGTGGTTGCCAGGGAGTCTGATATTCCACACCGCCAAATAATGATGCCGGACCATGAAACATCTGGCTGCCGTCAATAGAGCCGGCCTGCTTGTAGCTGTTATCGCGATAGCAGAATTTATCGCTGTATGAGCAAAACGGATTGCTGACGTTGCCGCTGGTCCCGAGATATCCCCAGCCCAGGCCAAGCGAGAAATCAAACGGCCCCCAGGCTTTATTCGCCACTATATACTCCGCATCGAACAGGCCCGTCCCGCCAATATCGCGCGCGCCAGCCGCTACCTGCGGCATCCAGTAGCTCTCTTCCCACAGCCGTAATTTGAGATCAAAAGCCTTATCTTTGTATGTCTGATCGCCTGAAAACGACTCGACGCTGCTGTATTTTTTAGTACGCACATCGGTGTAGCGCAGCGTGGTTTCCAGCCACGGGAACAGTTGTACCGACGCAGAGTAGTAGCGGTACTGATCGTTGTCGCGGTAGTTGAGGCTCATTTCGCCCTCGCGCGCCATGCGTGCAGTTGGGGTTTGCAGCAGCCCCACGCCGCCAAAATCGGACTGCGAAGGTCCAATGGGCGCGGGCCAGGTTTCACCATGGCAAGCAACGCTTACGCCCAGCGCCAGTAAGCTGAGCAGGTAAGTTTTTCTCATTATTCGGGTATCCGCTGGGTCAGGGTGCGAAGAATATCGGCATTGATTTCATCCGGGGTGCTGCTCCAGACAGCATCAGAGAGTCCGACAAAAATGATGCTGCCGGGCATCGGCTCAACGTGACGTTTGTTCCAGTAAGCGACCGGTACTTTCTGCGTGCGTCCATTGGGATAGATGACCCACGCGTAGCTACGATCCGCGCCGCCGAGCCGACTTTGCCCATCGAGGTAGCTGGCGACATCACGCCCGGGCATAAACGGTTGTTTACCTGGGTGGCTTAGCAGGCCAAACAGCGTGATATCGGTTGGCTGCGCTCCGGCCCACAGCGTGTAATTGCCCTGCAGCGGCGGGTTACCTTGCTCGCTGACGCGCACAACATCCGGATCGAGATTAATCTTCTGTCTGCCGGTCACCTTCAGCGCCTGAATTTGCTGGCGTAATGCCTTGATAGATGCGGCATCGTCACCGCTTTCTTCAGCGCTCAGCGTCGCCAGGCGGGCCAGTAATGCCTGCTGCTGACGTTCCGCCTCAGTCGTTGCCCGCTCTTCACTGATAACTGCGCCTGGCCACCAGCTATTGCTCAACTGCGGCTGTCCAACCAGGTCGAGCAGATGTTCAGCCCCGGTCAGCGTTTTTGGCTCTGCGCTGGCGGAGGTAAAGACCTTAACGCTGCCCGCAGCAAAAACGGACGCTGTGCTCAGACTTAACAGCAGCGCCAGTACGGCTCGTTTGATCATGATTTTGCCGCCTTAATCAGCGTGGTTTTCACCGGGAAGTAACGTGCGCCAAGATACTGTTCCGACTGGCGAATCTGCCCTTCGCTGTCGATCCAGTAGCGGTTATGCCAGCGTGTTTGTTCGGTAGTTATCTCTTCATCGAGGAGCCGTACCGGCGTGTTATCGCTGCCGACTTTGATGGTGTCTGCGCCATCCCATTTGAAAACTGAGCGTGCGGTGGCATAGCGTACCTGCTGATGTTCAGTCCAGCCCATCGTACGGGTCCACGTTGCGCCATCGATTATTTGATTTGGTTTGATGAGCGGGTCTGTCGCCAGATTATTCATCTCGATCAGGTTGTCACCACCGAGCTGCGTTTTCACAATGCGCCCATGCTGCGTGACGAGAATGGCCCGATCCTGAGTCACCCATTTTTGCTGTCCGTTTTCTGCGAACGCGAGTACCACAAACAACTGGGGACCGCCGTTGAGTTGCATGTACTGGCTGGCGTAGGGCATGTTTTGGATTTCATCGTCCGTCATCTGTACGCCGGGAGTACCAAACACGCTCTCCCATAGCGAATGACCCAACCCTTCGGTGGTGGCTGAGCACGCCTGCAGTAACAGGCAAACCATTATGATCGCTGGTCGCTTCACGACGTTTCTCCGCAGCGGCAAAATAACCACACCGAAGTGTGGTTAGAATTAATCCCCGTCATACTTCACGTTGCAGATGCGTTAGCTACGTTCACTCACCCCGGTCACATAGCTATCTATGCTCCCGGGGACTCACTCACTTGCCGCCTTCCTGCAACGCGAATTATTTAGGGGCTACGTACCGGTATTACTGGGTACTGGTGGTTGTTGTGGTGGTGGTTCCGGTATTAGAACCATCGCCGCCACCGGTCGCCGCCAGGGCAACCCCCACCGCAGAACTTACGGTGCTCACGCTGGTTGCGGAGGAACTTCCTGCCGAAACCGACGCGGCAGCCGACCCTGCAGCCTCACCCACCTCAACGGGGGCGGCATAGACAGAAGTCGCCGCAAGCGCAGATATAGCCCAAAGGCCATACAGAACTTTTTTCATCACAAATTCCCTTCATTGTATGAATGGAGATTTACCCAAAAGAATTTCGGGCGAGATCGAGTATACACAAGCCAAAGTGTGCAAATTACGCCATACGGGAATTTAGGATAATTAGTCAGCAAGCGAGATAACGATTAATAAAATAAAATAACATCCATTTAATCAATCAGTTAAAATATAAATATAGAAAACGCAATATCCGGTAAATCCGAAAACAACAGATATTGAACAACATTAAGGAAATTATTTTAGGATTAAGCTCAATTAAGTAATGAAGATAAAACGTAGATATCCTGGAGCAATCTTATAAAAAAAGCCGATATTAATATCGGCTTTTTTTATAAGCAATCTGCAAATTCATTCGAATTGCAGCAAGGCGGCAAGATCGTTAATCCCCGGGAGCATAGATAGCTATGTGACCGGGGTTAACGTACGCAGCCAACACCGCTGCGGTTCGAAGGAAGAAGCAGATTAACGCCAGGACTTATAACGGTTAATCAAACCGTTGGTAGAACTGTCGTGGCTGCTCACTTCGGAACCATCTTTCAGCTCTGGCAGAATGCGGTTTGCCAGCTGTTTGCCCAGCTCAACGCCCCACTGGTCAAAGGTGAAGATGTTCAGGATGGCGCCCTGAGTGAAGATTTTGTGCTCATACAGTGCAATCAGCGCTCCCAGGCTGAACGGCGTGATTTCACGCAGCAGAATGGAGTTAGTTGGACGATTGCCTTCGAACACTTTGAACGGCACAACGTGGTCAAGCATTGCCGGATCTTTACCCTGGTCGCGATATTCCTGCTCAACGACTTCACGAGATTTACCAAAAGCCAGCGCTTCGGTTTGCGCGAAGAAGTTAGACAGCAGTTTCGGATGGTGATCTGACAGCGGGTTATGGGTGATTGCCGGCGCGATGAAATCGCACGGAACCATTTTGGTGCCCTGGTGGATCAACTGATAGAACGCATGCTGGCCGTTAGTACCCGGCTCACCCCAGATGATTGGGCCAGTCTGGTAGTCTACAGCATTGCCGTTACGGTCAACGTATTTACCGTTGGATTCCATATTGCCCTGCTGGAAGTAGGCCGCGAAACGGTGCATATACTGGTCGTACGGCAGAATCGCTTCGGTTTCAGCACCGAAGAAGTTGTTGTACCAGATACCGATCAGCGCCAGCAGCACTGGCAGGTTTTTCTCAGCCGGCGTGGTGGAGAAGTGTTTGTCCATTGCGTGGGCGCCGGAGAGCAGCTCAACAAAGTTGTCGAAGCCTACGGACAAGATGATGGACAGACCGATAGCAGACCACAGGGAGTAACGACCGCCAACCCAGTCCCAGAACTCGAACATATTCGCGGTATCAATACCGAACTCGCCAACCGCTTTACCGTTAGTGGAGAGCGCAGCGAAGTGTTTGGCAACGTGCTTGTTGTCGCCTGCGGTAGCCAGGAACCAGTCGCGTGCGCTGTGGGCGTTGGTCATGGTTTCCTGGGTGGTGAAGGTTTTGGAAGCGACCAGGAACAGCGTGGTTTCCGGGTTCACTTTCTTCAGCACTTCAGCAATGTGCGTCCCATCAACGTTCGACACAAAATGCATGTTCAGGTGATTTTTGTACGGACGCAGCGCTTCGGTCACCATGAACGGGCCGAGGTCAGAACCGCCGATACCGATGTTTACTACATCAGTGATGGCTTTACCGGTATAGCCTTTCCAGCTTCCGGAGATGATCGCTTCAGAGAAGGATTTCATCTTCTCCAGCACCGCGTTCACTTCCGGCATGACATCTTTGCCGTCAACGATGATTGGCGTATTGCTACGGTTGCGCAGCGCCACGTGCAGCACGGCACGGTCTTCGGTGCGGTTGATTTTCTCACCGGAGAACATGGACTTGATGGCGCCTGCCAAATCGGTCTCTTTCGCCAGATCCTGCAGTTTAGCCAGCGTCTCTTCAGTGATGCGGTTTTTGGAGAAATCCACCAGCATCAGATCGTCAAACGTCGCGGAAAACTTAGTGAAGCGATCGCTATCTTTCGCGAACAGATCCGCGATAGTAACGTCTTTCATTTCTTCAAAGTGTTTTTGTAGTGCCTGCCAGGCTGAGGTCTGCGTTGGATTGATGTTTTTCATTAGCAATACTCTTCTGATTTTGAGAATTGTGACTGAGATCGATTGTAACGCCAGTCACAGAAAAGTGTGATTGTTTTAATGCCATTGCCAGGGCATCCGCCAAACGTGGCTAAAAAGTATAGCGGTTATCAGCGTTGTTATTAGTACCGTTACTCAACGCAGTTGCAGCATGAAAAATCCGCATAATCCCAGCGTTGACAGTACAAGCCATGCCTTTTATTTATATACATAAAGTCATTCGATATGCGTCAAGGCGGCAAACCTGAGAATCCACAGGAGCTTACTGAAGTAAGTGACTGTGGTGAGCAGGTGCAGCCAACGAAGAGGCAGATTGAAGGACGAAATGTAATACGGTATTTGCATTTGCGCCTGCACCGGTTTCTGTTCTGCCTTATGTGCCATGGTCGCTCTATTCATTCCCTGACACGAGGTAGTTATGACTGATGTAGTTGTCTCCAAGTTTGGCGGTACCAGCGTGGCGGATTTTGATGCCATGAATCGTAGCGCTGATGTAGTGCTTTCTGATGCTAATGTCCGTGTAGTGGTACTTTCCGCTTCCGCGGGAATCACCAACCTGCTGGTCGCACTGGCTGAAGGGCTGGAGCCAACCGCGCGCTTCGAAAAACTCGATGCCATTCGTCAAATTCAGTTCAATATTCTGGAACGTCTGCGTTATCCAAACGTGATCCGTGAAGAGATCGAACGTCTGCTGGAAAACATCACCACGCTGGCAGAAGCGGCGTCACTGGCGACCTCAACCGCACTGACCGACGAACTGGTCAGCCACGGTGAACTGATGTCTACCCTGCTGTTCGTCGAGATCCTGCGTGAACGCAACGTGCAGGCGCAGTGGTTTGACGTACGTAAAGTGATGCGCACCAACGATCGTTTTGGCCGCGCAGAACCTGACGTCGCGGCGCTGGCTGAACTGGCAACGCTCCAGTTGGCACCGCGTCTGAGCGAAGGTCTGGTGATTACTCAGGGTTTTATTGGCAGTGAAGGCAAAGGCCGCACCACCACGTTGGGGCGCGGCGGGAGCGATTATACGGCCGCCCTGCTGGCCGAAGCGCTGCATGCCACACGCGTCGATATCTGGACCGATGTTCCGGGCATTTACACGACCGATCCACGCGTTGTTCCGGCGGCGCAGCGTATTGATGAAATCGCCTTTGAAGAGGCCGCGGAAATGGCGACCTTTGGCGCGAAAGTGCTGCACCCGGCAACCCTGTTGCCAGCCGTACGTAGCGATATCCCGGTGTTTGTGGGCTCCAGTAAGGATCCAAAAGCAGGCGGTACGCTGGTCTGCAATAAAACCGCGAATCCACCTCTGTTCCGGGCGCTGGCGCTGCGCCGTAAGCAAACGCTGGTAACGCTGCATAGCCTGAATATGCTGCACTCTCGTGGCTTTTTAGCGGAAGTTTTCGGTATTCTGGCACGCCATAACATCTCGGTAGATTTAATTACCACATCCGAAGTCAGCGTGGCGCTGACGCTGGATACCACCGGTTCGACCTCCACCGGGGATACACTGTTAACACAGTCTCTGCTGATGGAACTGTCTGCCCTGTGTCGGGTTGAAGTGGAAGAAGGCCTGGCGCTGGTGGCGCTGATTGGCAACGACCTGTCCAAAGCCTGTGGCGTGGGTAAAGAGGTGTTCGGCGTACTGGAGCCGTTCAACATCCGCATGATTTGCTACGGCGCGTCCAGCCATAACCTGTGCTTCCTGGTGCCTGGTACCGAAGCCGAACAGGTGGTACAGAAGCTGCACCATAATTTGTTTGAGTGAGTAGATGCCAACGCCCGATGGCTCTTGTACCATCGGGCGTTTTCACCGCATCACCGTTTCATATAACAATCTGTCCAGTTCTCTGACATCACCCTCCCGGCTATCCGGTAACGTCGGCGGAATCTCTCCTCTTTTCAGTTCGGCGCGGATAAACGCATGCAACAGTGGGCGGCGCGGACCATACTCCGCTTCTCTCGCGCACTGCTTGCGTTCCAGCAGTTCATCAATTTCCTGACGCAACGGCGCATCCAGTTCACTTCCCGCCAGCAGGTCGGCAAAACGCATCGGTGGTACACCTTTCCCCGCTTCGACCCACCGCACAGCCAGCAGCGGGCGCAGAACATAGAAGTATTTTTTCAGCCGTACGTCGTCACCCTGCAGATAGCCACGGAAGTTTTTCCGCGCCATCGAATAGTAGTGCCAACGAGCACGTAGTGGAGAAAACCATTTAGGCACCAACGCTTTCAGCGCTGACACGGTCACTTCATCCTGCTGATAGACCACTGGAGAATCCAGCCACTCGATAAGCGTAGGGTTTGCGCCTTTCAGTAACCCCAGCGCCTTGCGCCATTCCCAGCCGCAGACGTCCAGCTCATCATCTATCGGCAACTCGATAACATCTCGTGGCGCCTCGACCCGCAGATACCACTCGGGCGGATGAACATAGATAAATCGCACGTCATAGTCGCTGTCCGGCGAGGCAAATCCCCAGCCGCGGCTGCCGGATTCACAGGCATACAGCACCCTGACGCCATAGCGCTGCTCTACCTCTTTTAGCTGGCGCAATACCCTTTCGCGCATCGCGCCGTCCACTGTGTTGTAGCTCATTATTCTTATCCTTTTATGTTCACAAGGCCGTGCAGTACCTGGTCGAGGCCACCAAACACCGAGATTTTATCGATACGTTCAGCAACTCTTTCGAGGGTTTCCAGCTCTTTTAAGCGCAACGCCACCGGGTTGTTTTCCATTACTTTCGCAGTATTCAACAGCGATCGCGTCGCGGCAGTCTCTTCACGACGGCGGATAACGTTGGCCTGAGCGGATTTCTCAGCTTCAACTAGTTGGGACAAAATAGCTTTCATATCTCCCGGCAGGACAATATCTTTCACGCCGAGCGAAGCCACCTCAATACCAAACGGCGTCATTCGGGCTTTCACCTGTGCGCTCACCACCTCATCGATCACCTGCTTATCTTCCAGCAGTTCGTCCAGCGTGCGCGTTCCCACCGCTTCACGCAGCGCAAACTGTAACTCGCGGTAAAGGTGGTCCAGCGGTTTGGTCAGTTGACCAAAAGCCTGCAACACATCGCTATAACGCCAGTTTGCGGCCAGATTTAATCGCAGATTGACCTTATCTTTGGTCAGGATCTCTTGCCCGCCGACCTCCAGCACCTGTAAACGGGTATCAACAACTTCAGCTTCAATCAGATGGTTTATCTTCCAGTATGCGGTCAAACCCGGCGGTAACAGCGCCTGGGTTTCGCCATCAATTTTCAGCACACCAACGTGCCACGCAGGAACTTGCACCGTTAAGATGGCTTCACGACCTTTCACCGTACCGTTACGTCGTGACTGTAATACCGCATTCATCACCTCAACCGGTACCAAAACCTGACGAGTATCCATGCGCACCAGCGTCAGCGCTTCCTCTGCACGCCAGTACAGACGGCGCGTGGCAGGTGGGCAGATCTCCTGTAAAACACCGTTGACATACAACGCTCCGGCTTCGGTATCCGTCGTATCAACAACCAGGCAGTAACGCTCTACCCATGCAGGCTGGAAGCGACGCAAATACTCCGCCAGCGCTTGCGGTACCTCGCTACCATCCCTATTAACGATCAGCACTTCAGGGGCGTTAAACCACGGCAAACGGTGCTGCCCAGACTCCAGCGTCTGATAGTAATCGCCCTCGCGGGATAAAAGACCTAACTGCCCCTTTTGTATCGTGATTTTCTTAGCCATTTTATTATTCCTTTATGTTGTTCAGGTGCGGGTGCAGGGGCGAAGCGGCAGGGGAATTCCCTTTTGCCTGTCGCACGGCATCTTTACCGGCAGCCTGTTCTGGAGCGTGCTAACTGCGCATCGCTCCGTTTTATTTCTATGATTAACAACCAGTTTTCATTCGGAGGATGAAATTGGGAATCGAACCCACTGTGTGTCATCGGCTGACGGAACACTTCTGGAAAACAGCCTGTACCGTTCCTGACGTGCCGGCGAGGTTTAACCCCCTGCGTTTTCAGCGTGATTGACGTAAGAGTTATTGCCAGAAGCGTGCCAAAAAGAAAAATACGCGAATTAAACTTTTAACTCATTGATTAACAATCATTTTATTTTACGCACTTAGATTAAAGATTGCCGTGGCGAAGATATTTTCTTATCTTTTTATATCGATATTTATCTTTGTGGATAAACTATGAAAAAGAGACGGGTAGTCATTGGTGTACTGGGTACGGTGCTGGACAAGCGCGGTAAACGCGCTAATCGATTTAAAAAGTGGCGACCCACGGTTGGATTGTGCCAACAGCCTGATCTCCCTGTCGACAGACTGGAACTGCTGCACCAGCCACGCGATGAGAGCATGGCGCAAAGGTTGATTGAAGACGTCGCGCTGCTCTCACCTGACACCGAAGTACGCCCACATGCCGTGACTATTAACGACCCCTGGGATTTTGAAGAGGTCTACGCCGCTTTCCTCGACTTCGCCACCCACTACTGCTTTGATACGGATAATGAAGAGTATCTGGTGCACATCACCACCGGGACGCACGTCGCGCAGATCTGCTGGTTTCTGCTGACGGAAGCCCGCTACCTGCCCGCCAGCCTGCTACAAACCAGCCCGGCACCAGCCGGTTCATCGGACGAAGCCGTCGCCGCTGGCGTCTGCTCGGTTATCGATCTCGATTTAAGCCGCTATGCCACGCTCACCAGTCGTTTTCAGCGCGAACAGCAACAGTCTGTCTCCTTTCTGAAGGACGGGATTGATACGCGCAACGCCACCTTCAATAAACTGATCGATCGCATTGAGCGTGTAGCATTACGTTCGACCGACCCGATCCTGCTCACCGGCCCCACCGGTGCGGGTAAATCCTTCCTGGCGAAACGTATTTTTCAGCTACGCCAGTCGAAGCATCTGGTGGCAGGGAAACTGGTCGCCGTCAACTGCGCAACCCTGCGTGGCGACAATGCGATGTCTACGTTGTTCGGTCACGTGAAAGGGGCGTTTACCGGCGCACTCACAGCGCGCAGCGGACTGCTGCGTGAAGCGGATGGCGGCGTGCTGTTCCTTGATGAGATAGCCGAGTTAGGGCTGGACGAGCAGGCCATGCTGCTAAAAGCGATAGAGGAAAAAACCTTTTTCCCGTTTGGATCGGACAAAGAAGTACACAGCGATTTTCAACTGATAGCCGGAACCCATCGCGACATGCAGCAGTGGGTCGCTGAAGGCCGTTTTCGCGAAGATCTCTATGCACGTATCAATATGTGGAGCTTCGCCCTGCCCGGTCTGGCGCAGCGGCGGGAAGATATCGCCCCGAACATCGAGTATGAGCTACACCGTTTTTCCAGCCGTAAACAGATGCAGATCCGTTTCGACAAAGAGGCTCGCGTTTGTTATCTGGCATTTGCCTGTTCCCCACAGGCGCAGTGGCGCGGCAATTTTCGCGAGCTAAGTTCATCCATCGCGCGAATGGCGACACTTGCCGAACAGGGGCGCATCACCTTATCCCTTGTCGAAGAAGAAATTGCGCTGTTAAAGGAGAGTTGGCAGATTGCCGCTTCGCAACCTGAACTGAACATGGACATTGACCTGTTCGATCGCCGCCAGTTAGAAACGGTGCTGGAAGTGTGCCGCCGCAGCGCGTCGCTGTCGGAAGCGGGGCGCGAACTGTTTGCCGTCTCACGGCAGAAGAAAGCCAATCCTAACGATGCAGACCGCCTGCGCAAATATCTCGCCCGCTTCGGGCTGAGCTGGGAAAACGTTCGCAGCGGAACATAAACATAATTTGTTTGAATAATATTTCATCACGCGATAAACAATAACTATAGCCGGGCTCGAACCCGGCTTTTTATAACAACACAACACATTTCAATCGCAAGGAATATAACATGCTCGCTACTCTCACGCGGCTGTTCCCGTTATGGGCGCTGCTGCTCTCTGTGATTGCGTATTACACGCCCACCACCTTTACGCCTGTCGGGCCATTCGTGCCGTCGTTACTGATGCTGATCATGTTCGGCATGGGCGTTCACCTGAAGGTGGACGACTTTAAACGCGTACTCTCACGTCCAGCACCCGTCGCGGCGGGTATTTTCCTGCACTATCTGGTGATGCCGCTCGCCGCATGGATTTTAGCGCTGGCATTTAACATGCCGCCGGAATTATCCGCAGGGATGGTGCTGGTCGGTAGCGTCGCCAGCGGAACGGCATCAAACGTCATGATCTATCTGGCAAAAGGCGATGTGGCGCTCTCTGTGACTATTTCATCGGTTTCAACGCTGGTCGGCGTTGTCGCCACACCACTGCTGACACGGCTGTATGTCGATGCGCATATCCAGGTCGATGTGATGGGTATGTTGCTGAGTATCCTGCAGATCGTGGTCATTCCGATTGCGTTGGGGTTGGTCATTCACCACCTGTTCCCACGCGTCGTAAAAGCCGTGGAACCCTATCTGCCCGCATTTTCTATGGTGTGCATTCTGGCAATCATCAGCGCCGTCGTGGCGGGTTCTGCCTCGCACATTGCGTCGGTCGGCTTTGTGGTGATTATCGCCGTAATCCTGCATAACACCATTGGCCTGCTCGGCGGCTACTGGGGCGGAAAACTGTTTGGTTTCGACGAGTCAACCTGCCGGACGTTGGCTATCGAAGTGGGCATGCAGAATTCGGGACTTGCCGCTGCGCTGGGCAAGATCTACTTTGGCCCGCTTGCCGCCCTGCCCGGCGCGTTGTTCTCCGTCTGGCATAACCTTTCCGGTTCGCTGCTGGCAGGCTACTGGTCCGGCAAGCCGATTGAAGAGAAACCACACGCAGTAAAACAACACTAATCTTCATAAATGGAGGAGGCATCCTCCATTTCTCCCTACCTGCATTTGAACCCCATCACAAAACAACAAACATCAACACAAAACAAAATAATTATTTAATTGTTATATTTCAATCAAATATACAAATAAACCTGTTTCAAACCCCAAATTAATCATTTTTAGAATGTTGATTTAGTTTGTTTTAATTGGGAATATGATTCCACTACAACACAGATAAACCCTTACCCTATCTTCGAGGCCGCTATGAAAAAAATTGCGATTATTGGAAGCAGTGGAGGCAACCTCTACAACCTGGGTGGTGCTGAACCCGAAAAGCTACTCCAGGAAATTTACCAGCAGTGCGAAGCCGCAGGTGTGGAAGTTGCCGCTGTGCAGTTCATTGCGGCAGAGGCCTCAATGGACGCTGCCAAACCTCACACGCCAGCGTCTGTATTTGCACTAACCACAGAAAACCAACAAAAACCACAAAGGATATTTCAGGGCAAACTTTCAGAAGTGAACGACTCGGTAGTTGAGAGCGATTTCAGGATTGCTGAGATGATCCGTAACGGTGAGATCGACGGGATCATCGTGATGAGCGCCGATCCGGTGAAGGCCAACCAGGCAGTCTTTGCCGCCGCTGTTGAGATGAAAACACCGATTGTTGGCACCGGCGGAACCTCAATGGCGCTAGTGGCGGCAAAAGGGGCAAATGTCGTCGCAACCTCGGGCACGACGGGAACCACCAGCCGAACCCGCGCAGTCTCCTTCATCGCATCACTGTGTAAGCACTGGGGCGTTAAATATAAACCACAGTTGGGCAGCGCTTCTCCTTCACAGGGCGGTTCTGGAAAAAGCCTGCTTAAGCGCTTCAATATTCGCAGCATTATGATCCCTGCGCTGCCGGGCTTTATCGCCATGGCAATCGTGCTCGCACTCAGTCACATTCCGGGCCTGGAAAAACTCAACGATATCTTTGAAATTCTACTGAAGGGCCTGCCGGTTTTAGTTGCGGTTCTCGCAGCAAAACAGATTTCGGAACTGGATGAAGTCTCAATTGTTGCTGGGGTGGTCGCCGGAGTACTTTCCGTCGAAGGCGGTCTGATTGGAGGGATCATCGGTGGTTTGATGGCCGGGATTTTCGTTCGTTGGCTGTTTGAATTATGCCTGAATTGGCGCTTTCCGATGACCACCGTCAACATTGTAGCGGGTGGGATCTCGGGCCTGGCCGCTGGGTTAATCATGCACTATCTGCTGAGTCCGCTGGCGCTGTCAGCAGGTAATTACATCAAACTGGCTATCGAAAGCACACTGGCCTTCAGCCCTATTCTTGCCGGCCTGCTGGCTGGGTTGGTTATCTGGCCAGCTATTCTGGGGGGAGTCTATCACGCAGTCATTCTGCCGCTGGTGCTCCTGGAAATGGAAAAATCCGGTGTCAGCTTCCTCGGTGCTGTCGATATGGTGGGCCTGGTGATGGTTGCTGCAGGTATCAACCTGGCTAACGTCATCGCACCACGAGAAAAAAGCGAAGCAGCCGTCGCGACGCCCGGCCTGCTTATCAACCTCGGCTTTGGGACCTTCGTTGAATCGGCCTATCCGTTCATGTTTGCCAACAAAATTGTCTTTGGTTCAGCGATCGTTTGGGCCGGTCTGGGCGGCATGATGCTGGGTTTCTTTAACGTCAAAGGCGTGGCTTATGTCCCTGCATTTGCCTCTCCGTTCTTATCCAGCAATGCGCTGCAAATGGCGATTGTGATGGTTACCGTCATGGGCCTGACCTGTATTTCCACCATTATTGCCAACCGTTTTAAGGCTGTCGCACAGAAAGAATCTACCGCGTCAGCCCATTAATTAATGCACCAACACCAGAGGTACACCATGTTTAAAGGCGATATGAATAAAAAACGCGCTAAAGCGTTACAGAAAGTGAAAGATGCCATCACGCTGCACGGCGGGCAAACCATCCTCAGCACAGGGATAACCGGCGACGATGCGCGTCTGGCAAAAGCAGTATGTGAGGCGGGCGTTAAGCTGCTCGAACCGAACCATCCCGCACTGGCGTTAGCGCGTGGGCATAAGGGGGTGAGCAACATGCACGCGGCGGAACAAATCCGCCACGAAATTACTAACAGCCAGATGGCCGAAGCAGTACATGGCGTACGTAATGTGGTCCCTGACGATATCTTCATTACCGTCGGTATCGCAGGTGGCTTTACCGAAACGTTACCAGTCCCGCTCACGGAAACAGAGATACTGGAGATTGCCCGTGCTGGTGCCGATGGCTTACACACCCATAAATCCGACTGGGACGATCTACAGGACATCGTTAATCTCGCCCATCAGTATGGCCTGACCGTTGATGCTTATATTGGTCACCCGGATGACCTGCATACCTTCGGTATTCCTGCGCGCACTCCGGAAGAGGTCGCCAGCGTAGCAAAACGGATGCAGGAAATTGGCGTCGACATGATTGGTTTAATGACCGGTATGAGCTACGAAGGCGTAGCCGCAGGTGATATTCCGCAAGCCATTAAAGATCGCCTGTGGGCACTGGTCGGCGCGGTAAGCGTGCCGACGCTGGCGGAAGGCGGAATTAACCTCGCCAATGCCAAAGCGTTTAAGGATACCGGGGTCAATATTCTGGTCGTCGGTACGGCAATCGACAATATGGTCTGCAACGCCGCCAAAGAGGCTGTCACACCGTTTATTGCGCATTGATATTAAGGGAAAAGAAGCATGTTACTGGTCACCGATCTGGATGGAACACTACTGACTTCGCAAAAGACAATCAGTCCACGCACACGTCAGGCACTCATTGATTTCCACCAGCGCGGTGGCCTGCTGGCCGCTTGTTCTGCCAGACCGGTCTCCTCTATGATGCGCCTGCTACAGCAGCAGCAGGTTGATGCACTGTTTGGTTGGTGCGCAGGCTTCAACGGAGGTCAGATTCTCGAGATGGCGCAGCAGCGCAATATCCATACTGCAGCGCTCTCTTGTATGAATCTTCGGGATATTGACCGACATATTGCGCTTTCCCTCTGTCCTCATCACTTTTTTAGCGCCGATGCTATTTATCATCGTTGCGACCAACAGGTAGCGCCATGGACAACTTATGAAGCCCGTTTATTTGAATTACCACTTATTTCGGCAGCACCTGGAAATATTTTAAACCGGCATGATATTTATAAAATCACACTCGTTACTGAGCAGTTAAAAATAAATGCACTGTTTGCAGAAGTGAATAATAAATTACCTTATGGCTATACAGCGACTATCACTGGGGAGAATTACATTGATATCCAACGTAGCGAAATAAATAAAGGTTATGCTATTAGCATGTTAATGCGCCAGTTAAATATAACAGCAGAAAAGGTTGCGGCGATTGGCGACCAGCAAAACGATATCAGTATGTTTTCCGCCGCCGGCATTGGTATTGCAATGGGGAATGCGCCAGAGGCAGTAAAACAACAAGCCAGCTATGTGACGGCCTCTAATGATGATGAGGGTATTGTCTGTGCGTTGGAGTGGTTGCGTTGCTCTGCACATCCAGTTACCATGCGCCAAAGCACGACGTTGGCGGAAAATAATGAACCCGATTAAAAGAAGAAAACATATCCTCGATGAATTAAATAAATTCGGTGAAGTGACGGTTATCAAATTATCGGAAACGCTAAAAGTCACATCAGAGACCATTCGCCGCGATCTCTCCATCCTGGAGTCTGAAGGGCAAATTACCAAGATTCACGGTGGAGCCGTCAAGAAGCAGGTTGTTCAGGAAGATGAATTTGGCGCGCGGATTGATATACACCGCGAAGAAAAAATGGCAATTGGTAAACTTGCCGCCGGGATGGTCAGCGAGCACGACACTCTATTCATTGATTCCTGCACAACCAATCTTATTCTGGCCGAACAATTACCTCCTCTGGCCTATTCCGTTATTACTAATTCAGCCTTGATTGCCGATAAAATCAAAGAACATAATCTCAAAGCGCGCGTTTATGTATTAGGTGGTGAATATGACTACCATTTCCGCGCCAATCTCGGCGTCTCCGTTTGTCAGCAAATAAACACTATTCACGCAGATATCTGCTTCATCGGCGCGGGTGGTATTTCACCTCAACATGGTGTGCTGGTGAAAAGCTTCGATGAAGCCTATGTTGCCAAATCAATGATTGCTATGAGTAAAAAGTCGGTAATTCTTGCCGACCATACAAAATTTGGCCAGGACGGTGTGATGTGTATCGCCACATTAAAAGAGATCGATAACATCATCACAGACAAGCGATTCAGAACAACGGGCTATACACAGCAGGACTTTGCCGGAAAATTACGTATTGCTGAATAATACAATACATGACGCTATCAGCAGGTTCTGGATTACCGTACACTGAGGATATCGGCTAACAGAGGGCACCCATATGGCACTCCCCCGCATTACCCAAAAAGAGATGACCGAACGCGAACAGCGTGAACTGAAAACGCTGCTCGACCGCGCGCGCATTGCGCATGGTCGCCCGCTGACCAACGCAGAAACCAACAGCATCAAGAAAGAGTACATCGATAAACTGATGGCCTTGCGCGAAGCGGAAGCGAAAAAAGCCCGCCAGTTGAAGAAAAAGCAGGCTTATAAACCGGATGCGGAAGCATCGTTTTCCTGGTCAGCAAATACGCCAACGCGCGGCAGACGTTAACGCCCTTTCTTCTTACGCCCCGGCGAGGTAAAACGCTTACCGTTTGCCGCCGGGCGCGATTTCTCTTTCTCCGCCGATTTTTCGATTTTCACTACCGGGCGCTTAATGCCTGCGGTTTTGGGCTTCGCTTTCGCCTTCGGTTTGGCTTCTGAGGACGAATTCTCAATCAGCTTGAACAGATCGATCAGTTCGTCATCCGTCAGGTCGCGCCATTCACCCAGCGGCAGACCGGACAAACCAACGTTCATGATACGCGTACGCTCAAGTTTGGTAACTTCATAGCCAAAGTGTTCGCACATACGACGGATCTGACGGTTCAGCCCCTGAATCAGCGTAATGCGAAACACAAACGGCGCTTCTTTCTTCACCTTACATTTTTTGGTGACGGTGCCGAGGATTGGCACACCGGCCCCCATCCCACGGATAAAATCATCAGTGACCGGCTTATCTACCGTCACCAGATACTCTTTTTCGTGATCGTTACCGGCACGCAGGATTTTATTCACCAGGTCGCCGTGGTTGGTCAGAAAGATAAGTCCCTGAGAATCTTTGTCCAGACGACCGATTGGGAACACGCGCTTGCTGTGATTGACGAAATCAACAATGTTGTCGCGCTCGCTATCTTCGGTGGTGCTGACAATCCCTACCGGCTTATTCAGCGCGATAAAAACCAGATCTTCCGCTTCACGCGGCTCAATCAATCGACCATTTACTTTTACGACGTCGCCAGGCATCACCTGATCGCCAATGGTGGCGCGTTTGCCATTCAGGAAGACATTCCCTTGTTCGATAAAGCGATCCGCCTCGCGGCGCGAGCAGATTCCGCTTTCACTGATGTATTTGTTTAATCGGATAGATGAGTCGGGCAGCATAGTTTCTCCTGTATACACTTCATCCTTCAAGCTGTCTTTGCGTTGGCTGCCCTCACTCACCCAGGTCGCATAGCAATCTATGCTCCCAGGGATTCGCTCCCTTGCCGCCTTGGTACAACTTGAATGACTTTGTGTATTAAAAGCGAAATATACCCTACCTTGTGGGCGATAAAAAATAATCGTGTTCGAATGCCCGAGCGCTATTTGTGATCCGCCCCGCCTTTTGACACAAAAGTGTCAGTGATCCATATCTGCAATTTTGTTGAATGAAAACAAGCAGAATCAAGACATTAGAGCAACAAGCACATATGTGCCAAAGACGCGCAATCACCACATCAAATGTGCAGCACAATCGGTCAGTTATTGACGCTGAAATAAGTGAAAATAGCTTTGAGATGTGAAACAGATGGGGTTATATCAGATCAAGAAGGCAATTTCGTGATTTGCACAAATGTGCAGGAGTCCCAAAATGGCGATGGAAAACAGCGATGATATCCGCCTGATCGTAAAAATCGCGCAGCTTTATTACGAGCAGGATATGACACAAGCGCAAATCGCCCGCGAGCTGGGGATTTACCGCACCACGATCAGTCGGTTACTAAAACGTGGCCGCGAGCAGGGTATCGTCACCATCGCCATTAATTACGACTACAACGAAAATCTGTGGCTGGAACAGCAGCTAAAACAAAAATTTGGCCTGAAAGAAGCGGTCGTAGTCTCCTGCGACAGCGAACAGGAAGATGAACAACTTAATATGATGGGCGTGCATGGCGCACAGTTACTGGAACGCTTACTGGAGCCCGGCGACATTATTGGTTTTTCATGGGGTCGCGCGGTACGGGGATTGGTTGAAGGATTATCCCCGGCCAACCAGTCACGCCAGCTTATCTGTGTGCCGATTATCGGCGGACCGTCCGGCAAACTTGAAAGCCGCTACCACGTCAATACGCTGACCTACGGCGCCGCGGCAAAGCTCAAGGGGGAATCGCACCTGGCCGATTTCCCGGCGCTGTTGGAAAACTCGCTGATCCGTAACGGTATTATGCAGTCCCGGCACTTTAAATCGATTTCCGCCTACTGGGATAATCTGGACGTCGCGCTGGTCGGAATTGGGTCTCCGGCAATACGCGATGGTGCCAACTGGCACGCTTTTTACGGCAGTGAAGAGAGTGATGACCTGCATGCCCGCCATGTGGCCGGAGACATTTGCTCGCGCTTTTACGATATCAACGGTGTAACCGTAGAGACCAGGATGAGTGAAAAGACGCTCTCCATCGAAACCAATAAATTAAAACAGGCGCGTTACTCCATTGGCATTGCAATGGGTGAAGAAAAATACACTGGGATATTAGGCGCATTACGTGGGAATTATATTAACTGTTTAGTCACCAACAGCCATACCGCTGAATTATTGTTGAAGTAAATATATTTGAATTGATCCTGCCATAATTAATTTTATGTGGGATCCCCTTATCTGAAACTGGGAGTTTATTATGCAAACGTGGTTAAATCTGCAAGACAAAGTCATTATTGTTACCGGTGGCGCATCCGGAATTGGTCTGGCCATTGTCGAGGAGTTATTAGCGCAAGGCGCAAATGTGCAAATGGCAGATATTCATAGTGGCGAAGGTAAATATGAAAACCATAGCGGATATCATTTCTGGCCAACGGATATTTCCAGCGCTAAAGAGGTTAATCATACTGTTACTGAAATTATCCAACGCTACGGACGTATTGATGGACTGGTAAATAATGCTGGCGTTAACTTCCCGCGGCTACTGGTCGATGAAAAAGCACCCGCCGGGCAATACGAACTGAACGAAGCTGCTTTTGAAAAAATGGTTAATATCAACCAGAAAGGTGTGTTCTTAATGTCGCAAGCGGCGGCACGCCAAATGGTAAAACAGCATAACGGCGTGATTGTGAATGTCTCTTCAGAAAGCGGACTGGAAGGCTCAGAGGGCCAAAGCTGCTATGCCGCCACTAAAGCCGCGTTGAATAGCTTTACCCGTTCCTGGTCGAAAGAGTTGGGCAAACACGGCATTCGTGTGGTTGGCATTGCACCTGGCATTCTGGAAAAAACCGGTTTGCGCACCCCCGAATATGAAGAAGCGCTGGCCTGGACCCGCAACATCACCGTTGAACAGCTGCGTGAGGGTTATACCAGGAACGCGATCCCGATTGGTCGCTCAGGACGTTTAAGCGAAGTCGCTGATTTTGTTTGTTATCTCCTCTCAGAGCGCGCCAGTTATATCACCGGAGTAACCACTAACATTGCGGGCGGAAAAACGCGCGGTTAAGGAGGTTTTATGGTCAATGCAATCTTCTGCGCTCACGGCAATCTGGCCTGCGCCATGCTGGAATCGGTACAGATGGTCTACGGCGATGCCAACGTCGAAGCCGTGGCATTTGTCCCTGGGGAGAACGCCAGCAACATCGTGGAAAAACTGAAAAAGTTAGTAAGCGTTCACACTGGCGATGAATGGCTGATTGCCGTCGATCTGCAGTGCGGCAGTCCCTGGAATGCTGCCGCTACGCTGGCAATGCAAAATCCCGCTATTCGGGTTATTAGCGGGTTGTCGCTGCCATTGGCGCTGGAACTGGTTGATAACCAAAGCAGTATGAATGTGGATGAACTGTGTGAACACCTGACGACCATTGCTCAACAAACCTGTGTCGTCTGGCAACATCTGGAAACGACCGAAGAGGATTTCTGATGAACATTACCCTTGCTCGTATCGATGACCGCTTGATTCACGGTCAGGTCACCACCGTCTGGTCGAAGGTGGCGAATGCCCAACGAATTATTATCTGCAATGACGACGTTTATAACGATGAAGTACGTCGAACATTATTACGTCAGGCCGCCCCGCCCGGAATGAAGGTTAACGTCGTTAATCTCGAAAAAGCAGTCGCTGTTTACCATAACCCGCAATATCAGAGCGAAACCGTTTTTTATCTGTTTACCTGCCCGCAGGATGCTTTAGCAATGGTAAAACAAGGGGTAAAAATCGCCACGTTAAATATTGGCGGCATGGCCTGGCGGCCAGGTAAAAAACAATTAACCAAAGCGGTCTCTTTAGATGATGACGATATCAAAGCTTTTCGTGAGTTAGATAAATTGGGGGTTACGCTGGATTTACGCGTCGTCGCATCGGATCCATCAGTTAATATCCTTGAAAAAATAAAAGAACAATCGCTCGCTGAATAAATAAAAATGCCTGTGTATTTATGCTTTAACAGGCAGGGATGATCACATTCACAAGGTGACATATTATGGAAATAAGTACCCTACAAATTATCGCCATATTTATATTTTCCTGTATTGCCGGAATGGGCAGCGTGTTGGATGAGTTCCAGACCCACCGTCCGCTTATTGCTTGTACCGTTATCGGCCTGATCCTCGGTGATTTAAAAACCGGGATTATGCTCGGCGGCACGCTGGAGTTAATTGCTCTGGGTTGGATGAACGTCGGCGCAGCGCAGTCTCCCGATTCAGCGCTCGCCAGTATTATCTCCGCCATTCTGGTTATCGTCGGTCAGCAAAGCATTGCTACCGGTATCGCCATCGCCCTGCCCGTCGCGGCGGCAGGCCAGGTACTGACGGTATTCGCCCGTACCATCACCGTGGTGTTCCAGCACGCGGCGGATAAAGCAGCCGAAGACGCCCGCTTTCGCACCATCGACATGCTGCATGTTTCCGCTCTCGGCGTACAGGCGCTGCGCGTTGCCATTCCTGCATTAATCGTCTCGCTGTTTGTCAGCGCGGATATGGTCAGCAGCATGCTCAACGCCATTCCGGAATTCGTCACCCGCGGATTGCAGATTGCCGGTGGCTTTATCGTGGTGGTCGGTTACGCCATGGTGCTGCGCATGATGGGAGTGAAGTACCTGATGCCCTTCTTCTTCCTCGGATTTATTGCCGGAGGGTATCTCGATTTGAGTCTGCTGGCTTTCGGTGGCGTGGGCGTGATCATCGCGCTGGTCTACATCCAGTTAAACCCACAGTGGCGTAAAGCCGAACCGCAGGCGCAACCCGCCTCTTCCCAAGCTCTCGACCAGCTTGATGACTAATGGAGCCAGCCATGGAACAGAAAAAACTGACCAAATCCGACCTGTTTAGCATGTTTGTTCGCTCCAACCTGCAACAGGCATCATTCAACTTTGAACGCATTCATGGGCTGGGCTTTTGCTACGACATGATCCCTGCCATCAAGCGCCTGTATCCACTGAAAGAGGACCAGGTTGCGGCACTCAAACGGCACCTGGTGTTCTTCAATACCACACCTGCCGTTTGCGGCCCGGTAATTGGCGTGACCGCCGCGATGGAAGAAGCTCGCGCCAACGGCGCGGAAATTGACGATGGTGCAATCAATGGCATCAAAGTTGGGCTGATGGGTCCGCTGGCCGGCGTCGGCGATCCGCTGGTATGGGGAACACTGCGCCCGATTACCGCCGCGCTCGGCGCATCGCTGGCACTGTCCGGTAACATTCTCGGCCCGCTATTGTTCTTCTTTATTTTCAATGCAGTACGTCTGGCAATGAAGTGGTACGGCTTACAGCTTGGCTTTCGTAAAGGGGTCAACATCGTTAGCGACATGGGCGGCAACCTGCTGCAAAAGTTGACCGAAGGCGCATCAATTCTTGGCCTGTTTGTCATGGGGGTGCTGGTCACCAAATGGACCAGCATCAACGTACCACTGGTGGTATCGCAAACGCCTGGCACAGACGGTACCACCGTCACCATGACCGTGCAGAACATTCTCGACCAACTCTGCCCCGGCCTGCTGGCGCTGGGTCTGACGCTGCTGATGGTGCGGCTACTCAACAAGAAAATTAATCCGGTGTGGCTGATCTTCGCCTTGTTTGCGCTGGGGATTATCGGTAACGCGCTGGGCTTCCTGTCCTGATTTTTCCGCCCCGGCGATGCTGGGGCTACTTCAACAAATTGTCCTCGAAAGAGGAAGAGGTGGTAACAATGCAAACAACAACAGCTTTACGCCTTTATGGTAAACGCGATCTGCGCCTGGAAACCTTCGATCTTCCTGAAATGCAGGATGATGAAATTCTTGCTTCCGTCGTAACCGACAGCCTTTGCCTTTCTTCCTGGAAAGAGGCTAATCAGGGTGAGAACCACAAAAAGGTGCCAGATGATGTGGTCACCAACCCAATCATCATCGGCCACGAGTTCTGCGGCGATATTATTGCCGTGGGGAAAAAATGGCAGCACAAGTTTCAGCCCGGCCAACGCTATGTCATTCAGGCTAACCTGCAACTGCCGGATCGCCCGGACTGTCCCGGCTACTCCTTCCCATGGGTGGGCGGTGAAGCCACGCACGTCATCATTCCTGATGAAGTCATGGAGCAGGACTGCTTGTTGGCTTACGAAGGCGAAACCTATTTTGAAGGTTCATTGGTTGAGCCACTGTCCTGCGTGATTGGCGCATTCAACGCCAACTATCACCTGCAGGAAGGCACTTATAACCATAAGATGGGCATTCGTCCGCAGGGGCGTACGTTAATCCTCGGCGGCACTGGGCCAATGGGACTACTGGCGATCGACTACGCGCTGCATGGTCCGGTTAACCCGGCGCTGCTGGTAGTGACCGACACCAATAACGACAAGTTGAGCTACGCCCGCAAGCACTATCCGTCAGAGCCACAAACGTTGATCCACTACCTTCACGCCCAGGATGCAGCTTATGACACATTGATGGCATTGAGCGGCGGCCATGGGTTTGACGACATCTTTGTATTTGTACCCAACGAAGAGCTGGTCACGCTGGCCTCTTCCCTGCTGGCTGCCGATGGCTGCATGAATTTCTTTGCGGGTCCGCAGGATAAGCAGTTTAGCGCGCCGATTAACTTCTACGACGTGCACTACGCCTTTACCCATTATGTTGGGACATCTGGCGGCAATACCGACGATATGCGCACGGCGGTAAAACTGATCGAAGAGAAGAAGGTTCAGGCCGCAAAAGTGGTGACGCACATTCTGGGGCTGAATGCGGCTGGTGAGACAACGCTGGAACTGCCAAAAGTCGGTGGCGGGAAAAAACTGGTCTACACCGGCAAAGCCTTTCCGTTAACCGCGCTCACCCAGATTGATGATCCAGCCCTGCGTGACATCCTGGAACGCCATCAGGGGATTTGGTCGCAGGAAGCCGAACAGTACATATTGTCTCACGCCGAGGAAATTTAACATGATTAACCGCGACACCCAGTTGTGCATGTCGCTTGCCGGCCGACCCGGCAACTTCGGCACACGTTTTCACAACTATCTGTATGAAAAGTTGGGGTTAAATTTTATCTACAAAGCCTTTACTACGCAGGATATTGAGGCCGCGGTGAAAGGCGTTCGCGCGCTAGGCATCCGCGGCTGCGCGGTATCGATGCCGTTTAAAGAGAGCTGCATGCCGTTTCTGGATGCCATCGATCCTTCCGCAAAAGTCATTGACTCCGTCAACACCCTCGTCAATGACAACGGTAAGCTGACAGGATTTAACACCGACTATATTGCGGTAAAAAGCCTGATTGCCAGCCACCAGCTTGATACCCACGCACGCGTCATGATCCGCGGCAGCGGTGGAATGGGTAAAGCGGTTATCGCCGCGTTTCTCGATGCCGGTTTTCGCGATGTTATCGTCGCCGCCCGCAATCGTGAGAGCGGCCCGGCGCTGGCAAAACAGTACGGTTTCCAGTGGCAGCCTCAGCCGGAAGGGATTACCTGCGATATTCTGGTCAACGTGACGCCCGTCGGCATGGCTGGCGGTAAAGAGAGCGATGAACTGGCCTACAGCGAAGCAATGGTCGCTGCCGCCAGCGTGGTGTTTGACGTCGTCGCCCTGCCGCCGGAAACACCGGTAATCAAACTGGCACAGCAATTAGGTAAAAAGACCATCAGCGGTGCAGAGGTGATTGCCTTACAGGCCGTGGAGCAGTTCGCCATGTACACCGGCGTACGCCCGGATGACGCGCTAATCGCCGAAGCGGCAGAATTTGCGCGGGCGGGGTAAAAAAGCAGGAACAGAGCGCCAGGGATGGGCGCTCTGTTTATTTTAGGTACTATGCAACAGCAAACAATTGCTGGTCAGCTTTCACTTCCAACTGCGCCAACGCGGGAATCAACTGGCTGATGTAATGTTGTGGTTAGACGCCCTGATCGTGTTCCCGCACTTTCGGGGCGTTGTCATGTTTGGTGTGTGAGAGTAATGTGTCATCACACATACACACGCTACTCTTGTGTAATTAAGGTATCAACACACATGAACGAAAGAAGAGGTAATCCCACGTTTCAATTCCGTCTGGATCCGGAACTGCGCAAAGCGATGGAAGAAGCACAACGGCAGGATGGCGATGAATCGTTGGCAGCCTGGATTAAACGTGTGATTAGAAAAGAGCTGAAACAGAAGGGAATTGAAGTCTAGTGATACTAAATTCTCATCAACCTTTTCTGAAGGCTGAGTAAACAGACTAAAGGAGACAGTCAAAGATTAACATGGAGTTAAAAAACATAGCTCTCGTGACCGTTATGTACGTCACTGCGATCTGGATGTTATTGCATGGTATTAGAGGATTCCAGACAGGTGTTATCATTGAAACAAGAAAAAGCTCCCCTATAAAAGATTACTATTACCGCGGGGACTTAGGATTTTATGTTAACGTTTTTCTATATATCGTCGGTGGTACCGGGATGATTGGTTTCACAAGCTGGTTGCTAATGACTGATTTGGGTTACTGGTAGTTATTCACTTTCAGCGTGCCCGGTACATTGCCCCCCTTCCCGACAACAACGTCTACAAATAGGCATAAAAATCTATTGCGAGCCGCTTTCCAGAACCTCACTTCCAACATCGTGAGCCATATCAGTGAGGCGTTATACTGACGGTGGTAACATGACTGCGGTTGGTAATTTTCTGATTACATGGAGAAATGATGGAACTGCTTTTATTGAGTAACTCGACGCTGCCGGGCAAAGGTTGGATGGAACATGCGCTGCCGCTGATTGCTGAACAACTGAATGGTCGCCGTACGGCGGTGTTTATTCCGTTCGCTGGCGTGACGCAAACCTGGGATGAGTACACGGCGAAAACGGCAGCCATCTTTGCGCCAATGGGCGTCAACGTTACGGGTATTCATACCGTTGCCGATCCGATTGCCGCTATTGAAAACGCAGAGCTGGTGATTGTCGGCGGGGGTAATACCTTCCAGTTACTGAAAGAAAGCCGCGAACGCGGACTGCTGGCGCCGATTGTGGATGTCGTCAAACGCGGTGCGCTGTATATCGGCTGGAGCGCGGGTTCCAACCTTGCCTGCCAGACCATCCGCACCACCAACGACATGCCGATTGTCGATCCAAAAGGCTTTGATGCCCTGGGTCTGTTCCCGCTGCAGATTAACCCACATTTCACCAACGCGCTGCCGGAAGGCCACAAAGGCGAAACGCGTGAACAGCGTATTCGCGAGCTGCTGGTTGTGGCGCCAGAGCTGACGGTAATTGGCTTACCGGAAGGTAACTGGATTAAGGTGAGTAACGGTAAGTCCGTGCTCGGCGGCCCGAACACCACGTATATCTTTAAAGCGGGTGAAGAGGCGGTTGCCGTTGAAGCAGGCCACTGCTTTTAGTTGATTTGTTGTCTGATGCCGGATGGCGGCTTCGCCTTATCCGGCCTATATGGTAGACGACAGCATTGCCGGATGGCGGCATAAATGCCTTATCCGGCCTACCGCTTCACCTCACTCAATAATCATCCCGCTCATCGTCTTCATCCGGCTGTTCCAGCACGCTGTAAGCCACTGAACAAAACAGCGAGTTCAGACGCTGCATATCGCCCAACAGCGCCAGGTGCAACGAGCTGGTCTCGATGCTCTGCACGTTCTGCTGATGCAAACGGTCAACGTGCGCATGCGAATAACGACGGTTGAGAATACGGAAGCGGTGCTTGCTGCGGCGCAGACGACGGGCACTGGTCACATCACCTGAGAAGAACACCGACATTGCCAGTTGCAGATTGCTGAGCAACTGATCGTAGAGCGCATCCAGTTCTTTTAGCCCTTCGACAGAGAATGCCCGGCGGGCGGCCAGCGACTTATCGGCTATCTCGCTGCCCATACGTTCGACAATATCGGAAGCCTGCTCGAGGTTGAGCGACATTTCGATAATCTCCGCCCAACGGCGTGATTCCTCTTCCGCCAGCTCATCCTTTGGCATCCGCGCCAGATAGAGCTTAATGGCCGTGTATAGCACGTTAATGTCGTCCGCCATCCTGCGCAGCTCTTTCTCTTCACGCGGCTCACCGTGCATCACCTTCTTCAGCCCGTCCATCATCTGCTCCATCGCGTCGCCTATGCGCAAAGCTTCACGGGCGGCATTAGCCAAAGCGAGCGTCGGCGTATCCAGCGCGCTAACGTCCAGATGTTTGGGCTTCAGATGCGCATCAAGTTCTGGCTCATCGCGGATGATGCGCTTACAAAAACGCGCCATCGGTTCGGCGAACGGCACCATCGCCACGCAGCGCACCAGGTTGTAGAAGACGTGGAAGTAGATAACCAGTTCAGATTTCGCCAGCGGCAGTTCATCCATCAGATTAGCCAACGGATGAACAAACGGCAGGATAATCAGACTCCCCACCAGCTTAAACAACAGACTGCCGAGCGCCACTCGGCGGGCGGCGGCGTTCGCGGCGCTGTTATTCAACATCGCCAGCAGGCCAGAGCCGAGGTTGGCGCCAATCACCAGACACAACGCCACCGGGAACGAGATAATGCCTGCGGCGGTCAGTGTGGCCGTCAGCAGCACCGCCGCCAGGCTGGAGTAACTGATAATCGCAAACATGGCGCCAATCAGCGCATCCAGCATGATATCGCCGGTGAGCGAGGCGAAAATAACCTGCACACCATTCGCCTGGGTGATCGGCGTTACTGCCTGCACAATCAGCTCCAGCGCCAGTAAAATCAATCCCAGCCCAATACCAACCCGCCCCAGTTGCCCCACGCGGGACTGCTTACGTCCGAGAAAGAAGATCACGCCGATAAAAATCAGCAGTGGCGACAGCCAGGAGAGGTCGAAAGTCAGGATACGCGCCATCAGAGCGGTCCCCACGTCGGCGCCGAGTACAATCACCAGTGCAGGGGTGAGCGCCACGAGATCTTGCGCGACAAACGAAGTGACCAGCATGGTGGTGGCGTTGCTGCTTTGCACCAGCGCCGTCACGCCGATACCCGCACAAAAGGCGAGCGGCTTCTTTTCAACACTACGGCTGAGGACGGTACGCAAGCGGGCGCCAAAGACACGCATCACGCCGGTACGCACAATATGCGTACCCCAAACCAGCATCGCGACGGCAGAAAGCAGGTGTAACAGAGTTAACACGGAATCAGGTACTCCTTATCGTTATATGTTCCTGAGGCCGAAGCCTTCTTTCAGTATAAGGGTTTAAACGTAATAAAGAGACAGGGCACTCAATGAGTGCCCTGTTTGTTGTAAATAAAGATGACAGTTTTGTGAATCAATCAGCGTCGTAGCCGAGGTTTGGCGCTAACCAACGTTCGACTTCCGCCACGCTCATGCCTTTACGGAAGGCATAATCTTCAACCTGATCGCGCTGGATTTGCGCCACGGCGTAGTACTTGCTGTCCGGATGACTGAAATACCAGCCGGAGACCGACGCGCCTGGCCACATCGCAAATGATTCAGTGAGCTTCATCCCGGTGTGCGCTTCCACGTCCAGCAGTTCCCAAATGGTGGCCTTTTCAGTGTGTTCCGGGCACGCCGGATAGCCCGGCGCCGGGCGAATCCCCTGGTAGTTTTCGCGGATAAGCTCCTCGTTACTGAGGTTCTCATTCGCCGCATAGCCCCAGTAAACTTTACGCACGCGCTCATGCAGATACTCCGCGAATGCTTCCGCCAGACGGTCAGCGATCGCTTTCACCATGATCTTGTTGTAGTCGTCATGCTGGGCTTCAAAGGCGTCCGCCAGCGCATCTTCCTCCAGACCGCCGGTAACCGCGAAAGCACCGATGTAATCCGCTTTGCCGCTCAGTTTCGGCGCGACAAAGTCAGACAGGCAATAGTTGGCGAAACCGACTTTTTCCGTCTGCTGGCGCAGGTGATGACTCACGTTGATGACATGCGTACGCGTCTCGTCACGGTAAATCTCGATGTCGTCACCCACGCGATTGGCCGGGAATAAACCCACCACGCCGCGCGGATTCAGGGTCTTCTCAGCGCTGAGTTTATCCAGCATGTCGTTGGCATCTTTGAACAGGCGCTTCGCCTCTTCTCCTACCACCTCATCTTCAAGAATGCGCGGATATTTCCCGGCCAACGACCAGGTCATAAAGAACGGCGTCCAGTCGATGTAGTTGCGCAGGGTTTCGATACTGGCTTCAACTTCCTGCACGCCGAGGCGGTGCGCCACCGGCGGCGTGTAGTTTTCCCAGTCGAAGGCCAGATCGTTGTCACGGGCAACCTGTAACGTTACCGGCGGGGTACGCGGTTTCTTACGCGCATGCTGGATACGCACGGTTTCGTACTCTTTACGCGTACGGGCGACAAAGTCATCGCGCTGGGTGTCTGAGAGCAGCGCGGCCACGACGCCAACGGTACGCGAGGCGTTTTGCACGTAAACCGTCGGGCCACTGTAGTTCTGCTCAATTTTCACCGCGGTGTGTGCTTTCGAGGTGGTCGCACCGCCAATCAGCAGTGGGATGGTGAAGCCCTGACGCTCCATCTCTTTCGCCACGTTGACCATTTCGTCCAGCGATGGGGTAATCAGCCCGGAAAGGCCAATCAGATCGGCATTCACTTCACGCGCCGTTCTGAGGATTTTCTCCGCGGGCACCATCACGCCAAGATCGACGATTTCGTAGTTGTTACATTGCAGCACCACGCCAACAATGTTTTTGCCGATATCGTGCACATCGCCCTTCACGGTCGCGATGACCATCTTGCCGTTGCTGGAGCCTTTCTCTTTGCTGGCCTCAATGTACGGTTCGAGGTAGGCCACCGCCTGCTTCATCACGCGAGCGGATTTCACCACCTGCGGCAGGAACATTTTTCCCTCGCCGAACAGGTCGCCGACCACGTTCATGCCGTCCATCAGCGGTCCTTCAATAACCTCGATCGGACGCGCAGCTTGCTGGCGCGCTTCTTCGGTATCCAGCTCAATAAACTCGGTAATGCCTTTCACCAGCGAGTATTCGAGGCGCTTTTTCACGTCCCAGGTGCGCCATTCCGCCATCTGGGCATTCGCCGTGTCGTCGGTTTTACTGCCGCGATATTTCTCAGCCAGCTCCAGCAGTCGTTCGGTGCCATCGTCACGGCGGTTAAGGATCACGTCTTCAACCGCATCGCGCAGCTCGGCGGGCAGGTCGTCATAAATCGCCAACTGTCCGGCGTTGACGATCCCCATGTCCATACCGTTGCGAATGGCGTAGTAGAGGAATACCGCGTGAATAGCTTCACGTACCGGGTCGTTGCCGCGAAACGAGAATGAAACGTTTGAAACGCCGCCGGAGATCAGCGCATGCGGCAGTTCGCGTTTGATGTCCTCACAGGCGCCGATAAAGTCCTGCGCGTAGTTGTTGTGCTCATCAATACCGGTCGCGACGGCAAAGATGTTCGGGTCAAAGATAATGTCTTCCGGCGGGAAGCCCACTTCTTCGGTAAGAATTTTGTACGCCCGACGGCAGATCTCGATTTTACGCGCGCGGGTGTCGGCCTGCCCCTGCTCGTCAAAAGCCATCACCACCACCGCGGCACCGTAGCGACGCAGAAGCTTCGCGTGATGAATAAAGGTCTCAACCCCCTCTTTCATCGAGATGGAGTTAACGATGCCTTTACCCTGAATGCACTTCAGCCCTTTCTCGATAACGTCCCATTTCGAGGAGTCGATCATGATCGGTACGCGGGCGATATCCGGCTCACCGGCGATCAGGTTGAGGAAACGCACCATTGCCGCTTCGGCGTCGAGCATCCCCTCGTCCATGTTGATATCGATAATCTGCGCACCGCTTTCCACCTGCTGGCGGGCGACATCCAGCGCTTCGCTGTATTTCTCTTCTTTGATCAGGCGTTTAAATTTCGCCGAACCGGTGACGTTGGTGCGCTCGCCGACGTTCACAAACAGGCTGTCGTCGCCGATGTTCAGCGGTTCAAGGCCGGACAGGCGGCAGGCAACCGGGATTTCCGGCAAACGGCGTGGCGGCAAGCCATCCACCGCGCGGCTCATGGCGGCGATGTGTTCCGGCGTGGTGCCGCAGCAGCCGCCGACCACGTTGAGAAAGCCCGCCTGCGCCCACTCGCGGATTTGTGCCGCCATGGTGTCGGCGTCGAGATCGTATTCGCCAAAGGCGTTTGGTAAACCGGCATTCGGGTGCGCGGTCACGTAGCATTCGGCAATGCGCGACAGTTCCTGCACGTACTGGCGCAGCTCGTCCGGACCTAAGGCGCAGTTCAGGCCGAAAGTCAGCGCATCCGCGTGGCGCAAGGAGTTATAGAATGCTTCGGTAGTCTGGCCGGAAAGCGTACGCCCGGAAGCATCGGTGATGGTGCCGGAGAGCATAATCGGCAGCTCAACGCCCAGCGCTTCGAATTCGGTTTTCACCGCAAAAATAGCGGCTTTGGCGTTCAGGGTATCGAAGACGGTTTCAATCAGGATCAGGTCACTGCCGCCTTCCACCAGCGCTTTGGTAGATTCACGGTAGGCGGCCACCAGTTGATCAAAGGTAATGTTGCGGTAAGCCGGGTCGTTAACGTCAGGCGAGATAGACGCCGTACGGTTGGTTGGGCCGAGCACGCCCGCGACATAGCGCGGTTTTTCCGGCGTGCGCGCCGTCCATTCGTCTGCCGCCGCACGCGCCAGTTTAGCTGCCGTAAAGTTGATTTCCGCCGACAGGGATTCCATCTGGTAATCCGCCATGGCGATAGTCGTGGAGTTAAAGGTGTTGGTTTCGATGATATCCGCGCCCGCCTCAAAGTAGGCGTTATGGATCGCGGCGATCACCTCCGGTTTGCTGAGCACCAACAGGTCGTTGTTGCCTTTCAGATCGCACGGCCAGTCGGCAAAGCGTTCGCCGCGGAAATCCTCTTCGCTCAGACGATATCCCTGGATCATGGTGCCCATACCGCCGTCCAGCACCAGAATACGTTCATTTAACTGCTGACGTAATTGTTCTACTTTGCTGCTCACACTCGCTCCCGACAACGCTCAACCAGACCGAAAAAAACTCAACAGGCCATACTGGCACAAACCTGAGAGGTGGAAAAGGGAACAACGGCCAACATGAGACATGTTCAGCTTCACTCATCCGATCAGTACAGGAATTCTTGCATTATAATTGAATAAAACGAAAATGATTTCCACGATACAGAAAAGGAGTCCGCCATGGTTGCCACAATCCCCGCGAAACGCGGTAGAAAACCCGCCGCTGCTACTGCGCCTGCAACCGGGCAGGTTCAGTCTCTGACCCGCGGCCTGAAGCTACTGGAGTGGATTGCGGAATCCAACGGCAGCGTGGCGCTAACCGAACTGGCACAGCAGGCCGGCCTGCCAAATTCCACGACTCACCGTTTATTGACCACCATGCAGCAGCAGGGTTTTGTCCGCCAGGTCGGTGACTTAGGACACTGGGCCGTCGGTGCACATGCGTTTATCGTCGGCAGCAGCTTTTTACAAAGCCGTAATTTGCTGGCGATTGTCCACCCGATCCTGCGCAAGCTGATGGAAGACTCCGGTGAGACGGTAAACCTCGCCGTGCTGGATCAAAGCGACCATCAGGCCATTATTATCGACCAGGTGCAGTGCACCCAACTGATGCGCATGTCCGCGCCTATCGGCGGCAAACTGCCGATGCACGCTTCCGGCGCGGGTAAGGCGTTTTTATCCCAACTGAGCGAAGAACAGGTGACTGGCCTGCTACACCGTAAAGGCCTGCACGCTTACACCCACGCCACGCTGGTGTCGCCGGTGCATCTGAAAGAGGATTTGGCCCAGACGCGCAAGCGCGGCTATTCCTTTGATGATGAGGAACATGCGCTGGGCCTGCGCTGCGTGGCGTCATGCATTTATGACGAGCACCGCGAGCCGTTCGCCGCTATTTCCATTTCCGGACCCATTTCGCGCATTACCGACGATCGCGTGACCGAGTTTGGCGCTATGGCGATCAAAGCGGCGAAAGAAGTGACGCTGGCGTATGGCGGGATTCGCTAAGATGGGATTGCCGGGTGGCGGCTACGCCTTATCCGGCCTACTGTCCAGGGTTAGTGCAGATTTGTAGGCCTGATAAGCGTAGCGCATCAGGCACGGCGCACATTGCCGGATGGCGGCGCAAGCGCCTTATCCGGCCTACGGTCGGTTTCATAACGTACGCTGAACCGTTGCCGACGCCGGTAGGCGTAAACATCTTCCACGTGACCGTTTTTGATGCGCGTCTGTAGGCCGCGCCAGTAGTCAGCGCTGAACAGGTCAGCGTGCATCTCTTCAAATAGCGGCCCGATACGCGGATCGGCACAAAGCCAGTGACGAAACTCTTCCGGGAAGACATCTCCCGGCGATACGCTGTACCAAGGCTCAGCGCTCATCTCATCTTCCGGGTAGCGTGGCGGCGGGATATGGCGGAAATTCACCTCCGTCATGTAGCATATTTCATCGTAGTCGTAGAACACCACGCGCCCGTGGCGGGTCACGCCGAAGTTCTTAAACAGCATATCGCCGGGGAAAATATTGGCGGCAGCCAGTTGGCGAATCGCGTTGCCGTACTCTTCAATGGCATCGCGCAGCTGCTGGCCTTCGACCTGCTCCAGCCAGATATTCAGCGGCACCATCCGTCGTTCGATATACAGATGGCGAATGACAATCTGATCGCCGAGATCGGTAATTTTTTCCGGGGCTTCCTGCAATAACAGCGCCATCAGCGCCGGATCGATTTGCCGTTTATCCAGCACAAAGTTCTCGAACTCCTGAGTGTCAGCCATTCGCCCAACACGATCGTGCTCTTTGACCAGCTGATAGCAGGCGCGGACGTGGGCGGCAGACATCTCTTTTTGCGGGGCAAATTTGTCTTTGATGATTTTAAACACCCGGTCAAAGCCCGGCAGGGTAAACACCAGCATCACCATGCCACGAATACCCGGCGCTTCGATAAAATGCTCATCGCAATGGGCAAGATAGAGCAGATACTCGCGGTAACTTTCGGTCTTCGCGTGTTTCTGACAGCCAATCGCCATGTACAGTTCGGCGGTGGTTTTTCCGGGCAGGATCTCGCGCAGCCACTCCACCAGCGCCGCAGGCAACGGAGCGTACACCATAAAATAGGAGCGGGCGAAGCCAAACACAATGCTCGCCTCCGCTGTCGTGGTCAGACAGGTATCGACAAACAGTTCGCCTTCGTCAGTCCGGTGGATTGGCAATAAAAACGGCAGCGTCCCGGAAGGGGTAATCAATTTACCGACCAGCCAGGCGGCCTTGTTGCGATAAAACAGTTCGTTCGCCACCTGTAAATGACAGCCCGGCAACACATCCGCTCCCAGGGTTTCGGTCAGGTGTTCGATGATGAAGTGGATATCACGATGTTTATTCTGCCACGGTAGGCGCAGGGGCAGATCGCTAAGGACGCGCGTAAGCAGCCACTCCCAGCCGGTATCAGGAAAGAAGTCTTTCGCCAGCGGACGTGGGATCGTGCGAAAACGGCGCTCTGGCTGAGAACTGAAAATAAACAGCCGCTCGGGAGTCAGCGAGCGGTGGTCAAATAACCGGCAGTAGACGGAGTTAAAGAAACTCTCCGCAATCTCGAAGCGCGGGTAATCCGGCAGTAGCCGGGTGTAATGCTCTTTCACGCGAAGTAAAAAATCCGCGTCGGTACTTTTACCGTCAGTAATGCAGCGCAGCTGTTCCACCACCAGACCCACATGATGATCGTAAAGGTGAATACGGCTTTTCATCGCCTGCTGAACCGCATGCCAGTCGGCATGTTCAAAACGCTGCTGCGCGCCGGAGGTGACTTCCAGAAAACGCCCGTACTGGGCGTCGAAACCTTGCAAGATAGTCTGAGCAATCAGTAATTCCAGGCCACGCGTCATCGATTTCTCCCATCCGGCACAACGTCATGCCGGATGGCGCGTTCGCTTATCCGGCCTACATCCCTTCGTAGGCCCGGTAAGCGCAGCGCCACCGGGCATTAATCAAAACTGCGATTCTTCGGTCGAGCCGGTCAGCGCGGTCACCGAGGAAGTACCGCCCTGAATGATGGTGGTGACTTTATCGAAGTAGCCTGTACCCACTTCCTGCTGATGGGATACGAAGGTGTAACCGTCTTTAGCCGCCGCAAATTCTGGCTGCTGAACCTTCTCAACATAGTGGCGCATGCCTTCGCCCTGCGCATAGGAATGCGCGAGGTCGAACATGTTGAACCACATGCTGTGGATGCCCGCCAGGGTAATGAACTGGTATTTGTAACCCATATCCGACAGCTGCTGCTGGAAGCTGGCAATGGTTTTGTCGTCGAGGTTTTTCTGCCAGTTAAACGACGGCGAACAGTTGTAGGCCAGCAGTTTGCCTGGGAATTTCGCGTGAATCGCATCGGCAAAGCGCTTCGCCAGTTCGAGGTCCGGCGTGGAAGTTTCACACCACACCAGATCCGCATACGGTGCGTAGGCCAGGCCACGACTGATCGCCTGCTCAATGCCCGCATGCGTACGGTAGAACCCTTCGCTGGTACGTTCGCCGGTGATGAACTCGCTATCGTAAGGGTCGCAATCAGACGTAATCAGATCGGCTGCGTCAGCATCAGTACGCGCAATCACCAGCGTCGGAACACCCATGACGTCGGCTGCCAGACGGGCGGCCACCAGTTTCTGGATAGCTTCCTGAGTCGGAACCAGCACTTTGCCGCCCATGTGACCACATTTTTTCACCGATGCGAGCTGATCTTCGAAGTGAACGGCCGCTGCACCAGCCTCAATCATCGATTTCATCAGTTCAAACGCGTTCAGTACGCCACCAAACCCAGCTTCCGCATCGGCAACAATCGGCAGGAAGTAATCGACATAGCGCGGATCGTTCGGCTCAATGCCGGTTGACCATTGGATCTGATCGGCGCGACGGAATGTGTTGTTGATCCTGTCCACCACTGCCGGGACCGAGTTCGCCGGATACAGCGATTGGTCTGGATACATGCTGGATGCCAGGTTGGCATCTGCCGCCACCTGCCAACCTGAAAGGTAGACTGCTTCGATACCGGCTTTCGCCTGTTGCAGCGCCTGACCGCCAGTCAGCGCGCCGAGGCTGTTGATATAACCTTTCTTCGATTCACCGTGCAGCAGACGCCACATTTTTGCCGTGCCAAGCTGCGCCAGCGTACATTCCGGGTTGACCGAGCCACGTAATTTCACCACTTCCTCCGCGCTATATGGACGGGTGATGCCTTCCCAGCGCGGTTGAGTCCATTCTTTCTGTAATTCTTCGATTTGTTGAGTACGGGTTTTCATGTGCAGATGCTCCATATTGTTATGTGGTGGATTACGCCAGCAGGCGGTAACCTGGCAGGGTGAGGAAGTCGATTAAGTCATCTGATGTGGTGATTTGTTCCATCAGGCGCGCGGCATCGTCAAAACGCCCGCTGCTGTAGCGGTGCTCGCCCAGTTCGTCCTGAATCACCAACATCTCTTCGGCCAGCATCTGACGGAACAGCGGTTTGGTAACCGGCTTACCGTTGCTGAGCGTCTTCTGGTGGTGGATCCACTGCCAGATGGAGGTACGGGAGATTTCGGCGGTGGCCGCATCTTCCATCAGACCGTAAATCGGTACGCAGCCGTTACCGGAGATCCACGCTTCGATGTACTGCACCGCGACACGGATATTGGCGCGCATGCCTTCTTCAGTACGCTCACCTTCACAAGGCGCCAGCAGTTGTTCTGCGGTAATCGGCGCATCTTCTTCACGGGTCACGAATAGCTGATTTTTGTTTTCACCGAGTACGTCGTTGAACACCGCCATAGCGGTATCTGCCAGTCCCGGATGGGCAATCCATGTGCCGTCATGACCGTTATTCGCTTCCAGCGCTTTGTCCGCTTTTACCTTGGTCAGAACCTGGTTGTTACGTTCCGCATCTTTGCTGGGAATGAACGCCGCCATGCCGCCCATCGCGAACGCGCCGCGTTTATGACAGGTTTTAATCAGCAGACGCGAATAGGCGCTGAGGAATGGCTTATCCATCGTCACCACCTGACGGTCCGGCAGCACGCGATCCGGGTGGTTCTTCAGCGTCTTGATATAGCTAAAAATGTAGTCCCAGCGACCGCAGTTCAGGCCCACAATGTGGTCACGCAGGGCGTGCAGAATTTCGTCCATCTGGAAAACAGCCGGCAGCGTTTCAATCAACAGGGTCGCTTTAATGGTGCCGCGCGGCAGGTTAAAGCGGTCCTCTGCATAGCTGAACACTTCGCTCCACCATGCCGCTTCTTGCCAGGCCTGTGTTTTTGGCAGATAGAAATAAGGGCCGCTGCCTTTCGCCAGCAACGTTTTGTAGTTGTGGAAGAAATAGAGGGCAAAGTCGAACAAGCTGCCTGGGATCGATTCGCCACGCCAGGTGACGTGTTTTTCCGGCAGGTGCAGACCACGAACACGACACACCAACAGAGCCGGGTTGGGTTTGAGCTGATAAATTTTACCCGCTTCATTGGTATAGCTAATGGTGCCATTGACCGCATCGCGCAGGTTGATCTGCCCGTCGATAACTTTGCTCCACTCAGGAGCCAGCGAATCTTCAAAATCAGCCATAAAGACTTTGACGTTCGCGTTCAGCGCGTTGATGACCATCTTGCGCTCAACCGGTCCGGTAATCTCTACGCGGCGATCCAGTAAATCATCAGGAATTCCGCGGATCTTCCAGTCACCCTCACGAATGGAAGCTGTTTCCGAAATAAAATCAGGCAACTTACCGTCATCAATATCCTGCTGCTGCTGGATACGCGCAGCCAGAAGTTTATTCCGCTTTGGCGTAAATCTTGTCACCAGCTCGGTAAGAAACTCTACCGCTTCAGCGGTCAGAATTTGTTGCTCCTGTTCGCCGCTCGGCCTGGTAAAGACCAGTTCATCGGTTGTCGTTGCCTGTTGATTCATTGCGTAGTTCCTCGTCATTGATCCAAACACATCCCCAATGCGAACGAAGGATCGTTGTGCGGTTTTCGTTCAGCACAACTAAGACTACTCATTTAAATTTCAAAATCAAAAACAATTTCCATTTTTAATTTAATTATCAATTAACTTATTGATAACAATATAAATTAAATTTAATTACATGATGAGGTGCGTTTCGGAAATAAAAAAGGCACCCGAAGGTGCCTGATTCAACATGCTGAAACGCTTAAGGATCGTCTGCTACAGAAGATTAATCCAGCGTTGGATTCATGTGACGCAGATCATATGGCGTGATCTGGTAGACGTAATAGTTGAGCCAGTTGGTGAACAACAGATTGCCGTGGCTACGCCAGGTTGCCCGCGGTTTGTTTTGTGGGTCATCTTTCGGGAAATAGTTATAGGGAACTTCCGGCGTTAAGCCCGCTTCGACGTCACGAAAATATTCGCTGCCGAGTGTGTGATCGTCATACTCAGGATGACCCGTCACGAAGGCAATACGTTTATCTTTGCTGGCAAACAGGTAAGCATCTCCCTCTTCGGTTTCAGCAAAAATCTCGAGATCGGTGTAGTCGCGGATAAGCGCAGCAGGGAAATCGGCATAGCGCGAATGCGGGGCCAGGAACGCATCATCAAATCCACGCGTCAGCAGCGCATGAGGGTGAAGAATATGGTGCTCATAGACACCTGAGAGTTTATCCGTGCGGGTTTGCTTAGGAATTCCGTACAGGATATTCAACGCGGCTTGCACCGCCCAACAGACAAATAGCGTCGATGTAACATGATCTTTCGCCCATTCAAGCACTTGTTTAATCTGCGGCCAGTAAGCCACATCATTAAATTCAACCAGGCCCAACGGCGCGCCGGTCACAATCAGTCCGTCAAAGTTCTGATCGCAGATATCCTCGAAATTACAGTAAAAGTTATTCAGATGCTCCGTTGGGGTGTTGCGTGACTCGCGGGCATCGATGCGCAATAGCTGAACATCTACCTGCAGCGGTGAGTTAGAGAGTAAACGCAGGAACTGGTTTTCCGTTTCAATCTTCTTGGGCATCAGGTTGAGGATGAGCACCTTCAGTGGACGAATTTCCTGACCGGAAGCGCGGGATGTCGTCATCACGAAGACGTTTTCCTCACGCAAGAAATTGACGGCGGGTAGCTCGTCCTGCACGCGAATTGGCATAACCTGATAACCTCACTACATACGCTTAAACGTTTAGACATCCAGATAGCTGAAGATACCCAGGAATCATGCGAATGTCGAGCCTGCATCCTCAAGTTGAGAAAGTTTCACGGCTCCTTGCTGTAGAATAGTGGAGTAAAGAAAAAAAGGAGAATGCTATGACCATTACCATTCGTCGTTCGCGTCTGGACGAAGGAGATAAGTTAGTTTCTATTTGGTGTCGTTCAGTAGATGCCACACACCATTTCCTCTCTGCGGATTATCGGATTGAGCTGGAGGAGCTGGTACGTTCATTTTTACCTGAAGCCCCTCTATGGGTTGCAGTGACAGAACAGGATGAGCCCGTCGCCTTCATGCTCCTTACCGATAAGCATATAGATGCGTTGTTTGTCGATCCGGATGTGCGTGGGAGTGGTGTGGGTAAGTTGCTGATTGAACATGCTTTATCAATGAGTTCAACGCTAACAACCAACGTTAACGAACAGAATGAGCAGGCAGTTGGATTCTATAAGAAGATGGGATTTAACGTGACGGGACGTACAGAAGTGGACGATCTCGGACGGCCGTACCCGTTACTCAACCTC
>NZ_JAOWDS010000028.1:0-323 GCF_030334545.1 Citrobacter sp. Ce129
TTTGCAAAAGCAAACAGGGTCGGGCTGTCATAGATGCCGTTGCTGTAGGCACTTAATGAAGGTGAGTCATAAACACCGCCTTTCGCATTAAAGCTAAAACTGCTGCCAAAACTGCTGATGGCCGTGCCGGTGCTCGCGGTGGCTGCGCCGCCAAAAAGACTGCCGCCAATGCCCATAATGGATTTCAGGATGGTGTTGGTAATCAGCGCCTGCGCTGCCATATCGACAAGGTTTTTAATCACTGACTGTGTCAGGGAGGAAAATAACCCAATCATCCCGTCCCGGAGTGTCTGTGTACCATTCAGCATGCCGGTCAGCATGTT
>NZ_JAOWDS010000029.1:0-213 GCF_030334545.1 Citrobacter sp. Ce129
CCATGCCGAACTCAGAAGTGAAACGCCGTAGCGCCGATGGTAGTGTGGGGTCTCCCCATGCGAGAGTAGGGAACTGCCAGACATCAAATAAAAGCGAAAGGCTCAGTCGAAAGACTGGGCCTTTTGTTTTATCTGTGGTCTGTCGGTGAGCGCTCTCCTGAGGAGGACAAATCCGCCGGGAGCGGATTTGAACGTTGCGCAGCAACGGCCCGG
>NZ_JAOWDS010000030.1:0-327 GCF_030334545.1 Citrobacter sp. Ce129
TGAACCCAATGCTATCTGGCTGAATGAAAAGAATGATATCTGGCTGGAAATTCCCCGTTATGAGAATCAGATCTCATGGGATTGGGGTAATATTTTTTCCTTTATTTCTGTTCTTTTTATGATTTATTTTTTGCTAGTACCGTTTATATTCTATGGTATGGACGGTGCTACTCTCGTAGCGATTATAGCATTTCTTTTTTTTCTCTCTCTATTTAAGCTTATGGTCAGAATGACCTATCACACGCCACGCGGTACGCCCGTGCGCCTAAACCGTAAGCGGCAGAAAGTCTATATTTACGAACATCACCGCAGCAGCTGGAATCCGTG
>NZ_JAOWDS010000031.1:0-338 GCF_030334545.1 Citrobacter sp. Ce129
TACTGCTGTCACTATATGCAGCACCGTCCGGTGCCTGAGACGGCGCGTTTTGCAGAACACCCGCAGCAGTGGGGTCATATTCACTGGCCGGAAGCGCTTGACGCTGAATCACGGACGGCACCGTAAGCGACTGGAAAAATAAATATAACGTTGAGGATGTGCTTTCATTAACGCTAAATGTAAAAGGATGAATATAATCACATGACTAAAAAAACAGTCAATAAAGTAAAGCGTCGCGCATCACTGTCCGCCTCTGAGAATAAAAAAAAGGAACAGCATACAGCAAACGTTGAAACACAACGCCCCAAAAACCCTTTCTATCGCCGTTCCGTACTGAT
>NZ_JAOWDS010000032.1:0-236 GCF_030334545.1 Citrobacter sp. Ce129
TCTTTGTCCGGCAGGTTTTGATAGTTGGCCTTATAACCTTCCGTTAAATGGGCTAAAGATGCTTTCATAAACACCACCGTTCCCCACGCAGCACCTGGAAACTCAGGACTGGTATGACCGTCCACATACTCGCCACTGGATTTATGCTTGCCCGGTTTGTAGAGATAATACGTGTCATCAAAGTATTGATAATCTATACCCGGACCACCCGGCGCCAGACGCGGGTCGTCAAAAGG
>NZ_JAOWDS010000033.1:0-572 GCF_030334545.1 Citrobacter sp. Ce129
TAAGGATGAATTATGAAACCAGGAATTAGGGTAAGAGTAATCGTTGGGGCAATTTCACTATGCGCCATCGCTGCCTGTACGAAAAAAACACCCTCACAGGTTATTTATCGTTATGACGATAATCGTTATCTGGAGTTAAAAGGCTATTATTGTGAGGGAGCACTTTGGTATCATGACATTAGAAAAGATATTCATAAAGAGATATATGATGGAGTATTTGCTTCCTTCAGGATATTCTCTGGGATATATATCCATCCATCGGATAAATACATCTTTATTCCTGAATGGGAACCCGGTGCATATACAATATCTAAAGACTATGGACAAACGTGGCAGGTCGCAACGTATATGTCCCCATCTCAGGGGCAAGAGAAAAATTCTGATGGGAATATGGTAGATAGACCTGAAGGAAAAGAAATAAAAAGAGTGGTGGTGGTTAATAATCAGGCATTTATTACCACGGCGCAGGGGCATTTATATCTGAGTTCATATCCTTTTGACGACCCGCGTCTGGCGCCGGGTGGTCCGGGTATAGATTATCAATACTTTGATGACACGTATTATCTCTACAA
>NZ_JAOWDS010000002.1:0-289 GCF_030334545.1 Citrobacter sp. Ce129
GACTGTGTCAGGGAGGAAAATAACCCAATCATCCCGTCCCGGAGTGTCTGTGTACCATTCAGCATGCCGGTCAGCATGTTGGAGGTTCGCTCCTGGGTGGTTTCCATCAGGCCGATGGCGAGGCTGTTCAGATTCCCCTGCGACTTATAAAGCTCCACCGCCGTCTGGTACTGCGCATCAGCGGAATCTTTATCCGCCTTTTGCTTCAACAGTTCGTACTGCTCTTTGTTGATCGCATCGTTCTGGTAAAACGCCTGCAGCAGTGACTGACGCTCGGCCAGTTGATTGC
>NZ_JAOWDS010000034.1:0-219 GCF_030334545.1 Citrobacter sp. Ce129
ATAATGCGACTCCACACAGCGGGGGTGATTAGCTCAGCTGGGAGAGCACCTCCCTTACAAGGAGGGGGTCGGCGGTTCGAACCCGTCATCACCCACCAACTACTTTATGTAGTCTCCGCCGTGTAGAGTAAGAAATTGAGAAGTGGGTGATTAGCTCAGCTGGGAGAGCACCTCCCTTACAAGGAGGGGGTCGGCGGTTCGATCCCGTCATCACCCACC
>NZ_JAOWDS010000035.1:0-224 GCF_030334545.1 Citrobacter sp. Ce129
AAACGCGCCGTCTCAGGCACCGGACGGTGCTGCATATAGTGACAGCAGTAGCACCACAGCTCGCGCAGCGCCTCTTTATCACCTACCGTCCACGTCAGCGCAAACCGCTCCCGGACACGGCTGGTTCCTGGCTGGCACACCGCACCGTGCAGCTGGTAACCCTGGTTGTAGCGTCCGGCTTCATAGGTGATTTCTCCGCGCACTTCATCCCAGTTAAACACCCG
>NZ_JAOWDS010000036.1:0-326 GCF_030334545.1 Citrobacter sp. Ce129
ATCGGCGCTACGGCGTTTCACTTCTGAGTTCGGCATGGGGTCAGGTGGGACCACCGCGCTACAGCCGCCAGGCAAATTCTTTGTGCTCTGTCCTGTGTCTTTTGGGCTGATACTGCGTTGGCTGCACTTGCGAACGTCAGTCACATACCAATGTATGCTCCTTTCGTCGCTTCACTTGCCGCCTTGTCTCAGCGCAAAATCCTTCGGACTTACTAATCTGTAATCAAGCTGAATATTGTGTCTGTCTTCGCCAAAACATCTTCGGCGTTGTAAGGTTAAGCCTCACGGTTCATTAGTATCGGTTAGCTCAATGTATCGCTACACTT
>NZ_JAOWDS010000037.1:0-200 GCF_030334545.1 Citrobacter sp. Ce129
CCGGGCCGTTGCTGCGCAACGTTCAAATCCGCTCCCGGCGGATTTGTCCTCCTCAGGAGAGCGCTCACCGACAGACCACACATAAAACAAAAGGCCCGGTCTTTCGACCGGGCCTTTTGTTTTTATTTGATGCCTGGCAGTTCCCTACTCTCGCATGGGGAGACCCCACACTACCATCGGCGCTACGGCGTTTCACTTCT
>NZ_JAOWDS010000038.1:0-323 GCF_030334545.1 Citrobacter sp. Ce129
AACATGCTGACCGGCATGCTGAATGGTACACAGACACTCCGGGACGGGATGATTGGGTTATTTTCCTCCCTGACACAGTCGGTGATTAAAAACCTTGTCGATATGGCAGCGCAGGCGCTGATTACCAACACCATCCTGAAATCCATCATGGGTATCGGCGGCAGTCTTTTTGGCGGCGCAGCCACCGCGAGCACCGGCATGGCCATCAGCAGTTTTGGCAGCAGTGTTAGTTTTAATGCGAAGGGCGGTGTTTATGACTCACCTTCATTAAGTGCCTACAGCAACGGCATCTATGACAGCCCGACCCTGTTTGCTTTTGCAAA
>NZ_JAOWDS010000039.1:0-305 GCF_030334545.1 Citrobacter sp. Ce129
AAATGGGATAACCCGAATGTGTCGGTGGGGTTTGATGGCACCAGTATCATCGTTCGCGATATTTCCTACACAGGGCGGGAAGACGTGGCCGGAACGGCGACGATAGACCTGGTGATATTCAATCAGACCGCACCTGTCGGCGGCGACGGTATTACGATGAGCAACGCCGCAGGGCAGGTCACGTTCTCCACGCTGAAACGCCCCTTTGTGTATGACCGACAAATCCAGATCACCGATGCTTTCCAGAATATTGGCGGCGGGTTCTGCCAGATAGTTTATACCGGCGTGCAGGTCCGTATGGATGG
>NZ_JAOWDS010000040.1:0-317 GCF_030334545.1 Citrobacter sp. Ce129
TAAGGATGAATTATGAAACCAGGAATTAGGGTAAGAGTAATCGTTGGGGCAATTTCACTATGCGCCATCGCTGCCTGTACAAAAAAAATACCATCACAAGTAATTTACCGGTTTGATGAAAATCGTTACCTGGAGTTGATCGGTTATGATTGTGAAGGATATGTTGTTTACCATGATGTAAAAAGAAAGGTCCACAAATCAATTTATGGCAATCCAATCTATAGGGTTTTCTCGGGTGAGTTTATCCATCCCTCAGAACAGTACATACTTGTGCCTGAGTGGGAGCCTGGGGCATATAAAATATCTAAAGATTACGG
>NZ_JAOWDS010000003.1:0-276 GCF_030334545.1 Citrobacter sp. Ce129
GTAAATATAGACTTTCTGCCGCTTACGGTTTAGGCGCACGGGCGTACCGCGGGGCGTGTGATAGGTCATTCTGATCAATAATTTAAAGAAAGATATAAAAAAAGCACAAGTTAATAAAGAGCCTAAAAAAATACTCACATCCCATTTAATTACAAAAGGAGCTATTAAGTAAAAAAGTATAAATGGCACTAAAAGGAAGGCAAAAATATCGCCGCCGCCCCATGAGATCTGATTCTCATAACGGGGAATTTCCAGCCAGATATCATTCTTTTCATT
>NZ_JAOWDS010000041.1:0-260 GCF_030334545.1 Citrobacter sp. Ce129
CGGTGCTGCATATAGTGACAGCAGTAGCACCACAGCTCGCGCAGCGCCTCTTTATCCCCCACCGTCCACGTCAGCGCAAATCGCTCCCGGACATGGCTGGTTCCCGGCTGGCACACCGCACCGTGCAGCTGGTAACCCTGGTGAGAACGCCCGGCTTCATAGGTGATTTCTCTGCGCACGTCATCCCAGTTAAACACCCGGACCTCCACCGGCCAGTCTATCCACGGATTCCAGCTGCTGCGGTGATGTTCGTAAATATA
>NZ_JAOWDS010000042.1:0-878 GCF_030334545.1 Citrobacter sp. Ce129
CCGCCTACATGCTTAAACCGGGACAACCGTCGCCCGGCTAACATAGCCTTCTCCGTCCCCCCTTCGCAGTAACACCAAGTACAGGAATATTAACCTGTTTCCCATCGACTACGCCTTTCGGCCTCGCCTTAGGGGTCGACTCACCCTGCCCCGATTAACGTTGGACAGGAACCCTTGGTCTTCCGGCGTGCGGGTTTTTCACCCGCATTATCGTTACTTATGTCAGCATTCGCACTTCTGATACCTCCAGCATGCCTCACGACACACCTTCAACGGCTTACAGAACGCTCCCCTACCCAACAACACATAGTGTCGCTGCCGCAGCTTCGGTGCATGGTTTAGCCCCGTTACATCTTCCGCGCAGGCCGACTCGACCAGTGAGCTATTACGCTTTCTTTAAATGATGGCTGCTTCTAAGCCAACATCCTGGCTGTCTGTGCCTTCCCACATCGTTTCCCACTTAACCATGACTTTGGGACCTTAGCTGGCGGTCTGGGTTGTTTCCCTCTTCACGACGGACGTTAGCACCCGCCGTGTGTCTCCCGTGATAACATTCTTCGGTATTCGCAGTTTGCATCGGGTTGGTAAGTCGGGATGACCCCCTAGCCGAAACAGTGCTCTACCCCCGAAGATGAGTTCACGAGGCGCTACCTAAATAGCTTTCGGGGAGAACCAGCTATCTCCCGGTTTGATTGGCCTTTCACCCCCAGCCACAAGTCATCCGCTAATTTTTCAACATTAGTCGGTTCGGTCCTCCAGTTAGTGTTACCCAACCTTCAACCTGCCCATGGCTAGATCACCGGGTTTCGGGTCTATACCCTGCAACTTAACGCCCAGTTAAGACTCGGTTTCCCTTCGGCTCCCCTATACGGTTAACC
>NZ_JAOWDS010000043.1:0-289 GCF_030334545.1 Citrobacter sp. Ce129
GGTAGAGCAGGGGATTGAAAATCCCCGTGTCCTTGGTTCGATTCCGAGTCCGGGCACCACTATTTAAAGAACCCGCCCTAAAGGCGGGTTTTTGCTTTTATAGTTTCTGATACTTTCCAACCGGTCATCTCTCAATATCCTCACAGCGCTTCCCCGCACAAAACCCATATGTAAGATAGCCATGCCTGTTAACAAGAAGACATCTGGGCTCTATAAGAAGATGGGATTTAACGTGACGGGACGTACAGAAGTGGACGATCTCGGACGGCCGTACCCGTTACTCAACCTC
>NZ_JAOWDS010000044.1:0-235 GCF_030334545.1 Citrobacter sp. Ce129
CCCTTGTCAGCCTGAAATAACTCCCTATAATGCGCCTCCACTGACACGGAACAACGGATTACAAGCCGCCGGGTCAGCGGAGTTCCACTGAGAACTTCGAGGAGAAAAGCAAAAATAAATGCTTGACTCTGAATGAGGAAAACGTAATATACGGGACCTCGCGACAGAGCGCTAAAGCGCGTCGCAACTGCTCTTTAACAATTTATCAGACAATCTGTGTGGGCACTCGAAGATA
>NZ_JAOWDS010000045.1:0-479 GCF_030334545.1 Citrobacter sp. Ce129
GCCGCCCCATGAGATCTGATTCTCATAGCGGGGAATTTCCAGCCAGATATCATTCTTTTCGTTCAGCCAGATAGCATTGGGTTCAACATCGTGCTCCAGCCACTGAACCGGCAGATCCTCCTGCCATCTTTTCGCCTGCGGGATCAGTACGGAACGGCGGTAAAAAGGGTTTTTGGGGCGTTGCGTGTCAACATTTGCTGTATGCTGTTCCTTTTTTTTATTCTCAGAGGCGGACAGTGATGCGCGACGCTTTACTTTATTGCCTGGTTTTTTAGCCATGTGATTATATTCATCCTTTTTATTAAGCGTTAATGAAAGCGCATCCTCACCGTTATATTTATTTTCCCAGTCGCTTACGGTGCCGTCCGTGATTCAGCGTCAAGCGCTTCCGGCCAGTGGATATGGCCCCACTGCTGCGGGTGTTCTGCAAAACGCGCCGTCTCAGGCACCGGACGGTGCTGCATATAGTGACAGCAGTA
>NZ_JAOWDS010000046.1:0-4298 GCF_030334545.1 Citrobacter sp. Ce129
GCTATCGTGCATGGCCAACTGGAGGGGGTTCCCGTGCAGAATGTGGTCCGGGGTGGAATACAGCAGAGTAAATCGGTACTGACCAGCGGCAATATTCAGTACCGGCTCGTCCGGGATTTTACCTTTCACTACCGGGACGCTTCACCATGATCACTATGGACGTAAAAGGGCTGGACGAGCTGGAGAGGCAGCTTACCGCGCTCGGTGAAAAGGTCGGCATGAAGGTGTTACGTGATGCAGGGCGTGAGGCGCTGAAAGTGGTTGAAGAAGACATGAAACAACATGCCGGCTTCGACGATGCGTCCTCTGCAGAGCATATGCGTGATTCCATCAAAATTCGCTCATCCACCCGAAAAGGTCGCGGAAATACGGTGGTCACCCTTCGGGTTGGCCCCAGCAAAAAGCATTACATGAAAGCGCTGGCTCAGGAGTTCGGTACGGTGAAACAGGTTGCCGATCCGTTCATCCGTCCGGCACTGGATTACAACGTCCAGCAGGTTCTGCGCATTCTGACCGTAGAAATCCGCAATGGTATTCAGAACAGGTAGCAACCGCTGCCCACTATTTAAGAGAGAATCATTATGGCTGATGAAAATAACACGCCAAAATCATCCCCTGAGTACGCAATGCTTCCTGCCGGGACGGTGGTGAAGTTTGGCGAAGTAGGAGCCGCCGTGGCGGCGCTGAAACCTCTGATTAACTGTAAGGCGCTGGGTGCGACAGGTCAGACGGGAGGATTTGTCGACTGTACCACCCTGCTGGACAAGAGTAAGCAGTCGGTGTCAGACCTGCCTGAAGGGCCGGAGAAATCGCTGGGATTCATTGACGATCCGGAAAACGAAGATTTCACCGCGTTCCTCAATGCTGCAGAGCAGCGTAAGACCGTTCAGTTTTATATTGAGCTGCCGAACAAACGAACGGCTTCAATGATCCTTGCGCTTTCAGGCTGGCAGATGAACGAAATCACCGCGCCTGCCAGTGAAGTTATCCAGATTACGGTGCAGGGTAAGCAAAACAACATTAAATGGGGAATTGCCGCCCCGGCGCCAGATGCCGGAGCGTAATCTGTTTCCCGTTATACATCGCCTCCGGGCGGTTTTTTTTCGTCTGAAAAACAGGATACACCATGTCTGAATTTAGCCTCTCCGCACTGAAAAAAGCACTGCTCAAAACGAACCCTACGCCGACTGAAACTGAAATCTTCGGTACAAAGGTTTACCTGCGCCGACTAACGGCGGCTGAACTTATTGATCATGAGGATGCACTCATTGAGGCGCAGACCTCTGGAAATGCCCGCATGGCGTCAGAACTAAGCGTACAGATTGTTATCGACAGCCTGGTTCAGCCTGACGGCTCCCCGATTAAAGCCAAAGACAAACCCACGGCGAAGGAGCTGCTGGCGGCACACGATAACGTTGCGCTTCTGGATGCCATCGACAAAGTGAAAAAGCACGGCATCGGTAAGCTGGAAACCGCCGAAAAAAACTGAGTGACTCGCCCTGGCTGGAGCTGATTTTCTGGCTGGCCGACCGCTGGGGCGAGCCTGACCCGTCAAAAATTGCGGCGCTTCCGGCTGACACGCTTTTCCACTGGCGTGCTTTCTTCCTCAAACAGGGCATTTTCAAAAAGCCTTCGCCAGAAGGTTCTGACAATAACCCGCCCCCTGCTAAATCACCCGCGGCTGCGAACCCGAGTCTGGATGCGCAGTGTGCGGCAGTCATGAAGGTATTAATGTAATGGGTGACGTTGCCTCTCTTGCCGTTGGGCTGCATCTGAATGCAGCGAACTTTAAATCGCAGCTGATGAGCGCCTACGGCAGCGCTGAGAGTCAGTCACGCCAGTTTAACCGCAATGCCCAGGCTGATGCGAAAAAGACGGAGGATGCCTATAAGCGTGTTTCCGCTTCGGTATCGGGGCTGGCAGGCAGGCTGGCAGGTTTTGCCGGGGCGGGTTTATCGCTTGGTACCATTATCAGCACCACGCGGCAGTACAGCCAGTCGTTGTCGGATTTGCAGGCTATCACCGGTGCCACTAGTGCGCAGATGAAACTGTACGATCAGGCGGCGCAGGAAATGGGCCGCACAACGGAATACAGCGCATCACAGGCCGCCGAGGCGATTAAGCTGATGGCTTCGGCAAAGCCTGAACTGCTGAGTACCTCTGCGGGGCTGACGGCGGCGACCAAAAGTGCGTTAACGCTGGCCCAGGCCGCTGGGACCACGCTTCCGGATGCCACCCGAACGCTGGCCCTGTCATTAAACCAGTTTGGGGCGGGAGCCAGTGAAGCCGACCGGTATATCAACGTGCTGGCTGCTGGCGCGAAATTTGGCTCGTCGGAGATAGCCGATACTGCTGCCGCGATTAAAAATGGCGGGGTGGCAGCGGCACAGGCTGGCGTGGGTTTTGAAACCCTCAATGCCGCCATACAGGTACTGGCGGAGCGCGAAGTGAAAGGCGGCGAAGCCGGGACCGTGCTGCGCAACGTGATCCTGAATCTGGAGAAGGGAACCGATAAGACCCTGAAGCCTTCTGTTGTCGGGCTGAGTCAGGCGCTGGAGAACCTGGCGGGAAAAAACCTGTCAACAAAACAGGCCGTAAAGATGTTCGGGGTGGAAAACCTCAGCGCGGCATCCATCCTGGTGCATAACCGCGAGAAGGTGGAGTCGCTGACCGCCGCCCTGACCGGTACGCAGACCGCGCATGAGCAGGCCAAAATCAGGGTAAATAACCTGAATGGCGATCTTCTCAGTCTGACTTCGGCTTTTGAAGGTCTGATTATTAAAGTAGGGCAGAGCGGAAACGGTCCGCTGCGCAGTGGTGTTCAGACCGTTACCGATGCCATTAATGGCCTGACGGATAATTTTAATACGGTCGCCAACGTTGCGCTGTATACACTGATTCCTGTTCTGGCGACAAAACTGACGGCAGGTATCAGGGGGAACATCGGTGCCTGGGTTGAGCATCAGCAGGCAGTCAGGGCCAGCGCGATGGCGCAGGCCGATATGGCGCGAAAAACGCTGGAAAGTACCGCTGCCACGCTGGCACAGAATAACGCAGAATTCGGGCGTTATCGGGAAATGGAGAAAAGCGCCAGGCAATTTGGCCTTAACGTGAGTTACCAGAGCGAGTTTAACCGCTTAATCCGCCAGGAAACCGAGCAGACACTGCTTTCCACCCAGGCAAAGAGCCAGCTGAATGCAGCCAATAAACAGCTTTCCGTTTCAGCCCGCTCAGTCTCTGCAGCAGTAGGTATGGCCAGAGGGACGCTGGCACTGGTGGGCGGTCCTGTGGGCGCAGCGATGCTCGCCGGTTCGGCATTGCTCTATTTCCATAACCAGGCGAAAAATGCCCGTCAGTCAGCGATTGACCTGAAAAATGCTGTTGTTGAAACGAATGAAGAGCTAAAAAAACTGTCGCTTAACCAGCTCAACGTGAAGCAGCTGGACATTGATGAACAGTTTGAGAATCAGGCTATTCAGCGAAATAAACTGATTAAAGAAATTCAGGATGCGGAAAGCCGTATTGATGGATTGAGTGGCTTCGATCCGTTCGGACAACTTAAAGGCGTACAGAACGATAAAACCCGCTACAAAGGGGATCTGGATGCCGTTGAGCAGGGGTTAAAACTCCTCAAAGAACGGCAAAAAATTGTCAAAGAGGCCATAGAACAAGCTAAATCAGGGAAAACCGATCCCACACCGAAGCCGGATAAACCAGGGAATGAAACAGGGAGTGATAAACCTGATACCCCCTGGACCGGGGAAGGCGGGGATACTGGTAAGGGGCAAAAGTCGAAGGTTAACCAGTATGAGCAACTGCGGCGTGAAATCGAAGCGGCGCATGCCTCCAGTCTCGGACGTATCAACCTGCAGGAGCAGGAAAGCGCCAGAAAACTTCTTGAAGCCGCCCGCGCTGACGGAGCCAGCGAGGCTGATATTCAGAAGACTTTGCTGCTGAATGCTGAAAACTATCAGAAACAGCGCCTCGAACTGGCAGAACAGTATGCGCCAGCCAGAGCAACTCTTACGAAAGAGCGTGAAGCGAGCCAGGAGCTGAAGTCGCTCCTGAATGCCCGTCTTCTGGATGAAAAGGAATACCAGACGGCGAGAATCACGCTGGCTCAAAGTACGGTGCGTGAACTGTTACAGGCACAGGCAGCGGCAATGTCTGCCCCTCTGATTGATATCGCCGGGACGGTTGATCCGCTGGCAGAACTGCGCAATCAACTGGCCGAGCGTCAGTCACTGCTGCAGGCGTTTTACCAGAACGATGCGATCAACAAAGAGCAGTACGAACTG
>NZ_JAOWDS010000047.1:0-54789 GCF_030334545.1 Citrobacter sp. Ce129
CATGATATTAACGTCGACAGCAACGGCAAGGCCAGCGCGGGCGAGCGCGTTCTGCCAGAAACGCTGCCGGCAAATCCGCATCCGATACTGAAAGAGTTCTTCGATTACTATCGCATGCCGCGCGGCTTCCACGAGCGTTCCGTTAACTCGACCGGGGCGTGGACGGCAACGATGCCACTGTCGTTTATGAATATGCCGCTGCTGAGCTACGCCAGTGAAATCACCATCCCAACGCTTATTGTGACCGGTGAGAAAGCGCATTCACGCTATTTTGCTGAAGATGCTTTCAAGGCGATTGGCAGTAAAGACAAAGAACTGGTAGTGGTGCCAGGGGCAAATCATGTGGACCTCTACGATAACGTGGCCGGAAAAATACCTTTCGCGAAGTTCGAACAATTTTTCCAGACCAAACTGAAATAAACCCTCTCCTGAATTGATGCAAAGCCACCGGCCTCTGGCGGGTGGCTTTTATCCTGATCTTCGTGAAATTTCACTATGTCGACGCTAAACCAAACACCATCATCTCATCATCAGCGCGCATACTGGGGCGGTATTTTTGCCATGACCCTGTGCGTGTTTGTGCTGATTGCTTCTGAATTTATGCCCGTCAGCCTGCTCACGCCGATTGCCCGCGATTTAGGCGTGACGGAGGGGCTGGCAGGCCAGGGGATTGCCATCTCCGGCGCACTGGCGGTTCTGACCAGCCTGACGCTTTCAACGCTAGCAGGAAAGATGAATCGTAAATTCCTGCTGCTGGGAATGACGGTTCTGATGGCCGTATCGGGGCTTATTATTGCGCTGGCTTCCAGTTATCTGATGTATATGATCGGTCGCGCGATGATCGGTATGGCGATTGGCGGATTCTGGTCGATGTCTGCGGCAACGGCGATTCGTCTGGTGCCGCAGCAACAGGTCACGCGTGCGCTGGCGATTTTCAATGCCGGTAATGCGCTGGCGACGGTCGTGGCCGCGCCGCTGGGAAGCTATCTGGGTGCCACGGTCGGATGGCGAGGCGCTTTCTTGTGCCTGGTGCCCATCGCGGTGGTCGCCTTTATCTGGCAGTGCATCAGCCTGCCCAGTATGGATGCGAATAAAAGCCGCACGTCACCTGGCGATGTATTCCGCATACTTAGCCGCCGCGTGGTTGCGGTTGGCATGCTGGCCTGCGGCCTGTTTTTCATGGGCCAGTTTACGCTATTTACCTATGTGCGCCCGTTCCTGGAGACCGTGACGCGGGTTGATTCCTCAGGCTTGTCGTTGATTTTGCTGATTATCGGCGTAGCCGGTTTTATCGGCACGCTGGTTGTTTCGACATTCCTCAACAGAAAATTCTATCCCACGCTGATGGTCATACCCGGACTGATGGCCGTCATTGCCATCGGCCTGATGCTGACCGGGCATCTGGTCTGGACGGTTTCGTTGCTGTTAGGGCTCTGGGGCATGCTGGCCACCGCTGCGCCAACCGGATGGTGGACATGGATTGCGCGTACGTTGCCTGATAACGCAGAAGCCGGAGGCGGGCTCATGGTCGCGGTGATTCAGCTCTCCATCGCCCTTGGATCAACGGCAGGAGGCATCGTGTTTGACCACCTCGGTTGGCAGAGCACGTTTGCCATGAGTAGCGTGCTGCTCCTTTGCGCGGGCGTACTGACCTTTTTTACCGCACGCCAGAAGGCCGGTGCGCGTTAATCCGGCGAGGGCCCGCGCTCCAGAAAAGTGGAAAGCGCAATATAGCTGCGTACGGAACGTACGCCCTCAAGGCTCTGAATCTCCATCAGGAAATTTTCCAGCGATTCGGTATCGGCGGCGCGTACTTTGATAAAGACGCAGCCGTCGCCGGCAACGGTATGCAATTCTTCCACCTCCTTGCGGCTGGTGAACTGCAAAAGGGCGCGCGTCGCCTGATAGCTACTGGTGTCGATAACCAGAAACGTTAACAGCGTCCGTCCCAGCTTGCAGCCATCCAGGACCGCCACGGTACCCTTGATCACCCCATCGCGCTTCAGTCGTTTTACGCGATCGTGAACCGCCGGGGCTGATAAGTTCACAATCTCACTCAATTCCGTGTAGCTGCGTCCTGCATCCTCTGCCAGGGCACTTAATATTTTTCGGTCAATGGCATCCAATTCCGCCGGTTTATGTCTTGTCTGCCGAATACCATCTTTTTCTTTATCAAATGCGCTCATAGGGCTTCTCAATCTGAATGAAAATATGAATATACTTAATTCTACCTAATATTATTAAGCCATAAAACGAATAATGGAGTTGCAATGCCTATCGCACTTTTCGCCCTCGCCGTGGGCGCATTTGGTATCGGCCTGACGGAATTTGTCATCGCCGGGATCCTGCCACAAATCGCAGCAGAATTTAGCGTCAGTATCCCGAAGGCGGGAATGATGGCGACGTCATACGCGCTGGGCGTATTTATTGGTGCACCGCTGTTAACGATTATTGGCGCGAGGATCCCCCGCAAGGCCATGCTGATTACGCTGGCGGGTATTTTTACGGTCGGTAATATCATTACGGCCATCGCGCCGACGATGGCGATAGCCATTGTCGGTCGTATTATTACCTCTTTTAATCACGGTGCCTTTTTTGGTATCGGCTCGATTATTGCCGCATCGCTGGTGGCACCCGGACGCCAGGCAAGCGCCATTGCCTTTATGTTTTCGGGGCTGACGTTAGCCAATCTGCTTGGCGTTCCGGTGGGTACGTGGCTTGCGCAAACCTTTAGCTGGCGGCTGGTATTCTGGATCATTGCTGGTATCGGGGTGCTGACGATGGCAAGCATAGCCGTGCTGGTTCCGCATATTGCGAAAGGCAAAGCTATTGCTTTACGCAACGAACTGAGAGCCTTTGTTGACCCGCAGGTGCTGCTGGTCATGGGGATCACGATTTTCGGTCCGGCCGCCTTTTTCACCTCGATTACCTATATTGCGCCAATGATGGTGCAGGAGGCCGGTTTCTCCTCAGGCGGCGTGGCAGGGTTAATGGTGCTGTTTGGTCTGGGACTTGCTGTCGGTAACTGGATTGGTGGACGCTTCGCTGACCGCTCTCTGTTTGGCACGCTGTTCGTTACCCTCGCGGCTCAGGGGTTGGTGCTGCTGGTCTTCTGGGCGGGTGTTGAAAGCCAGTGGGTTGCCGGCATCTCAGTCTTCCTGATGGCGGCCTTCGGCTTCGCGACGGTCTCACCGATTCAGAAACTGGTTATGGAGCGCGCCAGCCATGCGGGAGCCCCGACAATGGCGGCCTCGGTCAATATCGGCATGTTTAATCTGGGAAATGCGCTGGGGGCATGGGCCGGTGGGGTAACCATTGCTGCGGGTTTTGGACTGGCTTCTCCGAACTGGGCGGGCGCAATTCTGTCCTTCATTGCGTTGGGCCTCGCTGTTCTTGCATGGCAAAGTGCGCGTAAAGGTTATATTTTGCCGGTACTTGAATAAGTTACACAAGGCGATGAGCGCCCACTATGTGTTGGGCGCTCTTTTAAATGATTTAGGTGATTTTCTAAAACGGCTACTGCAAATTTTTCTCTTTCAAGAATTTACTCACCAAATCAGCAATCTGCACATTATTTAAATCAGAGAACGGGAAGTGGGTATTCCCTTTGATTCCCACTTCTGGCAGATGCGTCACAGTGACATCCCCGCCATGCTTGTTCACCACATCACGCCATTCGCGAGCCATCGCCAGACGTACGCGCCAGCTGTCCTGCGCGGGCATGGCGACAGGTTTATCCGGTATGTTATCGCCGTAAATAATCAGAATCGGGATTTTGGTCAGAGCCATAAACTGCTCCATCGGCACTGGCTCACCCTTCAGTGTGTCGAACGCGCTTGGCATAGGGGCTGGGAGTTCTTTTTCCGGGAAGACAAAGCTGCTGCCAGGCTCGAAGGCGACAATGGCTTTGACCTTGTCATTTTTCATCGCCGTGTACCAGCCTGGTCCACCGCCCTGAGAGTGGGTGAAGAGGATAGCGGGGCCGGATTTATTCACGACGGCGGACATCGCATCAGAGATGACATTGATATCAAACGGCCCGGTGTTCGGGGTCATCTGACGGAAATACTGGTTCAACGCTTCTTTGTCGTGAGAAAACTGAACACCTTTAAAATACTCTGGCCACACGCCAACTCGGAACTGGTTAAACCACATTTGTTCATCCGATTTAGGCGTAACAGTACCTTCTACCGTCGTGCGCCCGGCGCTGCCCCGACGTGGCTGATCGACAAGATAGGTTGAGAATCCGCGCCGCAGGAAGATGTTCTGGAACCCTTCGCGGCCATCCGGGGTACTTTCCCAGGTACGGGAGAACTGACCTGCGCCGTGCAGCATGACGATAGGGTATTTATGCGGATTCTCCGGGATTTGGTAGAACACTGAGGCATGATCGCCATGCCAGGTTTGGCCAGCTGAATCCAGCGGCTTTTTTGCATCAAATGTTCCTGGTGCGGTGATGATAGTGCCACCAGCAGAAAAGCTTCCTTGTTCCTGAATGACCAGCGGCTCGGCATAGACCGACTGAGCCACCAGGCCGCCCGCCATTACGCAGATGGCCAGTGTTTTTAAGATTGTCTTCAAGATTACATCCTCTGTTATGTTTGCCGCTCAATAATATCTGAGTTGTCCGCGTTAATTATTTAGCACCCCTGATTGCCCTTATTTGCCATCGAGCGCCTGTTGCAGCGCCTTTTCTGCTCGCGTTGCTGCATCATTTTCGCCATGTTCACGCAGAACCTGTGCGAGCTGGCGCAGCTGCGCTGCCGTCAGGCCGACCCGCATGCTTGCTCGGGTATGCGACAGCAGCTGGGCTTCAACGCCTGGCGTGGCCGCTAATGCACCCACCGTTGCCAGCTCGCGGCTTTGCCAGTCGAGGTTATCGCGGGCGAAAATGTCACCGAAAAGATGCGTTTGCAGGAACTGGTTAATGACCGGGGCAAAATCAAACAGCGGACCCTGGACGGGAGCGCCTGAGATTTTCGTCTGGTTTGCGGTACCGACACGGCGAAGCTCATCCCCGACAGGGATGGTGGCGACCGGTTCTTTACCTTCAACGTCTTCGATGCCACGTTGTTTACGTGCTTCGACGACCTTCATCAGTTCACTAAGCGCATTCAGGCTACGGGGGAAGCCCGTATAGGCGTAAAGCTGGACGAGAATCTCTTTGGTTTCGTTTATCGTGAGCCCGGCATCCAGTCCCTGATTCAGGGCTGCATTCAGCTTATCCATCTGACTGCTGGCCATTGATGCCGCAATCAGCGGGATGGCCTGTTGGCGGACTGACAGCGTATCTGAAACCGTTTGTTCGTGGTTCATTTCTGAGGCTCCTTTATTGACGGGGGCAGCATGTGCCGCGAGACCAAAACCAAAGGTCAGCAGTACCGCTGCCGCTAATGCTTTAATGGGCGTGGTATTGTTCATCTGTCACTAACTCCTTCCAGTTAACGCTTTTGCCATCCACAATCCCGGTTATCGCCAGATGCGTCATCGCACTGCCGGGAGCCGCCCCGTGCCAGTGTTTGACGCCCGCCGGGCAAGAGACAACGTCACCGGCGCGGATAACCTGCACCGGCTGGCCTTCTTGTTGGGTGAGCCCCACACCCGAGGTTACAATCAGCCGCTGACCTGCCGGATGCGTATGCCAGGCGGAACGAGCGCCGGGTTCAAACGTGACATAAGCCCCGGAAACAGGGATGTTGTTATCCGGTCTGAAGAGAGGATCAACCCGGACGCGACCGGTAAAGTTCTCGGCGGGCCCATATACCGCGTTCTGACTTCCTGCGGGGGTGATATGGACAGCGGGATTTTGCTCCGCTGCCCAGGATGAAAATGTAATCGGCAGTAACAGCCCGAGGTAACGTAAATGTCTGATCATGCAAAGCGTCCTTATCAATGAAGAGGGGATTGCCTGCGATGATTTTATCGAGAGGGTGATGACGTCAGGCTGACGCCCCCCTGACAATTCTGTCAGTTAACCCGGGTCCCGGCTCAGTGCCGGATTGAGCATTGCCCGCCGCTTTATCCGCTTGTATCGCAAAGGTGAGGCCAAATGTATTGATGCCACCTTCACTACGGGCAAAGACATCTCCCTTGTGCATAATGGCGACGGCACGCACGATCGACAGGCCCAGTCCATGGTGGGTATCACTCCTCGCCCGGGAGGTGTCAACGCGATAGAACCGCTCGAAAAGCCAGTGTAAGTGCTCTGGTGCTATCGGATCGCCCAGGTTTGACACTTCAACACAGGCTTGATGACCGGTTTCGCTTAACCGCACCGTAACCGTGCTATTGGACGGCGAATGCCTTGCGCTGTTTTCCAGTAAATTAGCCAATGAGCGATGGAACAGACGTCGGTCGATGTGCGCGATCACGTCGCCCTGAACATCCAGAGAGAGCTGTTTTTCAGCAAAAGAAGGTTCAACGTACTCCGCTGTTTTCAGGGTTTCTTTTCGCAGCGACACTTGGGTCAACTGGGACGCATGTTCACCCGCGTGGGCATGGGACAGGAACAGCATGTCGTTAACGATAGACGCCATGCGTTCCAGTTCTTCCAGATTGGAGCCCAATAATTCTTCCAGTTCATCATGCGAGCGTCGGCGCGAGAGCCCCAGTTGCGTCTGGCCGATCAGATTCGTAAGCGGAGTCCGGAGTTCATGCGCTGGCCATGGTTTCCCGGTGCAAGATGCCGGGCCTGTTTACTGAGCGCCCCAACGGGACGAAGACCGATCCTTGAAACGAAGTATCCCAGTAAAGCGACAATCACGACGCCCAGCGCGGTAATGATTAACAGCGTCCGGGTGAAGGCATTCAGTGTGCCCATATACGGCGTGGAGTCGATGGCAACGATATAGCGCAGCTCAGGCCTTTCACCGTTGGCGGGGATCGTTTTCACTAACAGAAACAGCGAGCAGGCACCTTCCGATGCGCCGGGCACTTTATTAAAGCCTTCCTGTAAAGAAGACCACTCAACACCCACCGGTGGTGTTCCCCCCATGCTAAAGCGTGGGTTATCGCTCACTATCCAGTAACGAACGCGTTCACCTTCAGAATTGGTTAACACGGTGAATTTATTGGCAAGCAGTGACCAGCCGTCAGCCGAGGTTCGTGCGGTGATCCACGGACTCATCAATGACTCACGAAATAACAATTCGTTGTGCATCTGCTTTTGCAAAGAGTCATGCAAAGAGCTTCTGAGCAGGATACCGATAACGGACACAATCAGCAGCGCGGATAAGGCAAACATCAGCGCCAGGTGAACGGAGATGGAACGCTCAGGCAAGCTTATCCCCTTCATTTATTTGGACCGGACTTCGAGGACATAACCCATGCCACGAACGGTATGCAGCAGTTTGATATCGAACGGGGCATCCACTTTGGCTCGTAGGCGTTTAATGGCCACTTCAACCACGTTGGCATCGCTATCAAAGTTCATGTCCCATATCTGCTCAGCAATCATCATCTTTGACAGGATCTCTCCCTGATGTCGGGCCAGAAGGCTCAACAGGGAAAACTCTTTCGCGGTCAGTTCCAGCCGTGTTCCGGCGCGAAATACCCGACGAGCCAGCAGGTCGAGCTGCAGATCGTGAATTTGCAGTTGAGTGATGTCCACGCCATCCGTAGAACGACGACGCACCAGGGCCTGAATACGCGCCACCAGCTCAATAAGCGAAAAGGGCTTAGGCAGATAATCATCCGCGCCAAGACGCAGCCCTTCAACACGTTCATCGACTGAGCCGCGAGCCGAAAGCATCAGCACCGGCGTCTGTTTGGCTGCTCGCACACTCTCAAGTACCCGGTAACCATCCATCCCCGGCAGCATCACATCCAGTATTATCGCGTCGTAGTCGAACTCCAGCGCGTAATGAAGACCTTCAGCGCCGTCTGCAGAGACATCTACCGTAAATCCGGACTCACTCAACGCACGGTTAAGGTATGTTGACGTTTTTTCTTCATCTTCGACTAACAACAGGCGCATAACGGGACTTCCTCTTAGCTTTTCATCGGTGCTTCAATACCTGAACAACCCTGTTACTGAGACCATTTTGCCTTCTGATTGCCAACATAAAGCTGACGGTTACCTGACAAAAATGTTATTTCCGCGTCAGGATGCTGACAGCGCTCGCACCCTAATCTGAGCCTGCAAATTTAATCCGCGAGCCTGAATAACCAGGCCGACACTCATCGGGAGAGACCATGAAATTCACGCTTATCAGCGCAATATTGCTCACGGCAATGGCTGGAGTGACCTCAGCCAATGCGGCTGATTACAAAAAAAATCAATTCACGCTGGCCTATGACGGCGCCATCACTGAGAACGTCAAAGGCAAGGTCAACATTCACCCCGTGAAATACGATCTGCATGGCATCCAGATTGCTGCGAATGTCTATACCCCTGCTAACTACGATCCCGCCAAAAAATACCCTGCTGTAGTGGTGGCACATCCTAATGGCGGCGTAAAAGAACAGGTCGCCGGGTTGTATGCCCAGCGTCTCGCCGAACAGGGCTACATCACGATTACCGCCGACGCGGCTTATCAGGGTGCTAGCGGTGGGATGCCTCGCAGCGTGGATAAACCCGCTAATCGCATTGAGGATATCCACGGTATGGCTGATTACATCAGCCAGTACCCCGGCGTAGATACCGCCCGCCTTGGTCTGCTGGGTATTTGCGGAGGCGGCGGGTATTCACTGGTAGCCGCCGAAACTGACAAGCGGTTCAAATCGATAGCGACCATCAGTATGTTTAATTCAGGCCTGGTGCGACGTAACGGTATGCAGGATTCACAGCTGGATACTATCCAGCAGCGTCTTCAGCAGGCTTCTGACGCACGCGCTCAGGAAGCTGCCGGAGGCGAAGTGCTTTACTCCGGCGATGCCAATCTGACTGATGAACAGATTGCTAAATTACCCTTTGCCTTATATCGCCAGGGCTACGAGTATTACTGGAAAACTCACGCCCACCCGAACTCTACGTTTAAATACACCACCAGCAGTCTGCTGGATTTGATGAGTTTTGACGTCACGGACCATATCAATCTCATCAATCAACCGCTGCTGATGATTGCCGGTACAAAAGCGGATACGCTCTAGATGACTGAAGATGCGTTCGCAAAAGCCACCGGTACGAAGGACAAAGAACTCTTATTGATCGATGGCGCTACTCACATCGAGACTTATTGGGTTCCTGAGTACGTTGACCAGGCGATGCAAAAGTTAGATGTCTATTTTGATAAAAATATTTAATCCGTATCTGTCGATACCCCGAGGGGTATCGACTTATTCAGTATTTATTGTTCAGCTTAACGAAACTGGGCAGAAAGATAATTACGCACATTAAATAGCCGCTATGAATTAAATTCATAAAACAATTGGGCATGTGATGGCTATGTTTACCTGAATAAGTCTGTGAAATGAAAAATCCACGCAATTGCGTGGATTTTATAGTTTTTTGTGATTCTTATGAGATGTATTAAGATCTCATGAGACAACAAATTTTATTTAGACGTTGAACAGGAAGTTCATCACGTCGCCATCTTTAACGATGTAGTCTTTACCTTCTGCACGCATCTTACCGGCTTCTTTCGCGCCTTGCTCACCCTTGTAGGTGATGAAGTCTTCAAACGCGATGGTTTGCGCACGGATAAAGCCTTTCTCGAAGTCGGTGTGGATCTTACCGGCAGCCTGCGGAGCGGTCGCACCGACAGGGATGGTCCACGCGCGGACTTCTTTCACGCCGGCGGTGAAGTAGGTCTGCAGGTTCAGCAGCTCGTAACCAGCGCGGATAACGCGGTTCAGGCCCGGCTCTTCCAGACCCATTTCAGCCATGAATTCTTCACGGTCAGCATCATCGAGTTCTGCGATGTCAGCTTCAACGGCAGCGCAAACGGCAACAACAACAGACCCTTCTGCCGCCGCGATTTCGCGCACTTTATCGAGGTATGGGTTGTTTTCAAAACCATCTTCGTTGACGTTGGCGATATACATCGTTGGCTTCAGCGTCAGGAAGCTCAGGTATTTGATGGCTGCTTTGTCTTCTTCGGTCAGCGTTTTCAAAGCGCGCAACATGCCGGCGTTTTCCAGCTGTGGCAGGCATTTTTCCAGCGCAGCCAGTTCCGCTTTAGCGTCTTTATCGCCGCCCTTGGCCTTCTTCTGTACGCGATGGATAGCGCGCTCACAGGTATCCAGGTCAGACAGTGCCAGTTCGGTATTGATAACTTCAATGTCGTCAGCCGGATCCACTTTGTTATTAACGTGGATGATGTTGTCGTTTTCAAAGCAGCGAACCACATGGCCGATAGCTTCGGTTTCACGGATGTTGGTCAGGAACTGGTTACCCAGGCCTTCACCTTTGGATGCGCCTTTTACCAGACCGGCAATGTCGACGAATTCCATCGTGGTTGGCAGGATACGCTGCGGTTTGACGATTTCGGCCAGCTGATCCAGACGCGGATCGGGCATCGGGACAACACCCGTGTTCGGCTCGATAGTACAGAACGGGAAGTTTGCCGCTTCAATACCCGCTTTTGTGAGCGCGTTGAACAGGGTAGATTTGCCTACGTTTGGCAAACCGACGATACCGCATTTGAATCCCATGTTTAAATCACCTTAATCTTTTGATATTCAACCTGTTATAGAAAACAGATTGTAGAAAAGTAAATAACTTTGCCTATTATACACAGCACGCGAGAAAAATGCCGCACATCGCTGCTTATTGCGCTTTAAAGGTGTGTAACCGGCTCGTTGCCTTGGTCAGGCCATCTTTGAATAAAATCTCGGTACAACGTGCCGCTTCGTCAATCGCTTCATCAATTAACTTCTGTTCTGAAACAGGCGGTTTGCCTAAAACAAATCCGACAACCTTGTTTTTATCGCCCGGATGCCCAATTCCGACGCGTAAACGATGAAAGTTAGGGTTATTGCCCAACTTACTGATGATGTCTTTCAGGCCATTGTGTCCGCCATGACCGCCGCCAAGCTTAAATTTGGCTACACCAGGCGGCAGGTCTAACTCGTCGTGTGCGACCAAAATTTCATCGGGATTAATTCGATAAAAACTGGCCATCGCGCCGACAGCCTTGCCGCTCAGATTCATAAATGTGGTCGGCACCAGCAAACGAACATCTTCCCCTTCGAGCGTTACTCTGGAGGTATAGCCGAAGAATTTCGGCTCATCGCGCAGGGGAGCGCGTAATCTCTCTGCCAGAAGATCGACATACCATGCGCCTGCGTTGTGTCGCGTTGCCGCATACTCTGCGCCGGGGTTCGCCAGGCCGACAATCAATTTAATCGCCACGTGTTTTGTCCTGAGTGTTTCCATAAACGACGTGTAGTTTACTGTCTGAGGCTGCTGTTGACAAAAAACTGCGTGCTAATCGCCAAAAGCTGAATAATTGCACAAGTGGACTATTAGAAATTGAGTGTGTTCAGTAGCTTATTTGTAAAGTTTTGTTGCGTGAGTGTTTGTAATTGTGATCGCTCCCGCACTTGCGAACGGCAGTGTTGTCTATACTTTACACATAAGGATTAGGGGTATTCCCTGTAACAACCCAAAGTTCCGGAGGTGACACATGAAACGCAAAAACGCTTCGTTACTCGGTAACGTGCTCATGGCTTTAGGGTTGGTGGTGATGGTAGGTGGTGTCGGTTACTCTATTTTAAACCAACTGCCGCAATTTAATCTGCCACAGTTTTTCGCACATGGTGCCGTGCTCAGTATTTTTGTTGGTGGTGTTCTCTGGTTGGCAGGTGCCAGAGTGGGTGGGCATGAACAAATCAGTGACCGTTACTGGTGGGTGCGCCATTATGACAAACGCTGCCGTCGCGGTGATACCAATCATCGTCATAACTAAATAAGTGCTGCGTTAAGAACACAAAGTCCTGGTCGAAAAACCAGGGCTCTGTTTGTTCATTACACTTGCATTAAACGCTCTTCTGTTCACTACCGAATATAAGAAACGTTATTCGAATAATCGATAATGTAACGCCTTAACCGCGCTATCCGCAGCTTCAGCCGGTAACAGAATGCTCAGGTTATCGTTTGACGCACCGTGGCAAATCATTCGCACCGTATGCTCTTCGAGCCAGGCAAAAACGTCTTTGCAAACCCCCGCAGCCTGGGTCAGTTGATTCCCCACCAAAGTGACTAATGCCAGTCCGGTTTCCACTTCCACACGACAGTGGGAGGACAATGCGGTAAACAATGCCGTGGTCAGCACATGGTCTTCACCTGAGGTTGCATGAGTGGCGTCCAGCGCCAACGCAATACTATTCTCTGAGGTTGTAACCAAATCCACCGTGACCGCGTGGCGAGCTAAAATGGCGAAGGACTGTGCCAGGAAAGAACAGAACGGCTGTGTCTCCAGACGATGTAATCGCAACAACGTCTGTTTACGGCGCACGGCAAGCGCACGGTAGCGCGGTGGATTATCGGTGGTATTGTGTACCAGCGTACCTCCGGCGGCAGTATCCTTACTGGAGCCTACAAAGACCGGAATGCTTTTACGCATTGCCGGGAGCAGCGTAGCCGGGTGGAGGACCTTCGCCCCGTAGGCGGCCATATCGCTGGCCTCGGAAAATGAGATGTGGTCGATGCGTTTGGCCCGCGGCGCAATGCGCGGATCGGTGGTGTAGATCCCTGCAACGTCGGTCCAGATGTCCACGCGTGTGGCGTGAAGCGCCTCACCGAAAAGCGTTGCCGTGTAATCACTACCGCCGCGTCCAAGCGTTGTGGTATGCCCAGCGGCATCACGGCCAATAAATCCCTGAGTCACCATAATCGCTTGCTCAAGACGAGGGCGCAAGTGTGTCTCCACCTGGTGGTGCAGGGTGCTAAGTTCGGGTTCCGCGCAGCCGAAGTTCGAATTGGTACGCATTACGCTGCGGGCGTCAAACCACCCGGCCTCAGCATGTCGTTCACGTAACACTTCAGTAAACAGCAAAGAGGACATCAGCTCGCCGTGACTAACCAAATCATCGCTTAGCGCATCGGACGGTGAAACCGTCGCCGTTTGCGCAAGATGACGAATATTGTTGAGAAGATTATCGATTTCCGTACTGATAACGGACGGCTGCTTCAGGCGGGAAATAATGTTGTATTGGATGGCGCGTAAGGTCTCAAGCTTATCTAATTGTTGATGCGTTTCCAGACCTTCAGAAAGCTCGACCAGTAAGTTTGTGACGCCTGCGGAAGCAGACAGTACGACTAAACGGACATCGTGATCAGCAAGGACAATGCTGGCGCTGCGGTTCATCGCATCAAAATCAGCGACGCTGGTGCCGCCAAATTTGGCAACGACGGATGGTGGATAAATGCGAGTCATAACAATCTCATATCAGGGCGCCATAAAAGTATGGCTAGAAAATTTTCATTCTCGGCATAAGGGAACGACGTTCACCTTACGAAATGTCCGCCCGCGAACATTTCTGCTGACAACCCAGGGAATACCTGTTGTCGATAACGCGTGTCGCCTGTACGCGTTATCGGGTGCTGCGCATTAATTTTATCTACATAGCCTGTAAATAAGCGCGCCATACTAAGTGATTTATATTTAGGGATCGACTTTTTTATTCGATTTATCGATAAATAAGTGAAAAATCATGTCGTAACAAGAAAACGCGTACATTATTAATGGTAAAAACGTGTAAAAAAATAATAAAAACATGAAAATTCCATGGTTTTTATTACATCACAGGCGTTGCAACTGGGTACGGTTTTGTAAAATAAATAGCTATATTACTTTATGATTTCGTAATGTTGAATGAGTGTTACGTTTTGAATTTTAAGGTGAAAATGCTTATTTAAGCGACGGGAAAATAAATGATTGAGTCCTGTGCTAAAACAACATATATTAGCCGCGCTTTTTTACAGGTAATCCTTATAACCATTTATTCAATCAGGCGTTAATCTACACCTGGTTGTAGGAGTGATATGATGACGGATAAAGTCCGTATTGATACTTTAAGTGCTAATTCATTACCACAGAGCAATGATACCTTTTTAGCAAGACAGGCTGAGTTTGAATCTAATGTCCGCAGCTATCCGCGTAAACTGCCATTGGCAATTGCCAAAGCACAGGGCGTCTGGATTACTGATGTAGAAAATAATCAATATCTTGATTGTCTGGCAGGCGCCGGAACTCTGGCGCTTGGTCATAACCATCCTGAAGTGCTGCAAAGCATTCAAAGTGTCATCACAAGCGGCTTACCGTTACATACGCTTGACCTTACCACGCCGTTAAAAGATGAATTCTCATCTTATTTACTTTCTTTATTACCGGGCCAGGGCAAAGAATATTGCCTGCAGTTCACCGGGCCGTCCGGCGCTGATGCCGTTGAAGCGGCGCTGAAGCTGGCGAAGAAAGTCACCGGCCGTTCCAGCATCATTAGCTTCTCTGGTGGCTACCACGGGATGACGCACGGTGCGCTGTCCGTGACCGGCAACCTGTCGCCGAAAGAAGCGGTCAGTAACATGATGGCGGAAGTGCAGTTTATGCCGTATCCGCATCAGTACCGCTGCCCGCTGGGTATTGGCGGTGAGGCTGGCGTGAAAGCATTAACCTACTACTTTGAAAACCTGATCAACGACGTTGAAAGCGGCGTGCGTAAACCGGCAGCCGTGATCCTCGAAGCGGTGCAGGGCGAAGGCGGCGTAAACCCGGCGCCGGTCGAGTGGCTGCAGCGCATTCGTAAAGTGACGCAGGAACACGGCATTCTGCTGATTATCGATGAAGTTCAGGCTGGCTTCGCGCGTACCGGTAAACTGTTCGCCTTCGAGCACGCTGGTATTGAGCCAGACATCATCGTGATGTCCAAAGCGGTTGGCGGCGGTCTGCCGTTGGCGGTGCTGGGTATTAAGAAGCAGTTCGACGCGTGGTCTCCGGGCCACCACACTGGCACCTTCCGCGGTAACCAACTGGCGATGGCGACCGGTCTGACAACGCTGAAGATCCTCAAAGACGACAAGATTGCCGATAAAGTTGCCGCCCAGGGCGAGTGGCTGAAAGGCAAACTGGCTGACCTGCAGAAACGCTACCCGGTTATTGGCCAGGTGCGTGGCCTCGGTCTGATGATCGGTCTGGAAATCGTGAAGCCGGGCGAAGCGCAGGATCACATGGGCTGCTACCCGGCCGATGGCGAACTGGCCGCGCTGCTGCAGAAAAAATGCTTCGAAAACGGCCTGATTCTGGAGCGCGGTGGTCGCAATGGCTGCGTCCTGCGTCTGCTGCCGTCTCTGCTGATCACCAACGCTGAGCTGGAAATTTTCCTCGATAAATTCGAAAACGCCCTGCTGGGTGCTGGCGTGAAGCCGGTTTAAACGGAGTTGGATCGAATGTCAGACGTAAACCCGATTCTGTCCGGCTCGGCGCAAAGTATCGCTGCCTACCAGGACGCTATCGAGCAGAGTACGCAAGCCGTCGTTGAATGGTTGAAGCAGCCTGAGATGTATCAGGGCAAAACCGTTGAACAGCTGCGTGAACGTATCAACCTGAATTTTACGTCTCAGGGCCTGGGCAACCAGGCCGCTATTGAGCGTGCGGTTGAATACTTTCTGAAAGACAGCCTGTTGGTTCACCATGCGCAGTGCGTCGCGCACCTGCACTGCCCAAGCCTGGTGATTAGCCAGGCGGCGGAAGTGCTGATCAATGCCACCAACCAGAGCATGGACTCCTGGGACCAGAGCCCGTCGGCCACCATCATTGAGATCAAACTGATCGAATGGCTGCGTGAGCAGGTAGGCTACGGCGCAGGCGACGCGGGCGTATTCACCAGCGGCGGCACCCAGAGCAACCTGATGGGTCTGATGCTGGCGCGTGATGCCTTCTTCGCACGCCAGGGGCACTCCATTCAGCAGAATGGTCTGACCGGCGATCTGAGCAAAATCAAAGTGTTCTGCTCTGAAAGTGCGCATTTTTCCGTACAGAAGAACATGGCGCTGATGGGGCTGGGCTACCGTTCCGTCACCCAGGTGAAGACCGATGCCTTCTCACGTATGGATCTGGCAGACCTGAAAGACAAGCTGGCCCAGGCGCAAGCCAACGGCGAGCAGGTGATGGCGATTGTTGCCACGGCCGGAACGACCGATGCGGGCGCAATTGATCCGTTAGCGGATATCGCGGCGCTGGCGGCAGAAAACCAGATCTGGATGCACGTGGATGCGGCATGGGGCGGGGCGCTACTGCTTTCTGAGAAGTATCGTCACTTCCTGAATGGCCTGGAGCTGGCGGATTCCGTCACCCTGGACTTCCACAAGCAGTTCTTCCAGACCATCAGCTGCGGCGCGTTCCTGTTAAAAGACGCGCGTCACTATGAGCTGATGCGCTATCAGGCGGCATACCTGAACTCTGATTTCGATGAAGAGGCTGGTGTGCCAAACCTGGTGTCGAAGTCGCTGCAGACCACGCGTCGTTTCGACGCGCTGAAGCTGTGGATGGGCCTCGAAGCGCTGGGCAAAAAGCAGTATGCCGAAATCATTGATAACGGCGTAACGCTGGCGCGTGATGTGGCTGAGTTTGTGAAAACCCAGCCGCATCTGGAACTGGTGATGGAACCGCAGCTGGCAAGCGTACTGTTCCGCTTCCGCCCGCAAAGTGATGACATGGCCTTCGTTGCGTTGCTGAACCAGCGTATTGGTGACGTTCTGCTGGCTTCCGGTAGCGCCAACGTCGGCGTGACCGAAGCAGATGGCGTCACCTGCCTGAAGCTGACGCTGCTGAATCCTACCGTGTGTCTGGAGGACGTTAAAGTTCTGCTGGCAAGCGTGAAGGCAACGGCTGAGCAACTGCTGAAAGCCTAAGCAATAAGCTTGTTATAAAAATGGCTCCCACATGTGGGAGCCATTTTTTTTTCTGTCATTTGTCGCCCCGGCGGCGCTTCGCCTGGCCGGGTTACGGTTAGATGATGTCTGCCAGCGCGGCGTCTTTATTCGGGAAGAAGGTCAGACGCCCGGCGATTGGCTGAATGCCTGCGCGCGCCATGGTACGTAGCGGCTGGAATTCCAGATTACTGATGCGTAATTCACAACCTTCCGGCAGCCGTTTTACAAAACGCTGGAAAGCGTCCAGACCACCGGCATCCAGTACCGGGACCGCGTCCCACTTCAGGACTACAATGCGTTTACCTTCTATACGCGACTCGAGATCGGTAAATAATCCTTCCGCTGCGGCAAAGAACAGTGGGCCAATCACGCGCAACACCAGCACATCTTCCGGTACGTCTATGTTGACCGGCGCCAGACGCGTCATGCGTGCAATACGACGCATAAACAGCAGAGAGGCGAGAACGATACCGACACTGATGGCGATAACCATGTCGAACAGCACCGTCAGCGACATACACATCAGCATGACGATGATGTCGTCTTTCGGCGCATGACGCAGCAGATCCACCACTTTATGCGCTTCACTCATGTTCCATGCCACCATCAGCAGCAGAGCGGCCATGGCGGAAAGCGGCAACCAGGAAAGTAGCGGCGCAAGCACCAGCAGGGCAAGGATCACCAGAATCGCGTGGATAACCGCAGAGATCGGCGAGGTCGCCCCGGCGCGGACGTTTGCCGCAGAACGGGCAATTGCCGCTGTGGCGGTGATACCACCGAAGAACGGCGCGACGATGTTACCCAGTCCCTGACCAATTAGTTCGCTGTTAGCTTTATGTTTGGTGCCGGTCATCCCATCGAGTACGACGGCGCACAGCAGAGATTCGATCGCCCCGAGCATCGCCATCGAGAAGGCCGCGGGTAACAGCGCCTGTAACGAACTCCAGCTCAGGGTAAAGTTTGACTCCGGCATATTCCACGGTAATACCAACTGCGGTAGCAGCTGTGGGATACCATTGCCCTGTGAGCCATCAGCCAGAATGTAGTGGAACTGAGAACCGATGGTGGCAACATGCCCGCCGGTGAGGTTCACGATCCCCATTACCGCACAGCCTGCCAGCAGTGCAGGAAGGTGACCCGGCAGTCGAATCCCCAGACGCGGCCAGAAAATCAGGATCCCCAGCGTCACTACGCCAATAGCGGCATCGCCAACGTTGATGGTCGGCAGGGCCATAAACAGCGCGCCGACCTTCTGCAGGTAGTGCTCCGGGACATGAGCCATCTGCAGGCCAAGAAAATCTTTAATCTGCATGGTACCGATGGTGATACCAATACCCGAGGTAAAACCTAACGTAACGGACACCGGGATATATTCGATCAGGCGACCAAAGCGGGCGAGGCCGAAAAGGATCAGGAATATCCCCGACATCAGCGTGGCAACCAGCAGGCCTGCCAGCCCAAACTGTTGCGACACCGGATACAGAATGACCACGAAGGCGGCGGTTGGACCTGATACGCTAAAGCGCGATCCCCCGGTAAGGGCGATGACAATCCCAGCGACGGCTGAGGTATACAGGCCGTACTGCGGCGCAACGCCACTGCCGATTGCCAGCGCCATTGCCAGCGGAATCGCAATGATCCCAACTGTAATCCCGGCTATCAGGTCACGTGTAAAACGTGAGGCGGTATACTTTTCTTTCCAACAAGCGTCGATGAGGGCGCGGAAAGGCATCACATGTGAGGAAAATAGTCTGTTCACAATAATGTTTCATCCATGAGCGCATCATCTATCTAAAAAACGATAGTTGAAGTTGGCATAAATCATACAAATAAATAAAACGGATAAAAAAACCCGCCGCAGCGGGTTTTTGAGCCGGGCTCGATTAATGCTCGAACATGGCAGAGATGGATTCTTCGTTGCTGATACGACGAATCGCTTCGGCCAGCATACCCGACAGGGTCAATGTACGCACGTTTGGCAGTGCTTTGATTTCGTCAGTCAGTGGAATAGTGTCACAGACAACGACTTCGTCAATCACTGAGTTGCGCAGGTTGTTTGCCGCATTACCTGAGAAGATCGGGTGGGTTGCGTAAGCAAATACGCGTTTTGCACCACGTTCTTTCAGTGCTTCTGCTGCTTTACACAGCGTACCGCCAGTATCGATCATGTCATCAACCAGTACGCAGTCACGACCTGCTACGTCACCAATAATGTGCATCACCTGAGAAACGTTTGCACGCGGGCGACGTTTGTCGATGATAGCCATGTCGGTATCGTTCAGCAGTTTAGCGATAGCGCGGGCACGCACGACGCCACCGATATCCGGAGAAACCACAATCGGGTTATCCAGGTTCAGCTGCAGCATGTCTTCTAACAGGATCGGGCTACCGAATACGTTATCAACCGGTACGTCGAAGAAGCCCTGGATCTGTTCAGCATGCAGGTCAACGGTGAGGACGCGGTCAACGCCAACGCTGGACAGGAAATCAGCGACGACTTTAGCGGTAATCGGTACACGAGCGGAACGTACGCGACGATCCTGACGTGCATAGCCGAAGTAAGGAATAACGGCGGTGATACGGCCTGCGGAAGCACGGCGCAGCGCATCAACCATAACGACCAATTCCATCAGGTTGTCGTTAGTAGGGGCACAAGTGGACTGGATGATGAAAATATCACCACCGCGTACATTTTCATTAATTTGTACGCTGACTTCGCCGTCGCTAAAGCGACCTACAGCGGCGTCGCCGAGTGAAGTGTACAGGCGGTTGGCAATACGTTGTGCTAGTTCCGGGGTGGCGTTACCAGCAAAAAGCTTCATATCAGGCACGAGAAGAACCTCAGGCATGCGTCCATTGGTGGAAAGAATCTGCCGAAAACTGTGCGGGCCAGGCAGTATCCTCTCCATGCGGTGTATTAAAGAGCGCGATGCAACGTCTGGAACAGGGTGACGTTGTCACCGCAACTCAGCTTGCCCGGCTTACTCGTGATCCTTCGTGTTTCATGTGCGTTGGCATCAATTTCTCGCACCAGTCACATACTTTTGTATGCTCCTGGCGATTTGTCATCTCGCCATCTTCCTGAAACCCGAATGATTTAGAGTAACGCTCTATGCAATGGGGAGAGGTTGACACCTTTCGCCACAAAGCCTTTGAGCCATTCCGGGGCTTGCTCAAGCACCTGGCGAGCACGAGACTCAGTGTCAAATTCAGCAAAGACACAAGCCCCTGTACCAGTCAGGCGCGACGGCGCGTATTCTAACAGCCAGGAAAGCGCCGCATCAACCTCGCGAAAACGTTTTCTTGCGATAACCTCGCAATCATTGCCGAATTCACATTTTAGTAACGTTTTTATTGACCTTTTTGGCGTGTTACGCGGGAGGTCGGGATCTTTAAAAATCACCGGTGTCGGAATACTGACTCCCGGGTGTGCAACCAGATACCATTTTTCCTCTGGCTCGACCGGTGTCAGAATTTCTCCTACGCCTTCGGCAAAGGCCGCATGGCCACGCACGAACACGGGAACGTCCGCCCCCAGCGTTAAGCCGAGTGCCGCCAGTTCATCAACCGAGAGTCCGCATTGCCAGAGATGATTCAGCGCCACCAGAACGGTCGCCGCATTAGACGAGCCTCCGCCAAGACCGCCGCCCATCGGCAGGCGTTTTTCGATACTGATGTCGGCGCCGCTCCCTTGAGGAAGACGATTGCTTTCAGATGCCGCCTTCATCAGCAAACGTGCCGCACGGATGATCAGGTTGTCTTCATGCTCAACGCCTTCCACCGGGGTTAACAGGCGAATTTCGCCGTCGCCGCGCGGCGCAATATCTATCGTGTCGCCATAATCAAGAAACTGAAATAACGTCTGCAGCGTGTGGTAACCGTCCGCACGCTGCCCGGTGATGTATAAAAACAGATTCAGTTTTGCCGGAGAGGGCCAATGGGTCATCATTTCACAATCCAGTTATCCATCTTCAGCTTAATACGCTGGGAGCCGTCGGACAGTTCCATGTTTGCCGGCATCGCGGGCTGGGTTTTGCTGTCGTAGGCGCTATAGACCACTTTCCAGCTTTTACCGTCTTTGCTGTAGTTCACCTCACTCAGACGATATTGGTCATCGAGCTTGTAATCGGTGGCGTCACCTGGCAGACCAAGGATCCACTGGCGCAGGCTGTTCAATGGAATAGGCATGCCGGTCAGTTTGCCAATCATCTCTTCGGCGTCGTCGGCGGTGTAATGCTTGCCTTTGTTATCGACAAGTTCGACGCTGCCCGGCTGCGCATTGAGTTCCAGTTCAGTGCTACCCAGCGGGTTGGTCAGCAGGAGACGATAGCGATCCTGTCCGGTTTGTTGCCAGAAAAAGCGGGCATACACTTTCTGTTGATCGGAGATATAGGCAAACGCACCGCGCGTCTGATATTGGTTCAGGGCGCGTACTTCCTGCTGGTGCTGGCGCCACTGTGGCGAGTCGGGGCTTTTGCCGGGACCTTTCGGCGCGTTGATCGTACAAGCGGTAAGAACCAGGGCCGCCAGCGGCAGCAGGCGAATCAGGCGAAAATCGGGCAGGGTCATAATGATGACAAATCCTTGAGATACGTTGCAGTTATAATTCTTAATGCTAGCGCCGCCATCAGACATCGTCTACGTTCAAGTTATCTTAAATCGCTTAAATTTGTGCACTAAGCCATTACTCCAAAAGGGGTCAGTCTCTTTTATTGACCGCACGCATCCTGTATGATGCACCCAGTCTAACCTTATCAACGCTGGTACTATTCCCGCACACATGACCCTTTTAGCGCTTGGTATTAACCATAAAACGGCACCTGTATCGCTGCGAGAACGCGTAACGTTTTCGCCGGATACGCTCGATCAGGCGCTGGACAGCCTGCTCGCGCAGCCAATGGTGCAGGGCGGGGTGGTGTTGTCGACGTGTAACCGCACGGAGCTGTATCTCAGCGTTGAAGAGCAGGATAACCTGCAAGAAGCGCTGGTTCGCTGGCTGTGCGAATACCACAACCTCAATGAAGAAGACCTGCGCAACAGCTTGTACTGGCACCAGGACAACGACGCCGTTAGTCATTTGATGCGTGTTGCCAGCGGTCTGGATTCACTGGTGCTCGGTGAACCGCAAATTCTGGGGCAGGTGAAAAAAGCGTTTGCGGATTCGCAAAAAGGTCACCTGAACGCCAGTGCGCTGGAACGCATGTTCCAGAAATCATTCTCTGTCGCTAAACGTGTACGTACAGAAACTGACATCGGCGCCAGCGCCGTGTCGGTGGCGTTTGCCGCCTGTACCCTGGCGCGGCAGATATTTGAATCGCTCTCCACGGTAACCGTGCTGTTAGTGGGCGCAGGCGAAACTATCGAACTGGTGGCGCGACACCTGCGTGAGCACAAAGTGAAGAAGATGATCATCGCCAACCGTACGCGTGAGCGTGCGCAGGTGCTGGCGGATGAAGTCGGCGCTGAGGTGATTTCACTGAGTGATATCGACGCGCGTTTGCAGGATGCTGATATTATTATCAGTTCTACCGCCAGCCCGTTGCCGATTATCGGCAAAGGAATGGTAGAACGCGCGCTTAAAAATCGTCGTAATCAACCTATGCTGCTGGTGGATATCGCCGTACCGCGTGACGTCGAGCCGGAAGTGGGTAAATTGTCTAACGCCTATCTGTACAGCGTAGACGACCTGCAAAGCATCATTTCGCATAACCTGGCCCAGCGCAAAGCGGCGGCCGTGGAAGCCGAAACGATTGTGGAGCAGGAAGCCAGCGAGTTTATGGCCTGGTTACGTGCCCAGGGCGCAAGCGACACTATCCGCGAGTATCGCAGTCAATCAGAACAAATTCGTGATGAACTGACCGCCAAAGCGTTGGCTGCTCTTCAACAGGGTGGTGATGCGCAAGCCATTATGCAGGATCTGGCCTGGAAACTGACCAACCGCCTGATCCATGCACCAACCAAATCACTTCAACAGGCTGCCCGTGACGGGGATAGTGAACGCCTGAATATTCTGCGCGACAGCCTCGGGCTGGAGTAGCAGCACACCAATCTTATTTTTTACAGGGTGCATTTACGCCTATGAAGCCTTCTATCGTTGCCAAACTGGAAGCCCTGCATGAACGCCATGAAGAAGTTCAGGCGCTGCTCGGTGATGCGGGTACTATCGCAGACCAGGACCGCTTTCGTGCACTGTCGCGTGAATATGCGCAATTAAGCGATGTATCTCGCTGTTTTACGGACTGGCAACAGGTTCAGGAAGATATCGAAACGGCTCAGATGATGCTCGACGATCCTGAAATGCGTGAAATGGCGCAGGATGAACTGCGTGAAGCAAAAGAGAAATGCGAGCAGTTGGAGCAACATCTGCAGGTTCTGCTGTTACCTAAAGATCCCGATGACGAACGTAACGCCTTCCTCGAAGTTCGTGCGGGAACTGGTGGTGATGAAGCCGCACTGTTTGCCGGCGATCTGTTCCGCATGTACAGCCGTTATGCTGAGTCCCGTCGCTGGCGGGTTGAGATCATGAGCGCCAGCGAAGGCGAACATGGCGGGTTTAAAGAGGTCATTGCCAAGATTAGCGGTGAAGGCGTTTACGGGCGACTGAAATTTGAGTCCGGCGGCCATCGCGTTCAGCGCGTACCTGCGACGGAATCACAGGGCCGTATTCACACCTCTGCCTGTACGGTCGCGGTTATGCCGGAATTACCGGATGCCGAACTGCCGGACATCAACCCGGCCGATCTGCGTATTGATACCTTCCGCTCATCAGGCGCAGGCGGTCAGCACGTTAACACCACCGACTCCGCAATCCGTATTACCCACTTACCGACCGGTATCGTAGTGGAATGCCAGGACGAACGTTCGCAGCACAAAAACAAAGCGAAAGCGATGTCGGTGCTGGGGGCGCGAATTCGTGCCGCCGAAGTGGCAAGACGTCAACAGGCGGAAGCCTCTGAACGACGCAACCTGTTGGGTAGCGGCGATCGCAGCGATCGTAACCGTACCTATAACTTCCCGCAGGGTCGCGTGACCGATCACCGCATTAACCTGACGCTCTACCGTCTGGATGAAGCGATGGAAGGTAAACTGGATATGCTCATTGAGCCGATTGTCCAGGAATACCAGGCCGACCAACTGGCGGCGTTGTCCGAGCAGGATTAATGGATTATCAGCACTGGCTGCGTGAAGCGATAAGCCAATTACAGGCAAGCGAAAGCCCGCGCCGTGACGCCGAGATTTTACTCGAGTCTGTTACCGGTAAGGGTCGCACCTTTATTCTGGCTTTCGGCGAAACGGTGTTAACCGAGGCGCAGCGTCAGCAACTCGACACATTACTGGAACGCCGTCAGCGGGGTGAGCCGGTGGCACATCTTACCGGCGTGCGCGAGTTTTGGTCGCTGCCGCTGTTTGTGTCTGCGGCGACGCTTATCCCTCGTCCGGATACCGAGTGTCTGGTGGAGCAGGCGCTGGCTCGCCTGCCGGCCTCAGCGTGTCGTATTCTCGATTTGGGAACCGGCACGGGCGCCATTGCGCTGGCGCTGGCAAGCGAGCGTCCGGATTGTGCGGTGACGGCGGTCGATCGTATGCCGGATGCCGTGGCGCTGGCCATTCGCAACAAACAGCATCTGGGCATCGACAATGTTTGCGTGCTGCAAAGCAACTGGTTCAGTGCATTGCAGGGACAGCGGTTTGATATGATTGTCAGCAATCCGCCGTATATCGACGAGCAGGATCCTCACCTGGCGCAAGGCGACGTTCGCTTTGAACCGCTGTCGGCACTGGTGGCAGGCGATCAGGGACTGGCGGATATCGTACACATCATTGACCAGTCTCAGCATGTGTTAACGCCCGGGGGCTATCTGATGCTGGAGCATGGCTGGCAGCAGGGACAGGCAGTCCGCGACGCCTTTACTCGGGCGGGTTATCAGGCGGTTGAAACCTGCCGTGACTATGGCGGCAACGAGCGAATTACGCTTGGACGCATCCCATCATGAATACTTTCAGTGTGTTACTCAACGTCCATCTCATCAGCATTGCGCTTTCTGTTGGTCTGCTGACGCTGCGTTTTTGGTGGCGTTACACCGACTCGCGTCTTGCCTGCGCGCGCTGGACGCGCGTTGTGCCGCCGGTTGTGGATACCGTTTTATTACTCAGCGGCGTGGCGTTAATGGTTAAAGCGCACATCCTGCCATTCACTGAGCACGGGACATGGCTGACTGAAAAGCTGTTTGGGGTTATCATTTACATCGTTTTGGGTTTTATTGCGCTCGATTATCGTCGGGCGCGCAGTCAGCAGGCGCGATTAATCGCATTTCCGCTGGCGCTGGTGGTGCTGTACATCATCATTAAACTCGCCACCACAAAAATACCGTTACTGGGGTAAGCATGAGGTCGTTAGCTGATTTCGAATTTAATAAAGCGCCATTGTGTGATGGGATGATCCTGGCGTCGGAGTCTATCCGTCTGGATTTTCCAACACAAACTGTCTATGACGAACTGGAACGTCTGGTCAGTCTGGCGCAAGAAGAAATTAGCCAGCTCCTGTCTCAGGATGAGCAACTGGAAAAACTGCTGGCACTTTTTTATGGCGAATGGGGGTTTACGGATACCCACGGCGTCTATCGTCTTTCTGATGCATTATGGCTTGATCAGGTACTGAAAAATCGTCAGGGCAGCGCCGTGTCGTTGGGGGCGATCTTATTGTGGATTGCCAACCGGCTGGAACTGCCGCTGGTGCCGGTGATTTTCCCGACACAACTTATCCTGCGTATCGAATCGCTCGATGGCGAAATGTGGCTAATCAATCCGTTCAATGGCGAAACGTTGAATGAGCACACGCTGGAAGTATGGCTGAAGGGGAATATCAGCCCGGTCGCGGAGTTGTTTAACGAAGACCTGGATGAGGCGGATAATGCAGAAGTCATCCGCAAGCTGCTCGACACGCTGAAATCATCGCTGATGGAAGAGCGGCAAATGGAGCTGGCGCTGCGTGCCAGCGAAGCACTATTACAGTTTAATCCCGAAGATCCGTATGAAATACGCGATCGCGGATTGATATACGCGCAGCTCGAGTGTGAACATGTTGCGCTGACCGACTTAAGTTATTTCGTTGAACAGTGTCCGGAAGACCCGATCAGCGAAATGATTCGTGCGCAGATTAATACTATTTCGCACAAGCAAATTGTATTGCATTGATTAATGACACTTTACCTACCGTTTAAGGCGATCCTATGAAACAAAAAGTGGTTAGCATTGGCGACATCAACGTGGCAAATGACCTGCCGTTCGTGCTGTTTGGCGGAATGAACGTGCTGGAATCCCGCGATCTGGCGATGCGCATTTGTGAGCACTACGTAACCGTTACTCAAAAGCTGGGTATCCCTTACGTGTTCAAAGCCTCCTTTGATAAAGCCAACCGTTCTTCCATCCACTCTTACCGTGGACCGGGCCTTGAAGAAGGGATGAAAATCTTCCAGGAACTGAAGCAGACTTTTGGCGTAAAAGTGATCACCGACGTTCACGAAGCCAGCCAGGCACAGCCTGTTGCTGACGTGGTGGATGTGATTCAGCTGCCGGCATTCCTCGCTCGTCAAACCGATCTGGTGGAAGCGATGGCGAAAACCGGTGCCGTTATCAACGTTAAGAAACCGCAGTTCGTAAGCCCGGGCCAGATGGGTAATATCGTGGATAAATTCCATGAGGGCGGTAACGATAAAGTTATTTTGTGCGACCGTGGCGCGAACTTTGGTTATGACAATTTGGTTGTGGACATGCTTGGCTTCAGCGTGATGAAGAAAGTCTCCGGCAATTCACCGGTGATTTTTGACGTCACCCATGCGCTGCAGTGCCGCGACCCGTTTGGCGCAGCAAGCGGTGGTCGTCGCGCGCAGGTTACCGAACTGGCGCGTGCCGGTATGGCGGTAGGCCTGGCAGGTCTGTTTATTGAAGCGCATCCGGATCCAGCCAATGCGAAATGCGATGGCCCATCCGCACTGCCGCTGGCGAAGCTGGAACAGTTCCTGACGCAGATTAAAGCGATTGATGACCTGGTGAAAAGCTTCGACGAGCTGGATACCGAGAACTAAGTCTGGTTTGACCGCCCGATAGCGCCAACGCTTATCGGGCCGACAAAACCGTAAGAAATGAAGTGAAACATACTCCAGGCCGGATAAGACGCATTGCGTCGTATCCGGCTTTTTTTCAGGCAAATATCGTCATCAGATAGGCGATAAACAGCGCCAGATGCGCCGCGCCGTTAAGCACGTTGGTGCGTCCGGTAGAGAAAGAGATATGGCACAGTACCAGCGATGAAACCATCACAATCATCTCTGGCGCGCCCAGCGCAAAGACCAAATCATTCCCGGTTGCCCATGCGATCAGCGTTACGACCGGAACGGTCAGTGAAATGGTGGCTAACACCGAACCGAAGAACAAATTCATCGCCCGCTGAACCTGATTACTCAGAACCGCTTTCAGCGCGCCCAGACCCTCAGGAGAGAGGATCAGCAATGCGACCAGGAAACCGGTAAATGCCACTGGGGCATTCAGTTCAGTCAGCAATGTCTCCAGCGGGCTGGCGTTCATCTTGGTCACGGCGATTACAGCGATCAGATGAATGATAAGCCAGGCGGCGTGCCACATATTGCTGTGGGCTGACGGTTTACCGTGATGCGGGTCATCGTCGTCACCCTCGTCTTCATGCTCGTAAATGAACAGGCTCTGGTGGGTTTTAGTTTGTATCAGCAAAAACACGCCGTACATCGCCGCAGAAATTAATGCCACCAGCAGCGCCTGCGCGGTAGTGAAATTCGCTCCCGGTAAAGCCATTGGGAACACCAGTACAATAATGGCCAGCGGGAACAGGGCGATTAAATACTGCTTAATACCAAACAGGTTCATATACTGAGTGGCAAATTTACGACCACCTAACAGTAAAGAAAAACCGACCAGACCGCCGGTTACGATCATTATGATTGAATATAGCGTATCGCGCATGAGCGTAGGCGCAGCATCGCCAGTCGCCATTAATGCGGAGATTAAGCTGACTTCAAGAATAACAACGGACAGGCTGAGGATCAGCGACCCGTAGGGTTCGCCAAGTCGATGCGCTAATACATCCGCATGACGGACAACGCTAAATGCGCTGCTTAATATACCAATAAGGGCCAGCGCATTGATACCGATGACCACTGGTAGTGACTGACTGCTCCCCCAGAAGAACAGTACTACCAGCGCCAAAATCGGGAAGACGAGAGAGGTCTCCTTGTGGCGGGTTTTTACCGCCTCATGTACTTGTGTCATTGAACTAATTTCTCCATCTCTGCAGGTATTTATAATTATAAAAAGTATTAAAGAATGTAAAAAATAACAGAAAACCTGGTTTTGTAGGTGACATTTTACGAAATTTTACTACATCGCTTATTTTTCCTCTCAAAGCGGTCAAAAACAAATTCTTTGTTTATAGACTGTTTAATTAACAGAAGGTTAGATGAAGAAAGTTTCTAAAAATGTCTTTTGTTGGCGTATCGCCGCATTGTTAACCACACTTAAGGTTTAGCCTAAAAAGAGGAGTTCACAATGCCGTATAAATCTAAAAGCGATCTGCCTGACAGCGTGCAGCATGTTCTGCCAGCCCATGCTCAGGACATCTACAAAGAAGCTTTCAACAGCGCCTGGGAACAGTATAAAGATAAATCTGACCGTCGTGATGATGCCACCCGCGAAGAGACGGCGCACAAGGTGGCGTGGGCCGCGGTCAAAAATGATTATCAAAAAGGTGATGATGATAAATGGCATAAAAAGACGTAACAGTATCAATTATAATGCTTTTATGAACTAGCCAGCATCAGGCGTTAGCGAATCGTGCTACGCCGCGCCGTTGCTGGCTTGCAAGCGAGCGGTGAATTGCCTATTGTCCAGCTATTGGTTTCAAAATGAGCAGTAAAAAAGCCCGGAAGGCGTCAAAAAAGTTGTCGCAGGGAAGCTGCAGTGGCGGAGGTGTAAGGTGTTAACGCGTGATTTTTTATTGAATGCCGACTGTAAGACGGCATTTGGTGCTATTGAAGAATCACTACTCTGGTCAGCGGAACAACGTGCAGCCTCACTGGCCGCCACGCTCGCTTGCCGACCAGATGATGGACCGGTGTGGATCTTTGGTTATGGATCGTTGATGTGGAACCCGGCCTTAGAGTTTGAAGAGTCCTGTACCGGGACGTTAGTCGGCTGGCACCGTGCTTTCTGTCTGCGCCTGACGGCGGGGCGAGGAACGGCGTGTCAGCCAGGACGTATGCTGGCCCTGAAAGAAGGAGGACGCACCACCGGTGTGGCCTACCGCTTGCCGGAGGCATCCCTGGAACAAGAGCTTTCGCTGCTGTGGAAGCGAGAAATGATCACCGGCTGTTATCTGCCGACCTGGTGTCAGTTGGCGCTGGATGATGGCAGGACGGTGAACGCGCTGGTCTTTATTATGGATCCGCGTCACCCGCTGTTTGAGTCAGACACGCGTGCGCAGGTGATCGCGCCGCTGATTGCCGCCGCCAGTGGACCTTTAGGCACTAACGCCCAGTATCTGTTCTCGCTGGAACAAGAGCTGGTTAAGTTAGGGATGCAGGATGATTGTCTTAACGATTTGGTGATCACGGTCAAACGATTGTTGGGAGAGAACCTGCCAGAAGGCGTTATGCGACCAGGGTTTGCCTGACTCCAGCCTGGAACTGTATGCCCGAAAGCCAGACGCTCTTCGGGCATTTAACCCTTAGGCTGCAATATAACTTATCGAATGCTCGAGCGACTGGCTGTGGCTGTCGATCAGCACATTCCAGATGCCGGTATAGGGCACGGTCAACCATGCGTTATCACGATCCTGCACGCTTAAAATATCGGACTGCGTGTCTTTGACGTGATTTTTCTCGCTCATCAGATGGATATGACAGCGCTCAGAACAGCGCACTACCACCGTATCGCCACCAAATAACTTTAAACTCGCCTTCACTAATGCCATTTTTCACCCCGTTCTTGAAAACAACGTACTTTCTGTCGAAAGTGCTGCGTGATGTTGTTCACATTTCACTCATGGCATAACACCAAAGGGTGAGCCACAGGATGCTGATTTTGATCAAAAAATGGCATAACGATTAAACAAAAGTGACAAAATCCCTCAAAAGGGTTGAAAGGGCGTGCTAACGTTCAACGAAACCGCGCCCATCTACGATTAAATCCGGAAATTATCGACACTTTCAGTGTGCTGGCCTGAAAGCGGTGTATCAGAAGGTCAGCACTTTATCTGCAGCCAGAGTCCATTGAGCCAGTTCAACCAGCGTGCCGACGGCTACTCCGTCGATTAACGGCAGCTCCGTTATGCCTCGGCCATCGGTGCAGGTTTTGCACAGTTTTACCGGCACATTTTGCGCCGTCAGAATCTCCAGCATTTGCTGAATATTGTATCCTTCCGCTGGTTTCTGTCCTCGTAATCCCGCGGTTACCGCGTCCGACATTAAAAACAGGCGCAGGTCGAGATCCGCTTCTTGTTCGCGCAGGGCGATAGCCAGTCGCAGGCTGTTAAATAAGGATTCACTTCCATAGGCCGCACCGTTCGCGACGATCACTATCTTTTGCATTTTTACTCCTGTTGTCAGGGGGGCATGGATATTGCTTGTCCTCAGGGATAACCCGTTATCGGTGAGGGCAGAGATGATGACAAATGCACAAAATTTCGGCGCGGCGCAATGGTTTCGCCATGCCCGCCAGCTTGAGAATACCCAGCTTCGCCAACTGGCGCAGTCCGGTAAGCTGGTGATACGCATCAGCCATCTGGTGCATATGCTACAGTGCGAACGCGGTGCATCCAATATCTGGTTGTGTTCTCAAGGTACGCTTTATGATCGGGAGGTCCGTGCCAGTCGGGCGCTGGTGGATGAGGAGTGTCGGCAACTGCATATCCTTTTCCAGCACATTATGCCGGTGGCGGGCAGTGCGTTGTGTCACCGCATTGCTGGCACCGTCTGGTGTCTCGATCAGCTAACGACGCTGCGTGAGTCTGTCAGCGGACAGATTGTCGATGCGCAGCAGGTGATGGAGCAATATAGCCGGATGTTACGCCATCTGCTGGGTATTGTACCGCAGCTTAACGACAGCATCGATTATCCCCATGTCGCAGGTGGACTGGTAGCGCTGTACAGTTTTATGCAGGGTAAAGAACTGGTGGGGCAAGAGCGGGCATTAGGGGCCATTGGCTTTACCCAGGGCGAGTTTAATCCTCCGATGCGCCAGGAGCTGGTGGACAGAATCGACGGGCAGCAGCCGTGCTTTGACACCTTTATCTCCCTGGCTTCACCTGTGCTGGTGCAGCATTTTCGTCAGCAGTGCGAGGCATCGGGCGAGATCGAACAACTGCGACGCCAGGCCTGTACGCGACAACCCCAACTCGATAACGGTGAAAGCGCGCTACGCTGGTTTACCCTACAGACGCAGCGCCTTGAACAATTACGCCATCTCGAAGAGATGCTGATTACCGAGTTGCTGAACGCCGTGGCGCGGCGGCTGGCAGAAGAAACCTCCGCCTTGCCGCTCGACAACTGGCTTGATGACCGTGCTGAGGAACCCCTTTCGTTACGTCGGGATAAACAATTATTGTGGGTTGTTCGCCAGCAGGCTCGCCAGTTGGAACAGATGAGCGCCCAGTTGGCCTCATTGCAGGACGCCTTAGAGGAGCGCAAGGTGATTGATAAAGCAAAAAGCATCCTGATGAATCACCAACAGGTCAGCGAAGAACAGGCGTGGCAGCTATTGCGAAAAATGGCTATGGATAAAAACCAACGGATGGTGGATATCGCCCGGGCACTGCTTACCGTCAAATCCCTGATGCAGGGATAGCGGCTGCACAACGGGCGGGCAGCGGCTGCCATATTTGGGTGCACCACGACGTCTGCTACGCGTTGAACCCGCTAAAACCGTCAGTGTAATTCTGGCATCTGAATTGCATTCACTCATACAGACAATTTAGCAGCAGGCCAACGGCGGTCTGACTGTTTTGAGGATAAAGGCGTCCTGCAATGCTTCGGCATTGTTGGACGCCTTTTTTTATGGGGAGCATGTATGGGTGACAGAACAGTTTCGTTAACGCGGCGGCAGTTTTTGCAGGCAAGTGCCGTGATGGGGGCCAGTTCCCTGATTCCAGGACTGATGTCCTCGGTCTGGGCGGCAGGCTCTGATGCGCCGGAGATCACTACCGTTCGGGTCGGTTTTATTCCGCTAACCGACTGCGCGCCGCTGGTTATCGCCGCGTTGAAAGGTTTTGATAAAAAATACGGCATTACGCTGGTGCCGACCAAAGAGGCAAGCTGGGCCGCAGTGCGTGACAAACTGGTCTCTGGAGAGCTGGATGCGGCGCATGTTCTGTACGGCCTGTTGTATGGACTGGAACTGGGGATTGCCAGTAAAGCGCAGCCAATGGCCAATCTGATGACGCTCAATCAGAACGGGCAGGCGATCACGCTCTCCGCAACGCTGCTGGAGCAGGGGATTACCGATGCGTCTGCGCTGAAGAAACTGATCGTCTCGCAGGCGCCTGGAACCTATACCTTCGCGCATACCTTTCCCACCGGCACACATGCCATGTGGCTCTATTACTGGCTGGCCAGCGCTGACATCAATCCTTTCACCGATGTTCGCACCGTCGTGGTACCGCCTCCGCAAATGGTGATGAACATGCGCATTGGCAATATGAGCGGATTCTGCGTCGGCGAGCCGTGGAATGCGCGGGCGATCAACGACCGCATCGGTTTTACCGCGGCGACGTCTCAGGAAATCTGGCCCGACCATCCGGAAAAAGTACTCGGTACGCGCCGGGAGTGGGTCGAAAAATATCCACATACTGCCCGGGCGCTGGTTAGCACGCTGCTTGAAGCGTCGCGCTGGATAGATGCCAGTGACGCCAACAAACGCGAAACAGCACAAATTCTGGCGCGCCGGGCCTGGCTCAATACCAAAGAAAGCTATCTGACGGGAAGAATGCTGGGTGAGTACGACAACGGGGCAGGTCGTCGCTGGCAGGATCCGCATGCCATACGCTTTTTTCGCGACGGCGAGGTGAGTTTTCCATGGCATTCCGATGGCATGTGGTTTCTGACCCAGTTCCGCCGTTGGGGATTGTTAAAGCAACAACCGGATTATGCAGCCATTGCCGCGCGCATCAACCGGACCGATATCTGGCGCGATGCGGCAGCTGCGGTTGGTGGGATAACACCGCCTGCGCAATTGTTACGTACCAGTACGCTGATGGACGGTTCCGTATGGGATGGCCGCAATCCAGAAGCCTATGCCAACAGTTTTACCCTCCACCGTACAGGAGCCTGAGATGAAACAAAATACGCAGCTTAAATCCCCTGAACCGGCAGTTGGTGAAGTCATAACGCTATCAACGATGAAGGTCAGAAAGCGCAAAATGCCGTGGTCATTATGGTTAAACGCATGGCTCAGGCGAGCCGTACCCGCTCTGCTGGGGATTGCCTTGCTGGTGGTGTGCTGGCAACTGGCCGCTATCAACAGCAAAGGATTTCCTACGCCGCTGAGCACTCTGGATTCAGCCCTGACACTGTTTGCCGATCCGTTCTATAACGGCGGGCCGAATGATATGGGGATCGGCTGGAACGTGCTGGCGTCGTTGCAACGGGTTGCGATCGGTTTCGGATTAGCGGCGCTGGTGGGGATCCCGCTGGGATTTCTGATTGGGCGTTATACCTTCTTCTCGCACATGTTTTCTCCGCTGATTGCGCTGTTGCGCCCGGTCAGCCCGCTGGCCTGGCTGCCGATTGGACTGCTGTTGTTTCAAAAAGCGGAACCCGCATCGAGCTGGACCATCTTTATCTGTTCTATATGGCCGATGGTGATCAACACCGCCGAAGGGGTGCGGAGAATTCCTGACGATTATCTCAACGTTGCTCGCGTACTGCAGCTCTCAGAGTGGACGGTGATGCGACGGATACTTTTCCCCGCCGTGCTGCCGGCGATCCTCACTGGCATACGCCTGTCTATCGGCATCGCCTGGTTGGTGATTGTGGCAGCCGAAATGCTCACCGGCGGGTTGGGGATTGGTTTTTGGATCTGGAATGAGTGGAACAACCTTAACGTCGAAAACATTCTCATCGCTATCGTCATCATCGGCGTTGTAGGCCTGCTGCTTGAGCAGGGGCTAATGCTGGTGGCACGTCGGTTTAGCTGGCAGGAAAAATAAGGAGACAACATGAAACCCATTATTCAGATCCAGGCGGTCAGCCAGCGTTTCTCGACCGCCAGCGGTGAGTTCCTCGCGCTCCACAATGTCTCTTTTGATATCCATGAAGGGGAGACCGTCAGTTTGATTGGTCACTCCGGTTGCGGCAAGTCGACGCTTTTGAATCTGATTGCCGGCATTACGCTGCCTACGGAAGGAGGCCTGATTTGTGATAATCGCGAAATTGCCGGGCCAGGGCCTGAGCGGGCGGTCGTTTTCCAGAATCATTCGCTGCTGCCGTGGCTGACCTGCTTCGACAATGTAGCCCTGGCCGTCGATCAGGTTTTCCGCCACACCATGAGCAAAGCCGAACGACGCGAGTGGATCGAGCACAACCTGCATCGCGTCCAGATGGGCCACGCGATGCATAAACACCCCGGTGAAGTCTCTGGTGGGATGAAGCAGCGCGTGGGTATTGCCCGGGCGCTGGCGATGAAACCCAAAGTCCTGCTCATGGATGAACCGTTTGGCGCACTGGATGCGCTCACCAGGGCGCATCTGCAGGATACGGTGATGCACATTCAACAGTCGCTGAACACCACCATTGTGCTGATCACTCACGACGTTGATGAAGCCGTGCTGCTTTCCGACCGGGTTCTGATGATGACCAACGGGCCGGCGGCGACGGTAGGCGAGATCCTGACGGTTGATTTGCCGCGCCCACGCAATCGGGTCCAGCTCGCCGATGACAGCCGATACCATCAGCTACGACAACGCATACTCCATTTTCTGTATGAGAAACAGCCGAAGGCGGCGTAAGGAGGGTGATATGACGCGACTGGTCATTGTAGGTCATGGCATGGCGGCTACTCGCCTGATTGAGGCGCTTATTACGTACAGGGATTGCAACATTGCCATCACCGTTATCGGTGAAGAGCCGCAGCTTGCTTACAACCGGATCCAACTTTCACCGGTACTGGGGGGAGAAAAGGCCTTTGCGCAAACCTTACTTCACCCGGCGCAGTGGTATCTCTACCACGGCGTGACGGTGCTAAGCGGTGAAACCGTGCTGACTGTTGATGCCGCCAGCCACAGCCTGACCACGACAAAACGGCTTATGTTCTGGGATGAGCTGGTATTTGCCACCGGGTCGTATCCGTTTATTCCGCCTATTCCCGGCGGTAAACAGCCGCATGTTCATGCTTTTCGCTCGATGCAGGATGTTGAGGCGATTCTCCAGCGGTCTGGGCCAAAGGTGGTGCTGGGCGGTGGCGTTCTTGGCATAGAGGCGGCGGCAGCATTACACCTTAATGGTGACAACGTCACGTTAATTCATCGCACGGGTAGGCTGATGGAACAACAGCTTGATCAACTGGCCAGCGACTTGTTGCAGGCTCAACTGACGAGTCGTGGCATTCGCTGTGAACTTGGTTCAGGCATCACCAGTATCGAAGCCGACAGCGTCACGTTGCTGGATGGCCAGCGGATTGCGGCGAATGGCGTGGTGATTGCCACGGGGGTAAAACCCAATATCCGCCTGGCGCAGGCGTGCGGCGTAGTTTGTCAGCAGGGGATCGTGGTGGATGATCAACTTCGCACCTCAACGCCCAACATTAGCGCTGTCGGGGAATGCTGCGAGATTAACGGCCAGACGTGGGGACTGGTCGCGCCGTGTCTGAAGCAGGCAGAGGTGTTGGCTGCGCGACTGGCGGGTTTTACCGGTGCCGGATTTGGCTGGCAGTCGAGCGGAACGCGTCTCAAGGTGACGGGCATTGATCTGTTTAGTGCAGGTGTAACAGACGCGACGGCGACGGATGCCATCCTGAGTACATACGATCCGCTTAGTGGGCACTACCGCCGCTTGCTGACGCGTGACGGAAAACTCCATGGTGTGCTGCTGATGGGCGATTGCCGCAGCGCCGCGCCGTTAACCGATTTGCTGGCCCAGGGGGCGACAGCACAATCAGACTGGCTCTTCGACCGCTTTGATACGCAGCCATCGGCTGCAGGACAGATGACGATGACAAAACCGACGCTGGCTGTTGTGGGACACGGTATGGTTGGCCACCATTTTCTCGAGCAATGCGTAAGCCGTAATCTGCATTTGCATTATCACATCGTGGTGTTTGGCGAGGAACGTTATGCCGCCTATGACCGGGTGCATCTGTCTGAGTATTTTGCCGGGCGCAGCGCGCAATCACTTTCGCTTGTCGCAGATGATTTCTTTGCCCGCAATGGCATCGAGCTACGTTTGGGGCAATGCGTGACCGGGATCGATCGTGAAACGCGCGTCATCCGTAACGCCGACGGACATGAAACCCACTGGGATGCGCTGGTGCTTGCCACCGGATCGTATCCGTTTGTCCCTCCCGTGAAAGGTGGGGATTCTCCATCCTGCTTTGTTTATCGTACGTTGGACGATCTGGATGCCATTGCAGCGAAAGCGAAAAGTGCGCGCCGCGGGGTGGTTATCGGCGGAGGCCTGCTTGGTCTGGAGTCGGCGAACGCGCTGCGTCAGCTTGGGCTGGAAACGCATGTCGTTGAATTTGCGGCTAATCTGATGGCGGTACAACTGGATAACGCCGGTGCCGCGATGCTGCGAGAAAAGATAGAAGCGCTGGGCGTTGGCGTCCACACCGCGAAATCGACCACGGAAATTGAAAGCACTTCTGACGGACTGGTACTGCACTTTGCCGATGGCGAAAAGCTGGAAACTGAAATGGTGGTCTTTTCTGCGGGGATTCGTCCGCAGGATGCGCTGGCGCGTCGTAGCGGATTAAATATTGGCGAACGCGGTGGGATTTGTATCGATAACCACTGTCGCACGTCAGATGACGCCATTTTTGCAATCGGCGAATGTGCGCTGTGGGAAGGGCGAGTCTTTGGCCTTGTCGCGCCGGGGTATCAAATGGCGCGGGTGGTCGCCGCACAGCTGGCCGGAGACGATGTCAGCTTTAGCGGCGCGGATATGAGTACCAAACTCAAGCTGCTGGGCGTCGATGTCGCTTCTTTTGGCGATGCGCATGCCCGTACGCCGGGCGCGAAAAGTTACCAATGGACGCATGGTCCCGAGCAGATCTACAAAAAAATCGTCGTCAGCGCGGAGGGCAAAACGCTGTTGGGTGGGGTGTTGGTTGGCGATGCTGGCGATTACGCCACGCTACTTCAAATGATGCTCAATGGGATGCCGCTTCCCGGTCAGCCGGAATCGCTGATCCTGCCCTCGCTGGCGGGCGGTGCGTCGAAAGCGCTTGGGGTTGCGGCATTGCCCGATACTGCGCAAATCTGCTCTTGTCATAACGTCAGTAAGGCCGATATATGTCAGGCGGTGAGCGCTGGCGCGACGGACATGGGCGCCATCAAGCAGTGCACGAAGGCTGCGACTGGATGTGGCGGATGCAGCGCGCTGGTTAAACAGGTGATGGAGCACCAACTTGCGGCCCAGGGCGTTGAGGTTAAAAAGGATATCTGTGAACACTTTCCCTGGTCGCGCCAGGAGATTTATCACCTGGTACGGGTGAACCATATTCATACTTTCGAACAGTTGATTAGCCGTTACGGTCATGGTCACGGCTGCGAAATCTGCAAACCTCTGGTGGGGTCAGTGCTGGCGTCCTGCTGGAATGAGTATCTGCTTAAACCTGCGCACTTACCGTTGCAGGACACTAACGATCGCTATTTTGCCAATATTCAAAAAGACGGTTCCTATTCCGTGGTTCCACGTATGCCTGCGGGAGAGGTCACACCAGACGGCCTGATCGCTATAGGCCAGATTGCGAAACGTTTCCAGCTGTACAGCAAAATCACCGGCGGGCAGCGGGTGGATCTTTTCGGTGCGCGTCTGGAGCAGTTACCAGATATCTGGCGCGAGCTGGTGGCGGCGGGGTTTGAAACAGGGCATGCGTACGGGAAGTCGTTGCGTACAGTGAAGTCCTGCGTGGGCTCAACCTGGTGTCGCTACGGCGTACAGGACTCAACGGCAATGGCGGTGATACTCGAAAATCGCTACAAAGGGCTGCGCGCGCCACACAAAATTAAAATGGCGGTTTCCGGTTGTACCCGGGAATGCGCCGAGGCGCAGGGCAAAGATGTCGGCGTCATTGCGACGGATAAAGGCTGGAATCTCTATCTGTGCGGCAACGGAGGAATGAAACCGCGCCATGCCTGTCTGTTTGCCAGTGATTTGGATGATGCCGCGCTGCTGAGTACCATCGACCGTTTCCTGATGTTCTACATTCGCACCGCCGATCGTCTGCAACGTACCAGCACCTGGATGGATAACCTGGAAGGCGGTATTGAATATTTACGTGAGGTGATCCTTGACGACAGTTTAGGTATTGCCAGCGAACTGGAACAAGAGATGGCGCGGGTTGTGGAAAGTTATCAGTGTGAATGGCAAACCACGCTCAGCAGCCCGCAGCGCCTGGCGCTGTTTCGTTCTTACATCAATAGTGATGAGCCGGATGAGACGATTGCACGCGCGCCTTTGCGCGGGCAGCCGCAGTTGGCGGCATCTGCATCCAGAGGTCGGGAGTTATTACCGACAAAACCCTGGCAGGAGATATGCGCCCTTGATGCGATCCCTGAGCAGGCGGGTATTGGTGCACGCCTGGGAGACGTACAAATCGCGTTATTTCGCTTTGGGCAGACGATTTATGCCCTTGATAACCTTGAACCCGGTAGTTCTGCTCAGGTGTTATCACGCGGTATTCTGGGGGACGTGCAGGGTGAGCCGATTGTTATCTCGCCGCTGTATAAACAACGTATTCGTCTGCGCGATGGCCGCCAGTATGACAGCGGAGAACAGGCGGTACGCGCCTGGCCGGTGAAAGTGGAGGCTGGAAAAGTGTGGGTGGGAACTCAGGCGCTGATCCTGCGGGCGGAGGCATCATGAGTGAGACTCGTACAACGTGCCCGTACTGTGGCGTTGGCTGCGGCGTAATTGCGCAGGTGGACAACAATGGTGTCACCGTCAGAGGCGACCCCGAACATCCGGCAAACTTTGGCCGCTTGTGCGTTAAAGGCGCGGCGCTGGCTGAAACCACAGGACTCAGCGGCAGGTTGTTGCAGCCAATGGTGGATGGCGCAACGGCAAGCTGGTCGCAGGCGCTGGATACCGCCGGTGAACGCCTGCGCGCTATCATTGCTCAGCATGGTCCGCATGCCGTGGCCTTTTATGCCTCCGGGCAACTGCTGACGGAGGATTACTATGCGGCGAATAAGCTGATGAAAGGTTTCATTGGCGCGGCCAACATTGATACCAATTCGCGGCTTTGTATGTCGTCTGCGGTGACCGGGTACAAGCGGGCGTTGGGGGCGGATGTGGTGCCCTGCAGCTATGAGGATATCGAATGCAGCGATTTGGTGGTGTTGGTGGGATCGAATGCGGCATGGACGCATCCGGTGCTGTATCAGCGTCTGGTACAGGCGCGCAGTGCCAATCCGTCGATGAAGGTTGTGGTTATCGATCCTCGTCGCACCGCCACCTGTGATATCGCCGATCTGCATCTTTCCCTGCTGCCCGGTAGCGATGCCGGACTGTTTGTTGGCTTACTGAACCGGATTGTGGCTGAGGGTGATGCGCGGAGTGAATTTGATGACGCTGCAGAAACGTTTGCTATCGCCCGCGACTGGAATCTGGAGCGTGTCGCGCAATTTTGCGGGCTGGATGTTGCTGATGTTGTCACCTTCTATGACTGGTTTACGCGCGCGTCAACAGCCATCACGCTTTACACCATGGGCATTAACCAGTCCGCCAGCGGTAGCGACAAATGCAATGCGATTATCAATGTACATCTGGCCAGCGGTAAATTTGGACGGGAGGGGTGCGGCCCATTTTCGCTGACCGGACAACCCAATGCGATGGGCGGACGGGAGGTTGGCGGGCTGGCGACCCAACTGGCGGCGCATATGAATTTTGAACCTCAGGATCTTGCCCGCCTGGCCCGTTTCTGGGGCACCGAAAGGCTGGCGCAGACGCCAGGGTTGATGGCGGTAGATCTGTTTGAGGCGATCGGTAAAGGCGATGTCAAAGCTGTATGGATCATGGGGACTAACCCGGCGGTGTCACTACCGGACAGCCATGCAGTGTGCCAGGCGCTGGCCGCCTGTCCACTGGTGATTGTCTCCGAAGTCGTGGCTGACACGGATACCAGCCGCTATGCGCATATCCGGTTTCCGGCGCAGGCCTGGGGGGAGAAAAACGGTACGGTGACCAACTCAGAACGTCGGATCTCGCGCCAGCGTGCATTTTTAACTGCGCCGGGTGAGACGCGGCCAGACTGGTGGATTGTCGCGCAAATGGCGAAACAGTTGGGATTTGCCCAGGCGTTTGGCTGGCAAAGCGCCTGGGAGGTATTTTGTGAACATGCGGCGCTTTCTGGTTATGAAAACAGAGGTGAACGTGCATTTGATATTGGCGCGTTAGCTGAGCTGACGCACCAACAGTGGGATGAGATGACGCCGGTTCGCTGGCCGGTGAGCACAGGCTCATCAACGCTTAATCTTTGGCAGGGGTGGCGTGGTAACCAACGTTTACGCCTGGTCGCTGTTGCGCCGCAGGGGATGAAAACCACCTGCGATGCCCTCTATCCATTGGTGTTAAATAGTGGTCGCATTCGCGATCAGTGGCACACCATGACGCGCACGGGGACAATTTCACGCCTGATGCAGCATATCAATGAGCCGCTTGTAGAAATTGCACCTGAAGATGCTGGTCGCTTCAAACTTAATGAAGGTGCACTATGCCGGGTGAATTCCCCGCGCGGCGTGATGGTCGGTAGAGTAACCATCCACCCTGGACAGAGGCCGGGGTGCGTCTTCACCTCAATGCATTGGAATAACCGTTTTGCCCGTCAGGGGCGAGTAAATGCATTGGTTTCCCCGGTTTGCGATCCTGACTCTGGACAGCCGGAAAGCAAACAGACTGCGGTGCGCATTATGGCGTGGCAGCCCCGGTGGCAGGGAGAGCTGTTTTGCCGCTCTACGCTGACGTTGCCGGGATTCGTCCACTGGTGGCGTAAAAGTGCTGACAATGCGTTGCGCTATACCCTTGCGGGTGACAGCGATATTTTCGTCTGGCTACAACAATATTGTGTGGCGCAGGGCTGGCAACTTCAACTGGCGCAATGGGAACGGGGGCTGAATCTGCTGGCCTGGCATGATGGCAACCTGATGCTCGGGTTCTGGTCAGCAGCAACGCCGCCGCAGATTGATGATGAGGCGATCCTCTGCGCATTCATGCAAAAGCCGGAAAATGCTCAGGCTCGTCATGCGCTGTTGGGCGGGAAATCCGGAGGAATTCCGGCTGATAAGGGAGTGACTATTTGCAGTTGTTTTAACGTAGGAGAAAAAGCCATTACCCAGGCTATCGCTAACGGTTGTGATACGGTTCAGGCACTGGGACAGGCATTACGTTGTGGAAGCAATTGCGGCTCATGTATTCCGGAACTGAAGGCATTACTGGCACAAAAAATCACACTCAATGATTAAGGATATTCCTGAAAATTTGAGAAAAGGCTGCAAAGGGGAGCGCGGGCAGGTAGGATTTAAGCTGTGATCCCCAAATTCAATGATATTAAAGCTAGTAACGATTTGAGCCGTATTTTAAGTTGTAGATTTTCTCTTCTCCTACTCTTGCCTTTGGCAGGCGGTACTGCCAGCGCGCAGTCGTCTTTTATTCACCAGGCTGAAAACCCTTTCGACAACAATAGCGATGGCTTGCCCGATCTCGGTATGGCGCCTGAATCGCGGGCAGGTGAAAAGCACTTTGCCGAAATGGTTAAAGCGTTTGGTGAAGCCAGCATGATCGATAACGGTCTTGATACCGGTGAACAGGCGAAGCAGTTCGCCTTTGGCCAGGTGCGTGACACGGTCAGCGAACAGGTGAATCAGCAGTTGGAATCCTGGCTCTCTGTGCGGGGAAACGCCAGCGTCGGGTTGCAGGTTGATAATGAAGGCAGTTTTACCGGAAGTCGGGGAAGTTGGTTTATTCCGTGGCAGGACAATCAACGATTTCTGACCTGGAGCCAGTTGGGTTTGACGCAACAGGATGAAGGCTTAGTCAGTAATGCGGGGATTGGGCAGCGTTGGGTGCGTGACGGTTGGTTAGTGGGTTATAACACCTTTTATGACAACCTGCTGGATGAAAATCTGCCCCGGGGCGGCCTCGGCGCAGAGGCGTGGGGTGAATATTTGCGCTTATCCGCAAACTATTATCAACCGTTGTCCTCCTGGCAGGAGCGTTCAATAACCCAGCAACAAAGGATGGCCCGCGGCTACGATCTGACCGCGCAAATGCGTATGCCGTTTTATCAACACCTCAATACCAGCGTCAGCGTGGAACAGTATTTTGGCGACCAGGTGGATCTGTTTCATTCGGGAACCGGATATCACAATCCGGTGGCGGTGAACCTCGGACTGAGCTATACGCCGGTGCCGCTGATCACAGTGACAGCACAACACAAACAGGGTGAAAGCGGCATCAGCCAGAATAACCTCGGCTTCACGCTTAATTACCGTTTTGGCGTGCCGCTAAAAAAACAGCTGATGGTCAGCGAGGTGGCAAACAGCCGTTCGCTGCGCGGCAGTCGCTATGATGCTCCGCAGCGTAACAATTTGCCGACGCTGGAATATCGCCAGCGTAAAACGCTGTCGGTATTGTTGGCCACGCCGCCCTGGGATCTCAAACCGGGAGAGACGGTGGCGCTGACGCTGCAGGTCCGTAGTCTGCATGGGATCCGCCATCTGGCGTGGCAGGGCGATACTCAGGCGTTGAGCTTAACGGCTGGCAGCAATAGCCGAAGCGCGCAGGGCTGGACGATTATTATGCCGAAGTGGGACAACAGAGAAGGTGCGATGAACCGCTGGCGGTTGTCTGTGGTGGTAGAAGATGAGCAGGGCCAGCGTGTCTCTTCCAATGAGATCACGCTATCACTGACCGAACCGTTTTTTACGGTTTCGGAAAATGATCCTCGTTAACAATGACGCATGAATGCGTTATCAGAAAATGCGTTCCTGGTGCACCCATACCGCGGCTTCAACGCGTGATTTGAGCTTCATTTTCTTCAGCATATGCTTCACGTGAACTTTTACCGTGCTTTCGGTGATGTCCAGTCGGCGGGCGATCATCTTGTTAGGCAAACCCTGGGCGATGAGCTTAAGAATATCGCGTTCGCGCGGGGTCAGTTGGGTGACATCACGGTCGGACGTTGCGCGATTTGCGCGCAGGCTGGCGGCCAGAACCGGGGTCAGGGCTTCGCTCAGCACCATTTCACCAGCGGCAGCCTGCTGCAATGCTTTCAGTAAATCTTCCGGCTCCATATCTTTCAGTAGATAACCGTCGGCGCCACGCTTCAGTGCGGTAACCACGTCTTCTTCATGATTGGATACGCTAAACACAACGATACGACCCGACAGGGATTTCTCACGCAGTTTGTCGAGCGTTTCCAGACCGTTCATGCCAGGCATGTTCAAATCAAGAAGGATCAGATCGGGATCAAGGAATTCTGCCAGCTCGATACCCTGCTCACCATTGCTGGCTTCGCCGACAACGGTGATATCGGGCGCCATGCTGACAAGCTGTTTCACACCGGTTCGCAGCATCGGATGATCGTCGATCAACAGGATGGTTGCCGGTTCCAGATTACTCATGGGTATCTCCTTGGACTTCTGTGAAGTTTGTTTCGGGAATAAAAGTGACAGCAACTTCAGTACCGCCTGTCTCGCGACGGCGTACACGGCAATCGCCGCGTAAGCTTTGCGCACGGTCGCGCATGATTATCATGCCATAATGGTTACTGCGTTCGGCGTTTTCCGGTACGCCGCAGCCGTTATCTTGCACTGTCAGTTTGACCTGCTTGCCATTTTGCACCACCGTCACGACCACTTCGTCGGCCTGAGAGTGTTTGAGGGCGTTGCTCAGGGCTTCGCGCGCAATTTGTAGCAGGTGTATAGCCTGATGTGAAGGTACCAGGCGCGGCGGCAGCTGATAATCCAGCTTCACCGTAAATCCAAAACGGGCGCTGTATTCCTGACAGCTGGCTTCCAGCGCCGGTCGCAATCCCGGTTCCGTCAGTTGTAAACGGAAAGTGGTTAACAGCTCACGCAATTGCGCCCACGAAGCATTCAGCTCGTTACGAATCTGACTGAGCAGCTCGCGGCAGTTGTCAGAAAGCGCATCGCCCTGCATCTGTAAACAGCTAACCTGCATCTTCATACAGGAGAGCGATTGTGCAATAGAATCATGAAGTTCGCGCGCAATGGTGGCACGCTCTTCCATCACGATCAACTGCTGTTGACGCTCCTGATGCCTGTCGAGCGCAAGCGTGGCGGTCAGTTGCTCCACCAGGGTATCAACCAGTTGCTGCTGATCGTGGCTGAGATGGCGTCCCTTCGGCAAAGTAGCGAGCAGGATACCATACTGGGTATGCGCATCGGTCAGTCGCCATTTCAACGTGATACCGCCGTCAATGGCGGGCAGCGTGCCGCGCGGACACAAATGGCAGCCTTTCTCATCACAGCTGGCATTGGACTGGCAGGTAAATTCCTGATGATTGTCTTCATCTTCCAGGTCATAAACCCGAAGTTCAATATCATGCAGCAGGGTCAAATTTTGCAGGCCGTTCAGTACCGGCGAGAGGCGTTCGCACAACGGTACCTGAGAGTGCAGGCGGCGGTTGGCTTGCCACAGGAAAGAGAGGATCTGGTTTTTGTGCTCCAGGCCCGCCGTTTTCTCCTGTACCCGCTGTTCCAGCACCGCGTAACTTTCGGCCAGTTCCTTCGACATATTATTTAGCGCCGAGCCCAGCGCCGCCATCTCATTGCGCCCGCTGATATTCGCGCGTTGGGTAAAATCACGCTGGCTGACGGCTCGCGCCATCGCCAGCAGCTGTTTCCACGGCTCTAACAGGCGCACGCGCAGCCAGATAATGGTGAAAACCAGCAGTAATGCCATAAATACGGCCATCAGGCGATGCAGCAGGACGACGCGTTCAATGCGTAATTCGGTAGTATGGTCAAAGGCGGTGACCAGCTTATCCAGCCCGTCCACAAAGCGCGTCACATCTTGCGCTACCGCATCAGGCGTTTGCGCATGCGCAAGCCCCGGCGCCAGTTCGGTATGCCAGTAATCCTGTAATGCTTTTAACTGCGCCTGTTGTCCGTCACGCTGCGCAGCGCGCGTCAATTCCGGGCTAAACGCCGTTTGCTCCATTTCATCCAGCAGCGATTGATCGCTCGCGTCAAGCGGTACGGCTGCCAGTAGGCGATAGCTCTGCATACGCAGCGAACCCGCTTTGTTGATCGCATGAGCGCTACCTTGAACACCCTGAACCAGCCAGCCAGAGACAGCCATACCCGCCACGCCGATGGCAGTAGACAATAAAACAATCAGCGCCACCTGGTTGACCAGCGTGAGCGGGGAGAGACAACGTTTAAACATGGTGACTAGTTCCTTCGGGTTTTCGCTGTTCAGAAAACCTTATTGAATGACGATTCTGCTGCAGGCAGTGGCGTTATTCTCGGCGATACACTGGAGTATACCCATACCTCAAACGGGCTACCTCTTAATTGCCAGTAGAGGGAGAGTTCCAGGACGAGGGGGAGTAGGGGACGACAGAAGCGTGAAAAACCACATCTTTTTTACCGAAGTTATGTACTCATTAAGGGTAATGATAAATTTTAGGCATGAATAATGACACCTTTTCCTTTGATTTATATCAACTTACCTCCAGCTGTAAACCCTAATGTTGCAGGCATCGAAACAAGTATCAGAGGTGTCTATGAGTCACTCATCTGCCCCGGAAAGGGCATCTGGAGCTGTAATTACCGAATGGCGGCCGGAAGATCCCGCCTTCTGGCAGCAGCGTGGTCAACGAATCGCCAGTCGTAACCTGTGGATTTCCGTCCCTTGCTTGCTGCTGGCGTTTTGCGTGTGGATGTTATTTAGCGCCGTGGCGGTGAACTTACCGAAAGTCGGATTTGATTTCACCACTGAACAGCTGTTCATGCTGACGGCATTACCTTCGGTGTCCGGCGCGCTGCTGCGTGTTCCGTACTCCTTTATGGTTCCCCTGTTTGGTGGACGTCGCTGGACGGCGTTTAGCACCGGTATCCTGATCATTCCTTGCGTATGGTTAGGTTTTGCGGTGCAGGATACCTCCACGCCGTTTAGTACCTTTATTATTATCTCCCTGTTGTGCGGCTTCGCTGGTGCGAACTTTGCGTCCAGCATGGCAAACATCAGCTTCTTCTTTCCAAAACAGAAACAGGGTGGTGCGCTGGGTCTGAACGGTGGTCTGGGCAACATGGGCGTCAGCGTGATGCAGTTGGTTGCGCCGCTGGTGGTTTCACTGTCAATCTTTGCCGCATTTGGTAGCCACGGGGTTGAACAACCGGATGGTACGCAGCTGTATCTGGCAAACGCCGCATGGATTTGGGTACCGTTCCTTGCGGTGTTAACGCTGGCTGCATGGTTTGGTATGAATGAACTGGCAACCTCAAAAGCGTCGCTGAAAGAGCAATTGCCGGTGCTGAAACGTGGGCATCTGTGGATTATGAGCCTGCTGTATCTGGCAACCTTCGGTTCATTCATCGGTTTCTCTGCCGGTTTTGCCATGTTGTCAAAAACGCAGTTCCCTGAGGTGCAGATCCTGCATTACGCCTTCTTTGGACCGTTGATTGGCGCGCTGGCTCGTTCAGCGGGCGGGGCTATCTCTGACCGTCTGGGGGGAACCCGCGTTACGCTGGTGAACTTCGTACTGATGGCTATTTTCAGTGCCTTGCTGTTCCTGACGTTGCCATCTAACGGTGTCGGCGGCAACTTTATCGCCTTCTTTGCGGTGTTCCTGGCGTTGTTCCTGACGGCTGGTCTGGGAAGTGGTTCAACCTTCCAGATGATCTCCGTTATCTTCCGTAAGCTGACGATGGACAGAGTGAAAGCTGAAGGGGGTTCTGAAGAGAAAGCAATGCGTGAGGCGGCAACCGACACTGCGGCGGCGCTGGGCTTTATCTCAGCTATTGGTGCGATCGGCGGCTTCTTTATCCCGAAAGCATTTGGTACGTCCCTGGCATTAACCGGCTCTCCGGTCGATGCGATGAAAGTATTTCTGATCTTCTATGTCGCTTGTGTGGTTATCACCTGGGCGGTATACGGACGTCATTCTAAAAAGTAAAAAAGTAGTAGCAGTTGATTATCCATTGCGCGGCGTTAGACCGCGCTTTTTTTTGCTCTAAATTAGTTACAACATACTTATATATGAGCTCATGACGTAAGTCTGCGAAAACGGTGCGGGTGATATGCCTGGCAGGGGGGATACCCCTTAATACCCACTTATAAAGAATTTAACATTTGTATGATAAGTGATTTTAATAAAATCATTTAAATTCAATATGTTGACTGATTTATTAATATCCCACTAAGGGGGTATGTGAAAATCGACCCTCTGTTTTCATCCCTGCCTGCCTTGATCGTTATCAATTCTCACGCCCTTTCAGAGCGTTACCTTCGCACTCAATCAAGCAATGTCGATTTATCAGAGAGCCGTCAGGCTCCTACAGGAGAAAACCGATGAGTAAATTCCTGGACCGGTTTCGCTACTTCAAGCAGAAGGGCGAAACCTTTGCCGATGGGCATGGCCAGCTTCTCAATACCAACAGGGACTGGGAGGACGGATACCGCCAGCGTTGGCAGCATGACAAAGTCGTACGTTCAACCCACGGGGTAAACTGCACAGGCTCATGCAGCTGGAAAATCTATGTGAAAAATGGTCTGGTGACCTGGGAAACCCAGCAAACTGACTACCCACGCACGCGTCCAGATATGCCTAACCACGAGCCTCGCGGCTGTCCACGTGGTGCAAGCTATTCCTGGTATCTCTACAGCGCTAACCGTCTGAAATACCCACTGATGCGCAAACGTCTGATGAAGATGTGGCGTGAAGCCAAAAAGCTGCACAGCGATCCGGTAGATGCATGGGCATCCATTATCGAAGACGCCGATAAAGCAAAAAGCTTCAAACAAGCGCGTGGTCGTGGTGGGTTTGTTCGCTCTTCATGGCAGGAAGTGAATGAACTGATTGCCGCATCTAACGTATACACCATCAAAACCTATGGTCCTGACCGTGTCGCAGGCTTCTCACCGATCCCGGCGATGTCGATGGTTTCTTATGCTTCCGGCGCACGCTATATGTCGCTGATTGGCGGTACCTGCCTGAGCTTTTATGACTGGTACTGTGACCTGCCGCCGGCTTCCCCACAGACCTGGGGCGAGCAGACTGACGTACCGGAATCTGCTGACTGGTATAACTCCAGCTACATTCTTGCATGGGGCTCTAACGTCCCGCAGACCCGTACTCCGGATGCACACTTCTTTACCGAAGTTCGGTACAAAGGGACCAAAACGGTAGCAATTACCCCGGACTACGCAGAAATCGCCAAACTCTGCGACCTGTGGCTGGCACCGAAGCAGGGAACCGATGCGGCAATGGCAATGGCGATGGGCCACGTCATGCTGCGCGAGTTCCACCTCGATAACCCGAGCCAGTACTTCACCGACTACGTTCGTCGTTATACCGACATGCCAATGCTGGTGATGCTCGAAGAGCGCGACGGCTACTATGCTGCTGGTCGTATGCTGCGTGCAGCGGATCTGGTTGACTCCCTGGGCCAGGAAAATAATCCGGAATGGAAAACCGTCGCTATCAACAGCAACGGCGATATGGTTGCGCCAAACGGTTCAATTGGTTTCCGTTGGGGTGAAAAAGGCAAATGGAACCTCGAGCAGCGCGACGGCACGTCTGGTGATGAAACCGAACTGCAGCTCAGCCTGCTGGGTAGCCAGGATGATATCGCCGAAGTGGGCTTCCCGTACTTTGGCGGCGAAGGCACCGAGCACTTCAGCAAAGTAGAACTGGAAAACATTCTGCTGCATAAATTGCCGGTTAAACGCCTGCAACTGGCCGATGGCTCTACCGCGCTGGTGACCACCGTTTACGATCTGACTATGGCCAACTACGGTCTGGAACGCGGTCTGAACGATGAAAACTGCGCAACCAGCTACGATGACGTGAAAGCGTACACACCGGCCTGGGCAGAAAAAATCACTGGCGTATCACGCTCTCAGATCGTACGCATCGCCCGCGAATTTGCGGATAACGCCGATAAAACGCACGGTCGTTCGATGATTATCGTCGGTGCGGGCCTGAACCACTGGTATCACCTCGATATGAACTATCGTGGCCTGATCAATATGCTGGTGTTCTGCGGCTGTATCGGCCAGAGCGGCGGCGGTTGGGCCCACTATGTCGGCCAGGAAAAACTGCGCCCGCAAACCGGCTGGCAGCCGCTGGCGTTTGCGCTTGACTGGCAGCGTCCGCCTCGTCATATGAATAGCACCTCCTACTTCTATAACCACTCCAGCCAATGGCGCTATGAGACGGTTACTGCGCAGGAACTGCTGTCCCCGATGGCAGACAAATCCCGCTACAGCGGTCATTTGATTGACTTTAACGTTCGCGCTGAACGTATGGGCTGGTTGCCATCTGCGCCGCAGTTAGGGACTAACCCGCTGCGTATCGCCGAAGAAGCGCAGAAAGCAGGCATGACGCCGGTGGACTACACCGTTAAATCCCTGAAAGATGGTTCCATTCGCTTTGCGGCAGAGCAGCCGGAAAACGGTAAAAACCATCCGCGTAATCTGTTTATCTGGCGTTCTAACCTACTCGGTTCTTCCGGTAAAGGCCACGAGTACATGCTGAAGTATCTGCTGGGTACTGAACATGGTATTCAGGGCAAAGATCTCGGCCAGCAGAGCGGCGTGAAGCCGGAAGAAGTGGAATGGCAGGATAACGGACTGGACGGCAAACTGGATCTGGTCGTTACGCTGGACTTCCGCCTGTCGAGTACTTGTCTGTATTCCGATATCGTGCTGCCGACCGCAACCTGGTATGAAAAAGACGATATGAATACCTCGGATATGCATCCGTTTATTCATCCCCTGTCTGCAGCCGTTGACCCGGCCTGGGAATCGAAGAGCGACTGGGAAATCTATAAAGCTATCGCCAAAAAGTTCTCTGAAGTTTGCGTGGGCCACCTTGGTAAAGAAACCGATGTCGTTACGCTGCCAATTCAGCACGACTCCGCTGCCGAACTGGCGCAGCCATTAGACGTGAAGGACTGGAAAAAAGGTGAATGTGACCTGATTCCTGGTGTTACCGCGCCGCATATCATGACCGTTGAACGTGATTATCCGGCTACCTACGAGCGTTTCACCTCCATCGGCCCGCTGATGGAAAAAATCGGTAATGGCGGTAAAGGGATTGCCTGGAACACCCAGAGCGAAATGGATCTGCTGCGTAAGCTCAACTACACCAAGGCTGAAGGTCCGGCGAAAGGCCAGCCGATGCTGGATACAGCGATTGATGCCGCAGAGATGATCCTCACCCTGGCGCCGGAAACTAACGGTCAGGTAGCCGTTAAAGCCTGGGCGGCGCTGAGCGAGTTTACCGGCCGTGACCATACGCATCTGGCGCTGAATAAAGAAGACGAAAAAATTCGTTTCCGCGATATTCAGGCGCAGCCGCGCAAAATTATCTCCAGCCCGACCTGGTCAGGCCTGGAAGATGAACATGTGTCTTATAACGCCGGTTATACCAACGTTCATGAGCTGATCCCATGGCGTACGCTGTCTGGTCGCCAGCAGTTGTATCAGGATCATCAGTGGATGCGTGACTTCGGTGAAAGCCTGCTGGTTTATCGTCCGCCAATCGACACCCGTTCCGTGAAAGCGGTAATCGGCGAGAAATCTAACGGTAACCCGGAAAAAGCGCTCAACTTCCTGACGCCGCACCAGAAATGGGGTATCCACTCCACCTACAGCGATAACCTGTTGATGCTGACGCTGTCACGCGGCGGCCCGATTGTATGGATGAGCGAAGTCGATGCGAAGGATCTGGGTATTGAGGATAACGACTGGATCGAAGTCTTCAACAGCAACGGCGCACTGACGGCGCGTGCAGTTGTCAGCCAGCGTGTGCCGGCTGGGATGACCATGATGTACCACGCGCAGGAACGTATCGTTAACCTGCCGGGTTCAGAAATCACCCAGCAGCGCGGTGGGATCCACAACTCGGTGACCCGTATTACGCCGAAACCGACCCATATGATCGGCGGCTATGCGCAACTGGCCTACGGCTTTAACTACTACGGTACCGTCGGTTCAAACCGCGATGAGTTCGTAGTTGTACGTAAGATGAAGAACATTAACTGGTTGGATGGCGAAGGCAATGACCAGGTACAGGAGAGCGTAAAATGAAAATTCGTTCACAAGTCGGCATGGTGCTGAATCTCGATAAGTGCATCGGCTGCCACACCTGTTCAGTGACCTGTAAAAACGTCTGGACCAGCCGCGAAGGTATGGAGTACGCCTGGTTCAACAACGTCGAAAGTAAGCCCGGCGTTGGCTTTCCGAATGACTGGGAAAACCAGGAAAAATGGAAGGGCGGTTGGATCCGTAAAATTAATGGCAAACTGCAGCCGCGCATGGGTAACAAAGCGCTGCTGCTGGGTAAAATCTTTGCTAACCCGCATCTGCCGGGTATGGATGATTACTACGAGCCGTTTGATTTTGACTACCAGACGTTGCACAACGCCCCGGCAGACAGTAAGGCGCAGCCGATTGCTCGTCCACGCTCGCTGATCACCGGTCAGCGGATGGACAAAATCACCAACGGTCCAAACTGGGAAGAAATTCTGGGCGGCGAGTTCGAAAAACGCGCCAAAGACCAGAACTTCGAAAACATGCAGAAGGCGATGTACGGTCAGTTTGAAAACACCTTCATGATGTACCTGCCGCGTCTGTGTGAGCACTGCCTTAACCCGGCGTGCGTGGCGACCTGCCCAAGCGGCGCTATCTACAAGCGTGAAGAAGATGGCATCGTGCTGATCGACCAGGATAAGTGCCGCGGCTGGCGTATGTGTATCACCGGCTGCCCGTACAAGAAGATCTACTTCAACTGGAAGAGCGGGAAGTCTGAGAAGTGCATCTTCTGCTACCCGCGTATCGAAGCCGGTCAACCGACCGTGTGCTCCGAAACCTGCGTCGGTCGTATCCGTTACCTCGGCGTACTGCTGTATGACGCGGATGCGATTGAGAGTGCGGCAAGCACCGAGCACGAGAAAGATCTGTACCAGCGTCAACTGGACGTGTTCCTCGATCCGAACGATCCGGCTGTTATTGAACAGGCGCTGAAGGATGGCATTCCGCTGAGCGTCATTGATGCCGCACAGCAGTCTCCTGTTTACAAAATGGCGATGGACTGGAAGCTGGCGCTGCCGCTGCATCCGGAATATCGCACGCTGCCGATGGTTTGGTACGTGCCGCCATTGTCACCGATTCAGTCTGCCGCCGATGCGGGTGAGCTTGGCAGCAACGGTATTCTGCCGGACGTTGACAGTCTGCGTATCCCGGTTCAGTACCTGGCGAATCTGCTGACCGCAGGCGACACTCAGCCGGTACTGTTAGCGCTGAAACGTATGCTGGCGATGCGTCACTACAAACGCGCGGAAACCGTTGACGGTAAAGTTGATACTCGTGCGCTGGAAGAGGTGGGTTTAAGCGAAGCGCAGGCACAGGAAATGTATCGTTACCTGGCGATTGCCAACTACGAAGATCGTTTCGTGGTACCGAGCAGCCATCGCGAACTGGCGCGTGACGCGTTCCCGGAGAAAAGCGGTTGTGGCTTTACCTTCGGCGACGGTTGCCATGGTTCTGATACTAAATTCAATCTGTTCAACAGCCGCCGCATTGACGCTGTTGATGTGACCAGCAAAACGGAGCCGCACCAATGATTGAACTCGTCATTGTTTCGCGTCTGCTCGAGTACCCGGATGCTGCCCTGTGGCAGCATCAGCAGGAACTTTTCGATGCACTCGCGTCATCTGAGAACCTGGATAAAGAGGATGCCCAGACCCTGGGCGTTTTCCTGCGCGATCTGACCGCGCAGGACATGCTGGATGTACAGGCCGCCTACAGCGAACTGTTTGACCGTGGCCGCGCCACATCGCTGCTGCTGTTTGAACATGTTCACGGTGAGTCCCGCGACCGCGGTCAGGCGATGGTTGATCTGATGGCGCAGTATGAGCAGCACGGTTTGCAGCTCGACAGCCGCGAACTTCCCGATCATCTGCCGCTGTATCTGGAATACCTTGCGCAGTTGCCGAAAAGCGAAGCGTTAGGTGGTTTGCAGGATATCGCGCCGATTCTGGCTTTGCTCAGCGCTCGTTTGCAACAGCGTGAAAGCCGTTATGCGGTGCTGTTCGATCTGCTGTTAAAACTGGCGAATACCGTTATCGACAGCGACAAAGTGGCTGAAAAAATTGCGGATGAAGCACGTGATGATACCCCACAAGCGCTGGATGCGGTCTGGGAAGAAGAGCAGGTAAAATTCTTCGCCGATCAGGGGTGTGGCGAGTCGGAAATCTCCGCTCACCAGCGTCGTTTTGCCGGGGCCGTTGCGCCGCAGTATCTGAATATCACCACCGGAGGACAGCAATAATGCACTTCCTGAATACGTTCTTCTTTGACATCTATCCGTACATTGCGGGTTCTGTCTTTCTGATCGGCAGCTGGCTGCGTTATGACTATGGGCAATATACCTGGCGTGCGGCCTCCAGCCAGATGCTGGATCGCAAAGGGATGAACCTGGCGTCAAACCTGTTCCATATCGGGATCCTGGGGATTTTTGCCGGGCACTTCCTTGGCATGCTAACGCCACACTGGATGTATGAAGCGTGGTTGCCGCTTGAAGTGAAACAAAAGATGGCAATGTTCGCGGGCGGTGCCAGTGGTTTGATGTGTCTGATTGGTGGCGTACTGCTGCTAAAACGTCGTCTGTTCAGCCCACGCGTGCGGGCGACCACCACCGGAGCGGATATTCTGATCCTCTCGCTGCTGGTGATTCAGTGTGCGCTGGGCCTGCTGACCATTCCGTTCTCCGCCCAGCATATGGACGGTAGCGAGATGATGAAGCTGGTGAACTGGGCGCAGACAGTGGTGACTTTCCAGGGCGGAGCGTCTCAATATCTGGATGGTGTTGCGTTCATTTTCCGTATGCACCTGGTGCTGGGTATGACGCTGTTCCTGTTGTTCCCGTTCTCGCGTCTGGTACACATCTGGAGCGTTCCGGTCGAATATCTGACACGCAAATACCAGATTGTTCGCGCGCGTCACTAATCGGTTATCTGTTCAAGACAAAACCCTGCTCCGGCGGGGTTTTTTTATGCCTGTTTGCCGGATGGCGACGTTAACACCTTATCCGGCCTACACAGGTGTCAGTGAGCTTTGTAGGTCTGATAAGCGCAGCGCATCAGGCAAATTAGGGCATTGCAGATGAATGAGGTGTGTTGCTTTAGGAAGTGATGGTGGTGGGGGAAGGATTACTCAGCGCTGCGCGCTTCGCCCTTCGGGTCGTTGCCTTTGGCAACGCTTTCTCGCTACGCTCGAATCGAACCTTAGCCGAAGTTTCTCATCCTTCCCGCATGGGCAGAATATAGGGCATTGCAGATGAATTGGGTGTGTTGCTTTATGAAGTGATGGTGGTGGGGGAAGGATTACTCAGCGCTGCGCGCTTCGCCCTTCGGGTCGTTGCCTTTGGCAACGCTTTCTCGCTACGCTCGAATCGAACCTTAGTCGAAGTTTCTCATCCTTCCCGCATGGGCAGAATATAGGGCATTGCAGATGAATTGGGTGTGTTGCTTTATGAAGTTATGG
>NZ_JAOWDS010000048.1:0-110620 GCF_030334545.1 Citrobacter sp. Ce129
TACTGCTGTCACTATATGCAGCACCGTCCGGTGCCTGAGACGGCGCGTTTTGCAGAACACCCGCAGCAGTGGGGTCATATCCACTGGCCGGAAGCGCTTGACGTTGAATCACGGACGGCACCGAATAATGATTCAACCGCCGGTGTGTAAGAATGTAATCACACTTTTCCGCAATCAAATCTTATTTATCTCTGTCGCAATAATAAATCATGCCCGTAAATTTAAAGTTGATTCCACCGGTGGCTCAGAAACCTAAACTTCCGATCGGCAGACGCTGGTTGAAAGGTCTGACTGGATTACTGGTGATAGGTTCCGGTTGGGCTTATTTTACCGGGTTGTCATTTCATTCGTCGGTATTCTGGATATTTTCAGCCGGACTCCCACTTACCGTGTGGCTGGTTGCAATATGGCTGCGTATTATGGTTTACCTTCCCGTGTTAATTCAGGCCCAGGCCTGGGATCGACGAAGAGAGGAGTTATTACTGCGTGAAATTCGTCGTGGTCGTCGCGCATTGCAGATATTGCACTGCGCATTTATTACGCCACACAGTGAGCACCAGCCAACGGGCAGCTCTTCTGTAAATATGTTAAAGCAGAATAAGCCGCTCCTGCATATGCAACCATCATGGCATGGAATAGAACGTTTTCGCCATAGTCGCTTACCCCTGGAGCCAGGGATGAAGCGAGATGACCTGGTTAAGCAGATATTCGACAGATTAATGGCTGGAATTGCACGACATCTTAACCAACTGCCGGACCATCAGCCCATAGCGCTATTGTTTGAAACCAATACATCACTATCTCGCCAGCGGTTGCACACGCTTTGGTGCAATGCCTGGCAACAACGTGATATTCGTCAACCCATCGAGCCTGTGACCGGGTACGGGTTGAACGTTATTGATAGCTGGCTGGACAGTCGAATCCACGAAGAAACGGTATTACTGATCATCGCGCTGCAGGTTGCTCCAGACGATCCAGATGGGACCGGGGAGGCGGCCGTTGCACTGCTGCTTGGCAATCGCATGACCCAAAATATCCTTCCTCCTCTGGCATGGGTTCATCGACCGGAAGCGAGTTTTGCCGACACGTTGGCAGAGAGCATTGCTCAAGCGTTGGATTGGGTGCCCGTTCAACCTGAAGATGTCCACGATCTCTGGTCATCCGGTCTGTCGCACCAGCAGCAAAGTACGATAGCTGCGCTGAATGCGCATCCGCCTCTTCAGGGGATAGAGATGAATAGCCGGTTATATAACCTTGACCGAACGTTAGGTGAAACGGGGTGCGTCGCCCCCTGGCTGGCTATCGCTGCCGCAGCACAAGGTACAAAAGAGTCGCAACTGATTATGAGTGGTGAAACAGGGAGCACAAAAATGTGGAGCGTGGTGGTTTCACCTTGTCAGACTGCAAAGGAGAAGGTCTAAGTGATGCGGTTTTTATTACCGATTAAAAATTTGACAGTGCGTTACTGGCTGATAGCAATGGCACCTATGCTGATTTCGGCAATTGCCTGCCTGATAATCTGGTACTGGCCAGAAAAAGTCGGCATGTTGCCGGGAAGCCTGAAACACTCTCGCTGGATAACCGGGTTGGGGGCGACAACTGCGGTAACCGGTGTATATGCGGTATTGACCTGGTTTAGCGCGCGATCTTCTGGTCGCCAGAGTTTCGACCTTACCCGGGCGCATATCCAGGGTGATGATCAACCTCGCATTAGTGAGAGTTACCAACATCACCAGCAGTCGACCCCATTTGCGGATATGTACGCGTATCTACACCGTCAGTATGGACTCTTCTGGCGTCAGCGGGTGCGTGTAATACTTGTCATCGGGGAAGAGACTGAAGTCGCATCGATTGCGCCAACGCTTGCCGAGAAACAATGGCTGGAAGGTGAGGGTACCGTACTGATTTATGGTGGTAGCCCGCAGGAATCAGTAGATCTCGGACCTTTATCGACGTTGCGTAAATTACGCAGTGCCCGACCTGTGGACGGAATTATTCTGTCGCTCAGCTACGAACAAGCATCAAGCGCTCAATGGATGAGTGATTCGCGACGAAGCCTGGAGCAAACAGGTAACGCATATCACTGGCTACCGCCAATATGGTTGTGGCAAACGGACCCGAGCATGCAAGGGACCCGCATTACTCAGGCGGTAGGTGTTTTCTTTCACGAAAAGACTTGCCCGGAGAGTGTGGGTCGCGAGCTAACCCGTTTGCTGCCGCAGCTATGTGAACAAGGGATGCGTCAGATTTTTACTGATAACCGCCATGATTATCTATTGCGACTTGGGCAGTGGCTGAAGTTGGGAGGGATTGAAAGCTGGCAGCGGATCCTCACGCCGTGGCTGTCTGGTAAGCAATGGCGGATGCCCATATGTGGGCTGATGTTTAGTCCCTCTGTAACGGTCGCGGCGGCGTCAGTTATTCATGCGCATTACTGGTCACCACCGGCCGCGTTTCATGGCGTACTGAAAAGGGGGACTCAGGCTACTGGGCGGCATATGGGGTTATCCCAAGGTCGGATAATGTGTTACGTGGTGGCGGTAGTTATCGGTCTGTGGGGCGTTGGCAGCCTGCTATCGTTTGCCGCCAATTATTATCAAATGACTTCCCTGACAAACAAAGCGCAGCAGTTGGCGATCGGTGAGCAGGTATCAGATGCTGAACTGATACAACTGAATGAACTGCGAAATGATATTGAGCGCATTCAGACACAAAAAAACACAATAGGGTGGCGTCATTTTGGTCTGAATCATGATACTGAATTATTGGCCGTTTTACTCCCGATTTATGGGGTGGCAAATAATCGCCTGATGAGAGACGAGGCTGCGCGGGTGTTGTCTGAAAAACTCGATGCTCTGACGCATCTTCCGCCGGGAAGTCAGCAACGCGCTGACCTGGCAAAATCGGCATACGATCAGCTTAAAGCCTGGCTGATGATGGGCCGCCCGGAAAAGGCCGACCCCGCCTTTTTTTCTCAGGTGATGACGCAGACACAACCGACGCGTAAAGGGATTTCTACCGGTATCTGGCAGAGTCTGTCGCCGGACTTGTGGGGATTTTACATGCAAACTTTACCTGGGCAGCCTGACTGGAAAATTATCCCAGATGCACAGGTGATGATGGCAACCCGGCAGATCCTGCTAGCGCAGATTGAACAACGTAATGGCGATAATGCTATATATCTGAAAATGCTGGGATCCGTTTCCCGCAATTTTCCGGATATGCCCTTGGCGCAGATGACGAATGATACGGATGCCGCGCAATTGTTTACCACTTCGGAAACCGTTCCTGGGGTATTTACCCGCCAGGCATGGGAAGGGCTGGTGCAGCAGGCAATAGCTGACGCAGTGGCATCACGCCGCGAAGAAATTGACTGGGTGCTGAGCGACAATCAAAAAAATAGTCGTGCTGAGGTTTCTCCTGAAGCATTAAAACAACGACTGACAGATCGCTATTTTAGCGAATACTCTGGGTCATGGCTTAAGTTCCTCAACAGTTTACGCTGGAAGCCGGCGCGAAATCTTTCAGATGTTGTGGATCAGCTTACGCTAATGAGCGATGTACGCCAGTCACCGGTAGTTGCACTGATGAATACTGTGGCATGGCAGGGGCAGGCAGGAAAAAAACGTGAAGCCCTGTCCGATTCATTGATGAAATCGGCAGAAAAAATATTGCAGAAAGAAGAGGAGGCACCGGTTATTGACCAACATGCAAACGATATGACCGGTCCGTTAGATGAAACGTTTGGCCCATTACTGGCGATAGCCGGTAAGGGTGATACGCCGAATAACCTAACGACTGAAACCTCATTAAGTTTTCAAACATTTCTCACTCGCGTGACCCGAGTCCGCCTGAAGCTGCTCCAGGTCACTCATTCAGCCGATCCGCAGGTCATGATGCAGCAACTGGCACAGACGGTGTTTCAGGGCAAAAATATTGATCTTACCGATACGCGGGAATATGGCAGTTTGTTAGCAGCGGGGTTAGGAGAGGAGTGGAGTGGTTTTGGTGAGGCGCTTTTTGTGCAACCCTTGACGCAGGCATGGGAGCAGGTCCTGCAACCATCGGCTGCGGGAATAAATGAGAGCTGGCAACGTACGGTTGTTTCTGACTGGCAGGAAGCAACAGATGGCCGATATCCGGTGAGTGAGGGGCGCAGTGATATTCCACTGCCGGTTCTGGCTGAGTTTATTCGACGTGATACCGGAAAGATCGACCAATTTCTTCATGAGAATCTCGCGGGTCTAATGCACCGTGAGGGGCGTCGCTGGGAAGTAGACGAAATGAATACCCAGGGATTAATTATTAATCCGGAATTTATCCAAGCCGTTAACCGTCTTGGTGAGGTTCGCGACGCCTTATTTGCTGATGGTAGTCAGGGGATGCGTTTTGAGCTGCGCGCGCGCCCAGTACCGGACGTTGTGGAAACGATACTTTCCATTGACGGACAGCGACTGCACTACTTTAACCAGATGGAAAGCTGGCAGAGTTTCCGTTGGCCGGGAGAAAGCCAGAGACCCGGCGCCATGCTGACCTGGACAACCACGCAGGGAGGGGCAAATCTTTACGGGGACTATCCGGGAGAATTAGGCTTAATTCGTTGGCTGGAACAAGGACGAGCGGAGAAACGTGATGATGGAATGTGGCAACTCACCCTCAGTGCGCCAGACGGTAAAAAACTGTGTTGGTTAATGCGCACTGGGCCGGGCGGTGGGCCGCTGGCATTATTAAAATTGCGAGGTTTTGTCCTGCCGAAGGATATTTTTTTGGTGAGTCGCCAACGAAATTCAGACGCCGGAATAAACTAGCCCAGCCTTCAGATGCTCAAATACGTTCCTGACGAATGTGTCCCTCTTATGTCACTTCAACGCAACTCGAAATCTATCGGTATATAAAAATAATATGCTGACGATAAAGAGCAGTAAGGAGAATATATGGCTGGATGTTATTTGGTTGTAGGCGATAAAACCACCTGCGGAGGGGTAATTATTGAAGGTGATCCCACGCATACTATTATGGGGATACCTGTAGCAAGAGAATTTGACCGGGTTACCTGTGGGCGTTTTATTGGCATATTCAGCATTGTTGGCGGAATTGTGCCCGATACTATCAACGGTCGAATGCCTGCCGGCTCGCAGGAAAGTCAAAGTACCTGTCCATGTCAGTCTTTGTTTATTCCTTCCATGATAACTGACACCTACACTATTTAATAAATGAGTATTCCATGGATGATTTAACCCTGCGTTACTTTGACGCCGAAATGCGCTACCTGCGCGAAGCGGGCGAGGAGTTTGCCCGCGCCCATCCTGACCGGGCGGCGATGTTGAATCTGGATCGCCCTGGTGCTCGCGATCCTTATGTCGAGCGGTTGTTTGAAGGCTTCGCTTTTCTTATGGGGCGGCTGCGTGAAAAACTGGATGACGACCTACCGGAACTGACCGAAGGGTTGGTGAGTTTACTATGGCCGCATTATCTGCGGACGATCCCTTCGTTAGCGATTGTGGAGTTGACGCCACAATGGCGCGAGATGAAAGAGCGGATGGTTGTAGAGAAAGGATTTGAGGTGCTTTCTGGCCCGGTAGGTGATAAGCGCACCCGCTGTCGTTACACCACTACTCGGGATGTCACATTGCTGCCGTTGTTGCTGGAGATGGCGCGACTGGACACCGATCCGGACGGACGTTCCGTGATCAAACTGCGTTTTTCCTGCAGTGAGCTGGCCGACTGGCAGCAGGTAGGTCTGAGTCGACTTGCATTTTATCTCAATGCCGATGCGCCGCTGGCCTGTGCATTACATGAAGCGTTGTCGCTAAATGTGGCGACTATACGTTTGCGATTGCCAGGACAGACAGATGATCAAGCGCTGGAAGCCTGGTTCACGCCAGGGGGATTTGGCAATGAGGATAACCTCTGGCCGAAGGATAGCGGTGCGTTTGGCGGTTATCAGCTGTTGTTGGAGTACTTCACTTTTCGGGAAAAATTTATGGCGCTGGCGCTCTGCGGACTTGAACAGGTTGTTCTCCCGCAAAGGCTCCCCTGGTTCGAACTTGATGTCGTTTTGAAACGCCGCTGGGATTATGACTTCACCTTCAGTGAAAAACATATCCGCCTGCACTGTGTGCCAGTGATAAACCTTTTTCCTCTGGAGTCTGACCCGCTGACCCCTGATGCCTTGCAGACCGAATATTTGTTACGTCCGATGCGTATTCAGGATGGCCACACTGAAATTTACTCTGTAGATTCCGTTATTTCGTCAAAGCACTCCGGGCATCAGGTTTTTGTGCCATTCACCAGTTTTCGCCACAAAGGGGGAATGTTACGCCATGACGCACCAGAATATTATTATCACACCCGAGTAAAACGTGGCCCTTCCGGTCTACATGATACCTGGCTAATCCTCGGTGGTGAGGCTTTTGATAACTACAGCGTACCTGAAGGCGAAAGCCTGTCATTAAGCCTTACCGGTACGAACGGTCAACTACCTCGTCGGGTATTACGCAGTACGTTGCTCGACACCGTTGTAAAGTCTACCGCGGCGAATGTCCGAGTCCGTAATCTGACGGCGCCAACGCTTCCCTGTTATCCACCAAACCGTGACCGTTTTCACTGGCGTGTATTAAGCCATCTGGGGAGCAGTTTTCTGTGGATGATGGATAACCCGGAAGTATTGCGTGGAACTCTGGCGCTTTATGACTGGACGGACGATGAAATGAATCGACGCCGTCTGGCCGCTATTGTTGACGTTAAGCACAGCGAAACGGAGCGTTTCGAGCGCGGGCATCTGCTACGCGGTGTGCAGATAGAGGTCACCCTTGATAGCAATGGTTTTGCCGGCCGCGGAGACATCTGCCTGTTTGGTGAAATGCTCAATCGCTTTTTTGCACTCTATACCGACATCCACCTGTTTAATCGGTTGATTCTGATCTTACAACCTACGGGGGAGCAGCTAGCATGGGACGAAAATCCGCGCAACCCAGGGATGCGCTAACATCACGTCTGAAAGAAGATATTAGTCGTATTAATTTTTATCGATTTTGCCAGCTTCTGGAAAACCACGGCGCTCACCGACTGGGGGAAAGTGATAACCCGCATGATGATATGGTGCGTTTTCGTCCCCATCCTGGTGTAGGGTTTCCCGCTAGCGAACTGAAAGCTATTGAGTGCGATCCTGAGCATCCGGATGCCCCTCTTACGGTCCGCTCAACCTTCATGGGGCTTTACGGTGTGCATTCACCGCTGCCGACAACATACATAGATGACATCACGCAAAGGCGCGATGGCCACGAGGTACTGGAAACCTTCCTCGATATTTTCAACCATCGTATTTTGACGCAGTTTTACCGCATCTGGCGAAAATACAGTTACCCGACCACTTTTGAAGCGGGGGGGCGCGATAGTACTTCGCGCTGCTTATTGGGACTCATTGGCTTAGGGATCGCCGGTACACAGGAGCATATTGCCACACCGTCATCGCGTTTCCTCGCCCTGTTGGGGATTATGCGCCAGCCCGGGAGAACGGCAGAAGGTATTGCCCGGTTGGTCAACTTACTGGCGCCGAACACGCGTACTGACGTCATAGCACACGATCTGCGTACGGTGGCGATTCGACAACCTGCAGGACTGTTTGATGAACAACCATTAAGGCTGGATGGCCATACGATACTGGGGGATGAGGCAACCGATGCAGCCAGTCAGTTATTAATTTCACTCGTGACTGATGATGCAACAGAAACGGAGGGCTGGTTACCCGATGGGGGGCTTTTGACCGACTTGCTGGTATTACTGCGTGTTTATCTGGGGTGGCGCTATCGGGCGCGGATTATGTTGACTCTTCCCACCCGTCTGCTTCCTGAGCCTGTGCTGGGTGAGTCACCTGTGCGACTGGGTCTTACCTGTGTTAATGGTCTGCAAAAAGGAGACAGGGACTTACCGGACGACTTCACGGTAGAACTTGAACATTACCGTGGTCTGACACCCGCTATGATAAATAAGGACATAAAGCGTGTTCATTACCGTTTTTAAAATGAAAAATATTCTTCCCGTACTGGCATTAATACTCAGTGGCTGCGGCTTCTTTCAGTCAGTAAGTGACGGTACCCGCTCCGCTGCAAGCTCTCTTTTTTATAAACAGATTAAGATATTACATCTTGATATCTCTGGCCGGGCCGCGCTCAATACTGACAGCCGCGAGCAAAACAGCGCGCCACAGTCGGTTATAGTGCGTATTTACCAGTTAAAAGATGAGAAGCGTTTTAATCAGACTCAGTACGAACAACTGGTCGGTTACGGGGCTAACCTGTTAAAAGAGGATTTACTGGCTGAGCAGTTTGTGGTGGTTAAGCCTAATAGCGCCGTGACGCAGGATATGCCGATGGAAGAGGGAACACAATTTGTGGCGATTGTGGCTCTGTTTCGCGATCCTGATATGACCAAGGGCAACTGGCGGTTGGTGGTCAAACGCAACGATCTTGACCCCGATGAGGCACGTAAAATCGTGCTTGATGGCCATAGTATGACGATGCTGCCAGAGGAAAAGTAATCCCTCATAGAAAAGGGCGCATCGGCGCCCTCTGTTTTATTAGTCAGTGAACGGGATGATGATTTCGCCCGGTTTCACCTCAATACCTTTCGCCAGTTTTTTCGCCAGCGCTTCACCCTGGCTACTGTCGTCCTGCAGAATATACGCTGGCTGCTGGTTGAAATAGTTTCGCAGCGACTGATTCAAATAAGGCATCAGCGTTTGCAGCACCGACTGCATTTTTTCCGGTGTGACGGTGGCATCCACAACTTCCATCTCTTGCAGATAAATCGCGCCTTTTTCTTTATTGAAGACCGGTAAGGCTTTGAGTTTCAGCTTCATGGTCGCTTTTTGAGTGCCAAACAGCGAGTTCATGTCCAGGTTGGCATCACCGGTCAGCGTCACTTTATTGGGTTCTTCACGGCCTATCTGGCTGGCGAGATTGTTTAGTACGATATGCGCTTCAGCGACGCCAGGCAATCCGATATCTTTAGAAAAGTTATTATGTTTCGCCAGGGCCTGATTAATCTCTTGCTCGCTAACCGTGTATTGCGTGAGTTGATTACAACCAACCAACAGGCCGCTGACAATGAGCGCAGCGGCAAAAAGAAGCTTTTTCATGGGGTTCCTCAACATGATGCTTGTGGTGTAATCGTGACACAAAGCATCATCGAGTACCAGCGCCGCGGCTACCAGCAGAAAAAACTGAAAAATGCGCGTACGCCGGATTGGCTATCAGGCGTCAGGCTCCAGCATACCCCTCGTTGGGCGTTTGAGGCTGAATTGCCAGCCCAGCGCCAGGAAAGTGATGAAGCCGATGATACCGAGCATCATCCAGGGCAGTTCAGGCTGCGCCAGGGCTTTACCCATGTCAAACAGCCAGCCGCCGCCGACATAACCAATTGCACCACCGATAGCGAGCCCCAGTCGACTGAATCCCATATAGCTTCCTCGGGCACGTGCATTCGCCAGCGAGGCGCTCAGGGTTTCACGCGCCGGTTCGGCGATGATCGAGCCAATATAGAAGGTGCAGATCAGGGTAAACAACTGCTGCAAATTCCCGACCAGACCGATGGGCATCATGCTCAGAGACATCACCAGCAGCCCGGCCATCAGGCGATGCTCAAGGCGAAAGCGTTTTTCACTCCAGCGGGCAATCGGGTAGAGCAACGTTAAAGAGAGGCACGCCTCGATGGCGTACATCCATTTTACAGCAGCCGGTGAGCCAGCGATGTCGTTCACCATGATTGGCAGCATCAGCATCACCTGCACTGCCAGCATGTAATAGCCTGCCAGCGTCAGCACATAGGTGACAAAGCGCTTGTCATGCATGACATGGCTCATCCCTTCGCGCACCGGTATTTTTACCGTCGACAGCTTCCATGCCGGGAGCAGCCAGGCGTTAAACGCCGCGCACAGAACGAATAAAATTGCGCCGGTGGCACATACCAGACGAAAATCGTATTGCAATAACCAACTGCCGAGCAACGCGCCGACCACGGCCCCGGCGCTATCCTGCATCATCAGAATAGAGAAAAAACGCCCGCGCTTTTCCGGGCGAATCAGTTTGACCACCAGCGCCGAGCGGGGAGGGTCGAACAGCGTACCGCCCAGCCCGGAAAGAAAGCAGGAAAACCACAGCAGCCAAGGCTCATGAGCAATGCCCATGGTGGCAAATCCGGCAGCGCGCATCAGCATGCCGGTGACGATCATTGGTTTGGCGCCGAAACGGTCCGCAATAGCGCCGCCGAAAATACCCAACCCCTGCTGGATAAATTGACGTAATCCAAGTGCGATACCGACCATCACGGCAGCCCAGCCCATTTGGTCGACGAAACGAATTGAGATCAGCGGGAAAACGACGAAGAAACCCAGCACGACCAGCATATTATCGATGAGAAGGAAGTATTTACCCAGGTTCCTTGCCTGCGAGACTTGCGACATTTCCCCTCCAGGGAAAAACTCGTCACTCTGGATAGAGTTTAAAAGATAAGCACCTCCTATTCTGCGGTGTCGTCATCGCTTTTCCCACCCTTCGCGGGACAATATTTTTTTATCAAAAGTCCGTCTTGATAGAGAGTTTTCATCAAAATGTGTGAATAATTCAAAAAATGGCATTTTGCTCTTTTCACAGGGTGTATTCGCACAGGTATAGTAATGCGAATAGCGTATTGAAGACGTTACGGGAAGGAGTAGGTATAGAATGTTTGGCTATCGCAGTAACGTGCCAAAAGTGCGCTTAACCACGGACCGCCTGGTCGTGCGTTTGGTGCATGAGCGTGATGCCTGGCGTCTGGCAGATTATTACGCAGAAAATCGTCATTTCTTAAAACCCTGGGAACCCATTCGCGATGAAAGCCACTGCTATCCGTCCGGCTGGCAGGCGCGTCTGAGTATGATCTCTGAGTTTCATAAACAAGGCACCGCTTATTACTTTGCGCTGCTTGATCCGGAAGAAAAAGAAATTATCGGCGTTGCTAACTTCTCGAACGTGGTGCGGGGATCCTTCCACGCCTGCTATCTCGGTTACTCCATTGCGCAGAAGTGGCAGGGACAGGGGCTGATGTATGAAGCCTTAACGTCGGCCATCCGTTATATGCAGCGTACGCAGCACATTCACCGCATTATGGCTAACTACATGCCACATAATAAACGCAGCGGTGACCTGCTGGCGCGACTGGGTTTTGAAAAAGAAGGATATGCTAAAGACTACCTGCTGATTGACGGGCAGTGGCGCGATCACGTGCTGACGGCGTTGACGACATCAGAATGGACCCCCGGCCGCTAAGTTTCAGATGCAGCCATGATTAATGGAGAAGACGATGAAATACGAATTAACCGCCACCGAAGCACGAGTGATTGGCTGTTTATTAGAAAAACAAGTGACTACGCCTGAACAGTATCCGCTCTCCGTAAACGGAGTGGTAACCGCCTGCAACCAAAAAACGAATCGTGAACCAGTGATGAACCTGTCGGAATCGGAAGTACAGGATCAGCTTGATAACCTCGTGAAGCGGCATTTCCTGCGCACGGTAAGCGGCTTCGGCAATCGCGTCACGAAATATGAGCAGCGGTTCTGCAATTCGGAGTTTGGCAATCTTAAACTCAGCGCGGGGGAAGTGGCGCTCATCACCACGCTGTTGCTGCGCGGCGGCCAAACGCCGGGTGAACTGCGTAGCCGCGCATCCCGTATGTACGAATTCAGTGACATGGCCGAAGTGGAGTCGACGCTGGAGAAGTTGGCGACCCGGGAAGATGGTCCTTATGTCATTCGCCTGGCGCGCGAGCCGGGCAAACGGGAAAGCCGTTATATGCACCTGTTTTGTGGTGACGTTGATGAAGCAATTGCCGCGGCAGATGAACCTCCGGTAGCAACGGGGGATCTGCAGGCGCGCGTTGAGGCGCTGGAGTCAGAAGTTGCGGAGCTCAAGCAGCGGCTTGATTCCTTACTGGCGCATTTGGGAGACTAACGTGAATAAATTACGCATCGGCGTTGTCGGCCTCGGTGGGATTGCACAAAAGGCCTGGCTACCCGTGCTGGGCGCTAGTGCCGACTGGACGCTGCAAGGGGCATTTTCACCTTCGCGGGAAAAAGCGCTGCGTATCTGTGATACCTGGCGGATCCCCTACGTTGATTCTCTGGTGAATCTGGCGCAAACCTGCGATGCGGTTTTCGTTCATTCCAGTACCGCGACGCACTATGCGGTAGTAAGTGAACTGCTAAACGCCGGGGTTCATGTGTGTGTGGATAAACCGCTGGCGGAAAATTTGCGCGAGGCAGAGCAATTAGTGGAGCTGGCCGCGCGGAAAAAGCTGACGCTGATGGTCGGGTTTAACCGACGATTTGCGCCGCTTTATCAGGATCTCAAAGCTCAGTTGGCTAATGCGGCGTCTGTCCGTATGGATAAGCACCGTACGAACAGCGTCGGGCCGCACGATCTGCGCTTCACTCTGCTGGACGATTATCTGCACGTAGTCGATACCGCATTGTGGCTGGCGGGAGGAAAGGCGCAGTTAAATAACGGCACGCTGTTAACCAATGAATCCGGTGCGATGCTTTATGCGGAACACCATTTTTCTGCCGGTCAAATGCAGATAACGACCAGTATGCATCGCCGCGCAGGTAGTCAGCATGAGTGTGTGCAGGCGGTGACGGACGGCGGCCTGATAGACGTAACTGATATGCGGGAATGGCAGGAAGAGCGTGGGCAAGGCGTGGTGCACAAACCGATAGCAGGCTGGCAAACCACTCTGGAACAGCGGGGTTTTGCCGGATGCGCACGTCATTTTATTGAGTGCGTGCAAAATCAGACGGTTCCCCAGACGGCAGGCGAGCAGGCGCTACTGGCCCAGCGCGTTGTCGAAACGCTGTGGCGGGAGGCAATGGCTGAATAACCCCCTGTAACATCTGGCGGTAGTAATTCATTGTAATCCAGGTACTATATGCCAACTCAAAAATAACACCTCTTTTCAACCATAGGCTGGTTTGTTGGCCTGGTAAGATGCTGCGGCGTCGCCATCAGGCACAGCAAAAGTGTCGGATAGCGGCGAGCATGCCTTATCTGACCTACGGGCAGGTTTGTCGGGGTTTTGCCTCAGAGTCTGGAATACAACATAGATGAATTTATTAAAGTCGCTGGCAGCCGTCAGCTCGATGACGATGTTTTCACGTGTGCTGGGTTTTGCGCGTGATGCGATTGTCGCCAGAATCTTTGGCGCAGGGATGGCGACAGATGCCTTTTTTGTGGCATTCAAACTTCCTAACCTGCTGCGCCGAATCTTTGCTGAGGGCGCTTTTTCGCAGGCGTTTGTGCCTATCCTGGCTGAGTACAAAAGTAAGCAAGGTGAAGATGCGACCCGCGTGTTTGTCGCTTACGTTTCCGGGCTGTTGACCCTGGCGCTGGCCGTGGTGACGGTCGCCGGGATGCTGGCTGCCCCGTGGGTGATTTTAGTCACCGCGCCTGGGTTTGCCGACACCGCCGACAAATTTGCGCTGACTACTCAACTGCTGCGCATAACCTTTCCGTATATTCTGCTGATCTCACTGGCTTCGCTGGTTGGTGCGATCCTTAACACCTGGAACCGCTTTTCTATTCCGGCGTTTGCGCCGACTTTTCTGAATATCAGCATGATCGGTTTCGCGCTGTTTGCAGCACCTTATTTTCATCCTCCGGTGCTGGCGCTGGCGTGGGCCGTTACGGTTGGCGGCGTGCTACAACTGATTTACCAGCTGCCGCATCTGAAAAAAATTGGCATGCTGGTGCTGCCGCGGGTGAACTTCCACGATGCGGGTGCGATGCGCGTCGTCAAGCAAATGGGCCCGGCGATCCTTGGGGTTTCCGTCAGCCAGATTTCACTGATCATCAATACGATTTTTGCCTCGTTTCTGGCCTCTGGCTCGGTTTCATGGATGTACTATGCCGACCGTCTGATGGAGTTTCCGTCCGGCGTACTTGGCGTAGCGCTGGGGACTATCCTGCTGCCATCGTTGTCCAAAAGCTTTTCCAGCGGGAATCATGATGAGTACTGCCGTCTAATGGACTGGGGGCTGCGTTTATGTTTCCTGCTGGCATTACCGAGTGCCGTAGCATTAGGGATTCTGGCCAAACCGTTGACGGTGTCTCTGTTCCAGTACGGGAAATTTACTGCCTTTGACGCCGCCATGACTCAACGCGCGCTGGTGGCGTACTCGGTCGGTTTGATTGGCTTGATCGTGGTGAAAGTGTTGGCCCCAGGTTTTTATTCGCGCCAGGATATTAAAACGCCGGTCAAGATTGCCATTGTCACGCTGATTATGACCCAGGTAATGAACCTGGCGTTTATCGGACCGCTGAAACATGCCGGGTTGTCGCTGTCGATTGGTCTGGCGGCGTGTCTGAACGCTTCACTACTGTACTGGCAGTTGCGTAAGCAGAAAATCTTCACCCCGCAACCGGGCTGGGCCTGGTTCCTGACGCGACTGGTGATTTCTGTACTGGTGATGTCGGCGGCGCTGGTCGGGATGCTATACATTATGCCGGACTGGTCGCAGGGAACGATGTTGTGGCGCCTGCTGCGTCTGATGGCTGTCGTAGTGGCAGGTATTGCCGCTTACTTTGCCGCGCTCGCCGTTCTGGGCTTTAAAGTGAAAGAGTTTGTGCGCCGGACGGCGTAACAGATCAATGCCGGATGGCGGCTTAACGCCGTATCCGGCCTACAAAACGCGTAGGCCTGATAAGCAAAGTGTTATCAGGCTTGCATCAGATAGAGAATTTTTTCCCGCCGCGGTGCGCAGCAGAGGTTTGACCGTTTGCGCCATACAGCGCCGGTTCCTGGTGCGGTTTCAGCACTTGTATTGCTTGTTGATTGCGCTCGATCTGTCCTTCCAGCAGCCAGCCATTGTGCTGATTGAGGTCGCGTAGGTGCTGTGTTTTCATGGTGATGGTTTGCCAACGCTCGGCAATTTCATCATTAGCACTGCGCGTGGCGTCATGCTCCAGACGGCGCTGCTGCTCCAGATAATCAAGGGTTGCCAGCAAAGAGCTTTTTTCTTCTGTAATACGCTGAAGCAGGCTGCCGTTGATATATCCTGCGGAAAGTTGCCGCTGTTCAGCATCCATTACCGTTTTCAGGTCATTGAGGACGGTCGTCATCTGGTCAAGTATTTCTGACAAACGAGTCATACTTTATTTACTCTGTAAGTAGCTCTGCGCCTCGCGGATCAGCGAGTCGGCAATTTTTCCAGTGTCCATCTTCAGCTCACCGTTACGGATCGCGGTTTTCAGTGCTTCGACGCGTTCCATATTGATGTCATTGGTGCCGGGCTGCATCAGTTTAGCCTGGGCGTCGCTCAGCATGACGCTGGTGCTGGTGGTGGCGGTGGTTTTTTCCTTCCGCGCTTTTTGTACCGGCGCATCGCTGGTTTCACGTGGCTGAACGGTACTTACTGGTTTCAATGGTGAGGTACGATCAATGCTCATTTTGTTTTTCCTCATCGAGGGGTTACGCTATAGCGGCCCGCTGTAATCATTGGTTGTTTATCTATCGGCACACGCTAAAAAATCTTTAACCTATTATAGGTTAATCAGAATATTCCCATCAGAATCGACGATGCCGCTCACCACCTGGCCTGAAACCATCCGCACTCGCGCATTCTGTGCAACGGCGGCATTGTTCAGCGCTTTGCCTTCGGCATTCACCCGAAAACCCTCTCCGTTGGCGATAACCAGTACGCGCTGACCGGCCTTGATCCGCCAGACCTGGCGCAACATTGAAAGCTGTATCGGTTGACCTGGCACCAGATCGCGCAGGCTTACGGCATCCTGTACTTGACTCATATCCAGCACCGCGCGCGGTGGTAGTTGGTCCAGTCGACCTCGTTTTAACGTTACGCTGGCCTGAGTCAGGGCGCTACCCCGGGCTACGGGCGCGGCGGCTACCACGTAGTTTCCTGTGGCCTGCACGTTCACCTGCAGATAACGTTTTTCGTTGGCGCATCGCGCCAGCACGTTCACATTGCCCCACAGTTTTGCACTGCCGGACACGCTTAATGCGGGTTGCTCGCAGCTCGGCAGTAAGTTTGGTGACGTTCGGATAGTGACCATCACCTCATCGCTAAATCCGGCCAGACGCTGGGAGAACCATGCTGTTAGCTGAGAATTCAGGTCTTGCGCCAGCGTCATAGGGCTGAACAGCAGTGCTGCAACGACTATTCCACGTTTAAACGTTTGCATCAAAACCTCGTGCTTTTTCAGGTAGTGGCAGGATTTTACCTGTGTGACGCAGTCATCAACGCAACAAATAGCGACGCATTTTGCGTTTATTCCGGCGATAACGCGCGCGTAATGGGATTTAAGCTGTCGGCTGAATTTTGTCATTTGCGGAGGAGATATGCTCGATAAGCTCGACGCCGCCTTACGTTTTCAACAGGAAGCGCTGAATTTGCGCGCCCAACGCCAGGAAGTATTGGCGGCCAACATAGCCAATGCCGACACGCCGGGGTATCAGGCGCGTGACCTGGATTTCGCCAGTGAATTGAAAAAAGTCATGGTGCGAGGACGGGAAGAAACCGGCGGTGTCTCGTTGACGCTGACCTCTGCACAACACATTCCGGCCCAGACCGTTTCCGCGCCTTCTACGGAGCTGCTCTACCGTATTCCTGACCAGCCGTCTCTCGATGGTAACACAGTGGATATGGACCGGGAGCGTACGCAATTTGCCGACAACAGCCTCAAATATCAAATGGGGCTAACCGCGCTGGGTGGACAAATCAAAGGCATGATGAACGTGCTGCAAGGAGGGAACTAATTCGTGGCGCTGTTAAATATTTTTGATATCGCAGGCTCTGCGCTGACGGCTCAGTCTAAGCGTCTGAACGTGGCGGCCAGCAACATGGCGAATGCGGATAGCGTCACCGGACCCGACGGTCAACCGTATCGTGCGAAGCAGGTTGTTTTTCAGGTTGATGCCGCGCCAGGCGCAGCAACCGGTGGCGTGAAAGTTGCTGATGTCATTGAAAGCCAGGCGCCGGATAAGCTGGTTTATGAACCGGGTAATCCGCTGGCCGATGCGAATGGTTACGTAAAAATGCCGAATGTGGACGTCGTCGGCGAAATGGTCAACACCATGTCAGCCTCGCGTAGCTACCAGGCAAACGTCGAAGTGCTCAACACCGTGAAAAGCTTGATGCTCAAAACGCTGACGCTAGGCCAGTAAAGGAGGCGCACATGTCTATTGCTGTAAAAATGAATGACCCAGGCACCACTGGCGTTAATGACGCCACGGGGAAGAATTCGCTGACGGGCAGCAACGCTGCTGATCTGCAAAGCAGCTTTCTGACGCTGCTGGTTGCACAGCTGAAAAACCAGGATCCAACTAACCCGCTGCAAAACAACGAACTGACCACCCAACTGGCGCAAATCAGTACCGTGAGCGGAATAGAAAAACTGAACACCACGTTGGGGTCGATCTCCGGACAGATCGACAACAGCCAGTCGCTGCAGGCCAGTACCCTGATTGGCCACGGCGTCATGATCCCGGGCACTACCATCCTGACCGGTAAAGGTACGGAAGAGGGCGCCAAAACCACCACCACGCCGTTTGGCGTTGAGCTGCAGCAACCAGCAGATAAGGTTACCGCAACCATTACCGATAAAGACGGCAAGGTGGTACGCACCATTGATATTGGCGGTTTGAAAGCGGGCGTTCATACCTTTACCTGGGACGGCACCATGACCGATGGCACGGATGCGCCAAGCGGTTCTTACAACGTGTCAATTGCTGCCAGTAATGGCGGAACGCAACTGGTGGCGCAGCCGCTTCAGTTTGCGCTGGTGCAGGGAGTTATTCGCAGTAACGGCGGTAATACGCTGGACCTGGGCACCTATGGAACCACCACCCTCGACGAAGTACGGCAGATCATTTAAGCCTTCACACTTATCAGGAGTAAGTCATGGCCTTTTCACAAGCGGTCAGCGGTCTGAACGCTGCAGCGACCAACCTCGATGTCATTGGTAACAACATCGCCAACTCCGCCACCTACGGTTTTAAGTCCGGTACGGCATCCTTTGCCGATATGTTTGCCGGTTCTAAAGTGGGTCTGGGCGTTAAAGTTGCGGGTATTACCCAGGACTTTACCGACGGCACTACGACCAACACCGGTCGCGGGCTGGATGTTGCTATTAGCCAGAACGGTTTTTTCCGCATGGTAGACAGCAACGGTTCCGTATTCTTTAGTCGTAATGGTCAGTTTAAGCTCGATGAAAACCGAACGCTGGTTAACATGCAGGGGCTGCAATTAACGGGATACCCGGCTGCCGGTACGCCGCCAACTATTCAGCAGGGCGCAAATCCAGGCCCAATCACTATCCCGAATACGCTGATGGGGGGAAAATCCACCGAAACGGCGACGATGCAGATCAACCTGAACTCATCAGCAAAAGTTCCGACGAATAAGTTTTCGCCGTCTGATGCTGACAGCTATAACAAACGTGCGCCGCTGACGGTATTTGACAGCCAGGGAAACCAGCACGACGTTAACCTTTATTACGTTAAAACCGGTGATAACACCTGGGATATCTGGACTCAGGATTCCAGCGTAGCAAACTCGCCGCTGGTGAAATCAAGCCAGATGACCTTCGACACCAATGGCTCTCTGGAGGCCGTTAAAGGTTATACCGAAGTGAAGCCGACGCCTCCTGCGACTGAATCAACCTGGACGCTGGGCGCGGCAAATGCAACACCTTCGTTTTCGATCACTACCGGCACGATAAACGGCGCAGTCCCTGCGACATTCACTCTTAGCCTGCAGAACTCTATGCAGCAAAACACGGGTACAAACAGTGTGATTGCCGCTACGCAGAATGGCTACAAGCCGGGCGATTTGGTTAGCTACCAGATTAATAATGACGGTACCGTGGTTGGTAACTACTCCAACGAGCAAACGCAGGTTTTAGGACAGATCGTGCTGGCAAACTTCGCCAACAACGAAGGTCTGGCTTCTCAGGGCGACAACGTCTGGGCTGCGACTCAGGCTTCCGGCGTGGCGTTGTTGGGTACGGCAGGCTCAGGTAACTTCGGCAAGCTGACCAACGGCGCGCTGGAAGCGTCAAACGTGGATTTGAGTAAAGAACTGGTGAATATGATTGTCGCTCAGCGTAACTATCAGTCGAACGCGCAGACCATCAAAACCCAGGATCAGATCCTCAACACGCTGGTCAACCTGCGCTAAGCGCCTGACGGGATGGCTTAATGGATCACGCAATTTATACCGCCATGGGCGCGGCCAGTCAGACGCTGAATCAACAGGCGGTGACGGCCAGCAACCTGGCAAACGCTTCAACGCCGGGTTTTCGTGCGCAGCTCAATGCCCTGCGTGCGGTTCCCGTTGAGGGATTGTCTTTACCGACGCGTACGCTGGTGGTGGCCTCCACGCCGGGGGCCGATATGACGCCGGGTCAGATGGACTATACCTCGCGTCCACTGGACGTGGCGCTGCAACAGGATGGCTGGTTAGCTGTGCAGACCGCGGACGGTAGCGAAGGATATACCCGAAATGGCGCCATTCAGGTAAGCCCTACGGGTGAACTGACTATTCAGGGTCACCCGGTGATTGGCGAAGCCGGACCAATAGCCGTACCGGAAGGTTCAGAAGTCACCATTGCGGCAGACGGTACGATCTCGGCGCTTAATCCTGGCGATCCGGCCAATACGGTCGCGCCAGTCGGGCGACTGAAGCTGGTGAAGGCGACGGAGAGTGAAGTACAACGTGGTGATGACGGCATGTTCCGTCTGACTCAGGCCGCGCAGGCTACTCGTGGTGCGACGTTACAGGCCGACCCCAGCATTCGCGTCATGTCGGGCGTGCTGGAAGGCAGTAACGTCAAACCGGTTGCTGCGATGAGTGACATGATCGCCAACGCCCGCCGCTTTGAAATGCAAATGAAGATTATCAGTAGCGTGGATGATAACGCGGGCCGCGCCAACCAACTGCTGTCGATGAGTTAACACAGGACATTTTATGATCAGTTCATTATGGATCGCCAAAACCGGCCTGGATGCGCAGCAAACCAACATGGATGTGATTGCCAACAACCTGGCAAACGTCAGCACCAACGGATTTAAACGCCAGCGTGCGGTGTTTGAAGATCTGTTGTACCAGACGATTCGCCAGCCTGGCGCCCAGTCTTCTGAACAAACCACACTGCCGTCTGGCTTGCAGATAGGTACCGGTGTGCGTCCGGTCGCGACCGAGCGTTTACACAGCCAGGGGAACCTGTCGCAGACCAACAACAGTAAAGATGTGGCGATTAAAGGGCAGGGATTTTTCCAGGTTATGCTGCCTGATGGCACGTCTGCTTATACCCGTGACGGTTCATTCCAGGTGGATCAGAACGGTCAGTTGGTGACGGCGGGTGGTTTTCAGGTTCAGCCAGCCATCACCATTCCGGCTAACTCGCTCAGTATCACCATTGGCCGCGACGGTATTGTCAGCGTGACCCAGCAGGGCCAGGCTGCGCCGGTTCAGGTAGGCCAGCTTAACCTGACAACCTTCATGAACGATACCGGTCTGGAAAGTATTGGTGAGAATCTGTACACCGAAACGCAGTCATCCGGTGCGCCGAATGAGAGCACGCCGGGTCTGAACGGCGCGGGTCTGCTGTACCAGGGCTATGTTGAAACCTCTAACGTCAACGTGGCGGAAGAGCTGGTAAACATGATCCAGGTTCAGCGCGCTTACGAAATCAACAGTAAAGCGGTGTCGACCACCGATCAGATGCTGCAAAAACTGACGCAACTCTAAAGTGTGGTCCGGTGGGGTGAAAGCCTCACCGGCACACTGATTTTGAAGATGACCGCAATGCGAAAATACGCGCTTCACCCATACCCAATTTTAGCCCTGCTGGTGGTTTCACTGACAGGATGCGCCTGGATCCCGTCCACACCCCTCGTGCAGGGCGCGACGTCTGCCCAGCCTGTTCCCGGTCCGACGCCGGTGGCGAATGGCTCAATCTTCCAGTCGGCGCAGCCGATTAACTACGGTTATCAGCCGCTATTCGAAGACCGCCGTCCACGCAATATTGGCGATACGTTAACCATCGTATTGCAGGAAAACGTCAGCGCGAGCAAAAGTTCTTCGGCTAACGCCAGCCGTGACGGCAAGACTAACTTTGGTTTTGATACCGTCCCGCGCTATCTGCAAGGTCTGTTCGGTAACGAACGTGCTGACGTAGAAGCGTCAGGGGGTAACTCCTTTAACGGTAAAGGCGGCGCGAACGCCAGCAATACCTTCAGCGGTACGCTGACCGTAACGGTCGATCAGGTACTGGTGAATGGCAACTTACATGTCGTGGGTGAAAAACAGATTGCCATTAATCAGGGCACTGAATTCATTCGCTTCTCCGGGGTCGTTAACCCGCGCACCATCAGTGGCAGCAACTCCGTACCGTCAACTCAGGTTGCGGACGCGCGGATTGAGTATGTCGGCAACGGCTACATCAATGAAGCGCAGAATATGGGCTGGTTGCAGCGTTTCTTCCTTAACTTGTCGCCGATGTAAGCGAGGTACCCAGTGTTTAAATCTTTAGTTGGAATGGTACTGGTGCTGATAGCCACCATTGCGCACGCTGACCGTATTCGTGACCTGACCAGCGTTCAGGGAGTGCGGGAAAACTCGTTGATAGGTTATGGGCTGGTAGTCGGTCTGGATGGTACGGGCGACCAGACCACCCAGACGCCGTTTACTACGCAAACGCTCAACAACATGCTTTCGCAGTTGGGGATAACCGTGCCAACTGGCACCAACATGCAGTTGAAAAACGTGGCGGCGGTGATGGTCACCGCGTCATTTCCTGCATTCGGTCGGCAAGGACAAACGATTGACGTGGTGGTTTCTTCCATGGGGAACGCCAAAAGCCTGCGCGGCGGCACGCTGCTGATGACTCCACTGAAAGGGGTCGACAGCCAGGTTTATGCGCTGGCGCAAGGGAATATTTTAGTTGGCGGTGCGGGCGCGGCTGCGGGTGGCAGTAGCGTGCAGGTTAACCAGCTCAATGGCGGACGTATTACTAACGGCGCAATTATTGAACGTGAATTACCCAGCCAGTTCGGCGGCGGTAACACTATTAATCTGCAGCTCAATAATGAAGATTTCACGATGGCGCAGCAGATTACCGACACAATCAACCGCTCGCGTGGCTTTGGTAGCGCAACGGCGCTGGATGCCCGGACCATACAAGTGCGTGTGCCAAGCGGCAACAGTTCGCAGGTCCGTTTCCTTGCTGACATCCAGAATATGGAGGTGAACGTCACGCCGCAGGATGCGAAAGTGATTATCAACTCGCGTACCGGATCCGTCGTAATGAACCGCGAAGTCACGCTGGATAGTTGTGCCGTGGCGCAAGGCAACTTGTCGATTACGGTAAACCGTCAGGCGAATGTCAGCCAGCCGGATACACCGTTTGGTGGTGGACAGACAGTGGTAACGCCACAAACCCAGATCGATCTGCGCCAGAGCGGTGGTTCGCTGCAAAGCGTGCGTTCCAGCGCCAACCTGAATAACGTCGTACGTGCGCTTAATGCGCTGGGGGCAACGCCGATGGATCTGATGTCCATTCTGCAATCGATGCAGAGTGCGGGATGCTTACGTGCCAAACTGGAAATCATCTAATGATTGGTGACAGCAAACTGCTGACCAGCGCCGCCTGGGATGCGCAATCACTGAACGAACTGAAAGCGAAAGCGGGTCAGGACCCGGCGGCGAATATCCGCCCGGTCGCCCGTCAGGTTGAAGGGATGTTCGTGCAGATGATGCTGAAAAGCATGCGTGAAGCGCTGCCAAAAGATGGTGTGTTTAGCAGCGATTCGACACGTTTGTATACCAGCATGTATGACCAACAAATTGCGCAGCAGATGACCGCAGGTAAAGGTCTGGGGCTGGCGGAAATGATGGTTAAGCAGATGACCGAAGGGCAGGCGCAACCCGCAGACGACGCGCCGCAGGTGCCAATGAAGTTCTCGCTTGAAACGGTGACCAGCTATCAAAACCAGGCGCTGACGCAACTGGTGCGTAAAGCCATTCCCCGGGCGACGGAAAGCATTGATGAGCCGCTGTCAGGTGACAGTAAAGACTTCCTCGCCCAGCTATCGCTACCAGCTAAGCTGGCCAGCCAGCAAAGCGGGGTTCCGCATCATCTTATTCTGGCACAGGCGGCGCTGGAGTCCGGATGGGGGCAGCGACAAATCCGTCGTGAAAATGGCGAACCAAGCTTTAACATTTTTGGCGTGAAGGCTTCGGGAAGCTGGAAAGGCCCAACCACCGAAATCACCACTACCGAATATGAAAACGGTGAGGCGAAAAAGGTGAAAGCCAGATTCCGCGTGTATAGCTCTTACCTGGAGGCGCTGTCGGATTATGTCGGTCTGATATCGCGTAACCCGCGCTATGCGGCGGTGACCGCTGCCGCGACAGCCGAGCAAGGCGCACAGGCATTGCAGAATGCCGGTTACGCAACTGACCCTAACTATGCGCGTAAATTAACCAACATGATCCAGCAGTTGAAATCGATGAGCGAAAAAGTGAGCAAAACCTACAGCACGAACATCGATAATCTCTTTTAAATAGCTCAAGTCTACCGACCTGCTGCCGATAATAACGAGTATTGAAGGATTACAAGGAACCTCCATGTCCAGCTTGATTAATAACGCGATGAGTGGACTTAGCGCAGCGCAGGCCGCGTTGAATACCGCCAGTAATAACATCTCCAGCTATAACGTTGCCGGGTACACCCGCCAAACGACAATTATGGCGCAGGCGAACAGCACGCTGGGTGCGGGGGGCTGGGTTGGCAATGGCGTCTATGTTTCTGGCGTACAGCGCGAATATGATTCTTTTATCACGAATCAGTTGCGTGCAGCGCAGAACCAGAGCAGCGGCCTGACAACGCGCTATGAGCAAATGTCGAAAATCGACAATTTGCTTTCCAGTAAAACCAGTTCAATTTCCACCTCAATGCAGGGTTTTTTTACCAGCCTGCAGACGCTGGTCAGTAATGCAGAAGACCCGGCTGCGCGTCAGGCACTGATTGGTAAAGCTGATGGTTTAGTGAATCAGTTCAGAACAACCGATCAGTATCTGCGCGATCAGGATAAGCAGGTCAATACTGCGATCAAAGCCAGCGTAGATCAGATCAACAACTACTCAAAGCAGATTGCCAGCCTCAACGATCAGATTTCCCGTCTGACCGGCGTTGGCGCGGGCGCATCGCCTAACGATCTACTCGATCAGCGTGACCAACTGGTTAGCGATCTGAACAAACTTGTCGGCGTTGAAGTCAGTGTCCAGGATGGCGGCACCTATAACGTAACGATGGCGAACGGCTATTCACTGGTACAGGGCAGCAACGCCCGCCAACTGGCCGCAGTACCGTCCAGTGCCGATCCAACACGCACTACGGTGGCCTATGTTGATGGCGTTGCCGGAAATGTTGAAATTCCTGAAAAACTCATTGATACCGGTTCATTGGGCGGTTTGATGACGTTCCGTTCTCAAGAGCTGGACCAGACGCGTAACACGCTGGGGCAACTGGCACTGGCGTTTGCCGATGCATTTAATACGCAGCATAAAGAAGGTTTTGATGCTAATGGTGATGCTGGTAAAGACTTCTTTGCTATCGGCGGTCCATCTGTGCTCAGTAATACCAAAAATACTGGGACAGGGTCGTTAACTGCAAAAGTTACTGATAGCTCAGCAGTGCAGGCTACTGATTACAATATTACTTTTGATGGTACTGACTGGCAGGTAACTCGCCTTGCAGATAATACCAGCTTTAAGGCGACCGTCACTGGTGGAAAAATGTCCTTCGATGGGCTGGAAATAACCGTAGGGGCGGGAGCGAAAGCGAATGATAGCTTTACGGTGAAGCCAGTGGGTAATGTCATTGTTGATATGAAAGTGGCTGTGACTGATGAGTCGAAAATCGCCATGGCCGAAGTATCCAAAAATGATATCGATCCAGATAAGGATAAAGGGAAAAGCGATAACCGTAACGGCCAAAAATTGTTGGATCTGCAAACCAAAGCGACTGTCGGAAATAAAACCTTCAATGACGCGTACGCAACGCTGGTGAGCGATGTCGGGAATAAAACCGCTACCCTGAAAACCAGCGCCACCACCCAGAACAACGTAGTTACGCAGCTTTCTAATCAGCAACAGTCGATTTCCGGGGTTAACCTCGATGAAGAGTACGGCAATTTGCAGCGTTATCAACAGTATTACCTGGCCAACGCACAAGTGCTGCAAACAGCAAATTCGCTCTTTGATGCGCTTCTGAATATTCGCTAAGGGAGAGGGACTCAATGCGTATTAGTACTCAGATGATGTACCAGCAGAACATGCGTGGCATTACCAACTCTCAGGCCGAATGGATAAAATTTGGTGAGCAGATGTCAACGGGCAAACGCGTGATCAACCCGTCTGACGATCCGATTGCCGCCTCGCAGGCTGTAGTGCTTTCTCAGGCTCAGGCGCAAAACAGCCAATATACGCTGGCGCGTACTTTCGCGACGCAAAAAGTGTCACTGGAAGAGAACGTTTTAAGCCGGGCGACGACCGCGATTACCTCGGCGCAGGAAAAAATCGTCAGCGCCGGCAACGGTACGTTGAGCGATGACAACAGGGCATCGTTAGCGACTGATTTGCAAGGGATCCGCGATCAGCTGATGAATTTGGCTAACAGTACCGACGGTAATGGTCGCTATATCTTTGGCGGCTACAAAACCGAAGTTCCACCATTTGCCCAGACTGATGGTACTTATAGTGGTGGAACTGAAAATATCACCCAACAGGTTGATGCCGCTCGGTCAATGGTGATTGGTCATACCGGAGATAAAATTTTTAACTCGGTGACCAGCAACGCGGTTCCGGAGCCAGATGGTAGCAAGTCTGAAACGAACTTATTCGTAATGCTGGATACAGCTATTGCAGCCCTGAATACGCCGATTGAAGGCGATGATGTGGCGAAAGCAAAGGCCGCTGAGGCGATTGATAAAACCAACCGTGGTTTAAAGAATTCACTCAATAATGTGTTGAGCGTCCGTGCAGAATTAGGCACGCAGCTTAGCGAATTAAGCTCGCTGGATTCACTGGGAGCCGATCGTGCACTGGGTCAAACTCAGCAGATGAGCAATCTGGTGGATGTTGACTGGAACGCAGCGATTTCGTCCTACGTGATGCAGCAGGCTGCACTGCAGGCATCGTACAAAACGTTTACCGATATGCAGGGCATGTCGCTGTTCCAGCTTAACCGGTAACGACCTTTTTTGAACATATCATGAAACTGGATATGTTTGTCTGCCCGCTCCTTTAACACCCCGGAGCGGGCATTTTTTTAGGCCACGGTTGTTTTTCTCAGTGACAGATTCCCCGTTAATCTTATTACCAGCGCAATCGCACCGCTAAACGTTGCCAGCGTAACCACACCTTCCCAGTCTGCCTGCGCGTAGACCTGACTTCCGAGAACCGAACCCAACGCCATACCGATAAATACCATTGTAAACAGTAGCGCGTTCAGGCGTCCACGTGCCTGGGGCTCAAGGCCATAGACCAGGTTTTGGTGGGCAACCAGGCTGGATTGCAATCCGAGATCAAAACCTACCGCAGAAAGGGCAATAAGCAGCCACTGCCCCTGTACTGGCAGGGCGGGTAACAGGAACATCAGGGCGAAAGATACTGTTACCAGCAAAGCACCTAACTGCGCCACTTTCGCTGCGCCCACTTTGTCGGCAAGATGGCCTGCCAGCGGCGCGGCAAGCGCACCAGCCGCGCCCGCGATACCAAACGCGCCAGCCATAGCGCTACCCATGTGATAATGCTCAGATAACATCACTGCCAACGTGGACCAGAAGGCGCTAAAGGCAACAGACAGAAAGCCTTGTGCCAGCGCCGCGCGGCGCAATGCGGGATACCGCTGCCACAGTTGCGCCATTGAGAGCAGTAATGACGGGTAGCTCAGCGTGGAATGGACAGCAAAACGAGGGAGCACTTTCCACATGATGGTGGAAATCACAGCAATGCTGAAGGCTGCGAGTTGATACATTTCGCGCCAGCCAAACGCCTCACCTATTAGCCCGCTAACGGTACGTGAAAGTAAAATTCCCAGCAGCAGGCCCGTCATCACGGTACCTACCGTTTTTCCCTGCTTGCCTTCAGGGGCCAGAATTGCCGCAGCGGGAACGATGTCCTGCGCCATGGTTGCCGCCATTCCCATCAACAGGCTGACCAGTAAAAGCGAATGCAATTGGCCGGTAAAGCTGCAGGCCAGAAGCAGTACGGCGAGCGCGAGGCTTTTCAACAGGATTAGCGTCCGACGGTCATAGCGGTCGCCTAATGGTAATAAAAAGAAAATCCCCAACGCGTAACCCGCCTGGGTTAGCGTCGGAACCAGCCCCATGCCGGTGATGCTTAGGGCCAGATCCTGACCCATTAAGGGCAGAAGCGGCTGGGCATAATAGATGGATGCCACGCTGAATCCGGCGCCTGATGCCAGTACAAAAATAACCCAACGGGTAAGGGCGGTATGTGTGTTCACAGTTGATTCCTCAATCACAGGATGTGCGGCTATTTTTAACCTTCAGCAGGTGGCGCGGTAGCGAGCGCGGTGGTAAAACAGTTATACGTCAGACGTATGAAGAAACTTGGAATGGTAAAAACTGAGCGTATAGACAGAGTGGAGCTGATGCGCACGTTTGTGCGTATCGTCGAGGCGGGGTCGCTTTCAGCAGCGGCAAAGCAGATGGGGACAACGCAGGCGACCGTCAGTCGACGGTTACAATCCCTGGAAGCGCTGCTGGGTGTAAAACTGATCATGCGCACCACGCATGCGATGAAACTGACCGACGACGGCGAACGCGGCTACCAGCATGCCAAGAATATTATTGATGCCTGGCTGGCGCTGGAAGATGGACTCAATGTTACGGAGGATGAACCGGTGGGAACGCTGCGAGTACGTGCTCCGCATGCGTTCGGGCAGCAACAGCTTCTTGAACCGCTTTTGCAGTTTCTTTCGCGCTATCCTCAGTTGTCGGTAGAGTGGATGCTCAATGATAAAACCGTTGATTTCCTGAGCGATAATATTGATTGCGCCATCAGGGTTGGGGCAGAGGTTGATCCAGCGACGGTCTCGGTTTTACTGGCTGAGGTTCCTCGTAGCATGGTAGTGAATCCTGCTTTGCTTGAGCAATATAGCGAGCTTTCGCATCCGGAGCAGTTATCAACGCTGCCATGGATTGCAGTGAACACATTTTACCAGCACAGCGTTTCGTTGCTGCATCGACCACGTAATGAACCTGTTACGCTGAATATTACACCCAGATTAAGCACCGACAGCATTTATGTCGCAAGAAATGCCGCCCTGGCAGGGTTGGGTGTGGCCATTGTTTCAAGCTGGATGGTCGAGGAGGATATTGCTCGTGGACGACTGGTTACGCTGCTACCCGAGTGGCATGCGGCGTCGTTGCCTGTACATTTGGTTTATCCCTGGGCGCGTTACTATCCCACCCGATTACGCAAGTTTCTGGCGTTAATGAAAGATGTCATGCCGCAGCTAACGGGGATGAAACGCGTAGAGCAGGTATAAAAAAGCCGACCCGAAGGTCGGCTTTGATGTTGATTACGTCTTACTCAACGGGCTGTGGGCGTGTTGCTGGCGCAGTCGCCTGGTGTGTGGCGCTGTGTCCACCTGCGGCACCTTTCCCTTCAAAGGCGAATGCCGGGCGCTGCCACTCGCTATGACGCGGCGCTTCAGGCACATACTCTGGTGCCGGTGCGCGCGTCATCGGCGCGGTTGCATGGCTGTGAAGATGTTCCGTGTCAACGCTGGTTGCGACAACTTCAGCCTTAACGACTGCGGCTTCGACGACAGGTGCTGCAACAACTTCTTTCGGCGCTGCAACTTCTTCAACAACCGGTGCGGTTTCCACAACTGGTACTGTTTCCACAACTGGTACTGTTTCCACAACTGGCGCTGTTTCCACAACCTCAGCGATCTCTTCAACCACTTCAGGCTGTGAAATAACAACTTCCGCAGGCGCATCGACAACCGGCGCAGTCACGACTTCAGCGACAGGTTCGGCTTTCGCAACGGTTTCCTCGGCAACAGGTGCGTCGGATTCAGCGATAATTTGTGGTTGTTCCTCGACCGGAGTAGCAATGACTTCCGGATGCGTGGTTTCAACCTGTGCGGTTTCAACAGCGGCGGCCTGAGGTTCGGCAATAACCACCTCTGGCTGTACGGTTTCAACCGACGCCGGGGCGTCCACAATGTGCTCAACGGCAGCTGCAACCTGAGGCTCTACGGCCACAGTCGCAGTTTGCTCCTGAACCATTTCCTGTTCGCGCTGCTCTTCAACCTGCTGATCCTGAGGACGAGCGACAGGGTAGCGGATCCATACTTTGCCGGACGCTAATTCTGGAGATGCGCAGGCGACCGTTAATGGCATCGGCGACTGAACCGGATAACGCTCGTCACGATAACGACGACGACGCTGACCACTTACGCGTAGATGGCGAGGAGAACGACGGGAACGACGCGGCATACCATTTGAGTCGCGCGCTTCGCTGTTGTCATCCTGCTCAGTCGCAACGACGACTGGCAGATCAACTTTCGCCAGTTCGGTACGCTGTGCCGGTGCTGGCTGTTCAGTTGGTTGAACGACTGCCGTTTCAGCGATCGCAGCGGCAGTTGCCACTTCAGCTTCAACAGCCGGGCTATCTGTGAAACGAACTTTCTGATTCAACTGACGCTGTTTACGGCGAGTCTGAGGCTGACGTACGCGCTCTTCCTGCTCGGTATCCTGCGCCGGTTGTTCAGCCAGGTTCAGCTCTTTAACTTCTTGCTGCGCCTGACGTTTGTCATCGTTACGACGGCGGTTGCGCTCGCGACGCGGAGCCTGCTGCTCATCACCGGATTTCGCTTTGTCGGCGACATCAACGGACTGCTGGCGGTTATCGCGCGCTTCCGCATTTTGCTGCTGAGACTGACGGCGGTTACGGCGGTTATCTTCACGGTTTTCGCCGCTTTCTGATCGCTCGTTACGGTTATCACGATCGCCACGGTTGTCGCGATTATCACGACGGTCGTTACGGTCGCGACGATTGTTCTGCCGCGGTTTACGACGATCCTGCTGGCGTTCGGTTTTCTCTTCAGCTTTCGGTGCAGGTTGTTCAACCGGTTTTACTTCTTCGCTGCCACCGAAGATGGACTTCAGTGCGCCAAAGAAACGGCTAATCAAACCCGGTTGTGCGGCGACGGCTGCGGTCGCTGCTGCGGCTTTAGGCGCGGCGGCTTTCGCTGCAGGCTCCTGCGGTGCAGGGGCTGGCGGCACGTCTGGCATAGCAAAGGTAGCTAATGCCGGCTGTTCTGGCTGTTTACGCTCGACGTATTCTTCTTCCGTCGGCAATGCCATCGCTTCTTCATGCAGTTTTGGCAGCAGGTAGCTCAGGGTTGGTGTTTCTTCCCCTTTGCGTACACGCAGTACGGAGTAATGCGGGGTTTCCATCTGATCGTTTGGCACAATCACACAGCGCACGCCATTCTGACGCGTTTCGATGGCATTTACCGCGGTACGTTTTTCGTTGAGCAGGTAGGATGCGATCGGCACAGGAACAATAGCATGAACTTCCTGGGTATTTTCTTTCAGCGCTTCTTCTTCGATCAGACGCAGAATAGACAGCGACAGTGATTCGTTGTCACGTACGGTACCCGTACCGGAACAGCGTGGGCATACGTGATGGCTGGATTCACCCAGAGACGGGCTCAGACGCTGACGGGACATCTCCAGCAGGCCGAAGCGTGAAATATGACTGATCTGAATACGCGCTCGGTCCTGACGCACGGCTTCGCGTAGACGGTTTTCAACCGCGCGCTGGTGGCGAACCGGAGTCATATCGATGAAGTCGATGACAATCAGGCCACCGAGGTCGCGCAGACGCAGCTGACGAGCAATTTCATCGGCAGCTTCAAGGTTGGTGTTGAACGCTGTTTCTTCGATGTCGCCGCCGCGGGTAGCGCGTGCGGAGTTGATATCGATAGCGGTCAGCGCTTCGGTGCTGTCGATAACGATTGAGCCGCCTGACGGCAGGCGCACTTCGCGCTGGAACGCAGACTCAATCTGAGACTCGATTTGATAGTGGCTGAACAGTGGAATTTCACCGGTGTACAGTTTGATTTTGCTGCTGAAATCCGGACGACCCAGCGCGGCGATGTGCTGACGCGCCATCTCCATCACTTTCGGGTTGTCGATGAGGATTTCGCCGATGTCCTGACGCAAGTAGTCACGGAATGCGCGAACGATAACGTTGCTTTCCTGATGGATCAGGAACGGAGCAGGGCGACTGTCAGCGGCTTTTTGAATCGCTTCCCAGTGCTTAAGGCGGAAACTCAGGTCCCACTGCAGCGCTTCGGCGGATTTGCCGACCCCTGCGGTACGCACGATAAGCCCCATGCCATCAGGCAGTTCCAGACTTGCCAACGCTTCTTTTAATTCGGTACGGTCGTCGCCTTCAATGCGACGGGAGATGCCGCCCGCGCGCGGGTTGTTCGGCATCAGAACCAGATAACTCCCTGCCAGGCTGATAAAGGTAGTCAGCGCAGCGCCTTTATTGCCGCGTTCTTCTTTATCGATCTGAACGATGACTTCCTGACCTTCGCGCAACACATCTTTAATGTTGGGACGACCATGGGAGTTGTAATTAGCGGGGAAGTATTCGCGGGCAATTTCTTTTAACGGGAGGAAACCGTGACGTTCAGCGCCGTAATCAACGAAAGCCGCTTCCAGACTCGGTTCAATACGGGTAATTTTGCCTTTATAGATGTTGGCTTTTTTCTGTTCGTGTCCAGGACTTTCGATATCCAGATCGTACAGACGCTGCCCATCTACAAGGGCGACACGCAACTCTTCCTGCTGAGTCGCGTTAATTAACATTCTTTTCATCGTAACTTACTCATTATTCTTACATTGACGACTAAGCTGCGGGCAGAGTAATGCCTTTCCGGGTGTGAACCGATGGCCTCGTGTCTATTCGCGTCGCCAACCTCACGGTTATCGTCAGCTCAAAGAGGCGCAGAGTGTCGGTTGCCTGTATTTCATACGGAAACACAGCGCAATTATCAGGGGAACAGTCTGGGTGTTACTCTCCAGAAAAGCTTCCTTATTACCGGTAAGGACTGCAACCCGCAGCCCGCTAACTGCCTGAAAGATCAATACGTCTTACGCCATTGCTGCGTTGATGATCGGTCGGGCAAAATTGGGTCATTCCGGAAAAGTTCTTGTTTTAACAAGATTCAACACGGAAACAACCTCATTATTCCACTGCTAACCTTGTTATAGCAAGATGACTTTTGCCATTTATCACCCGGTTACTCACAGTTTTTTCACTTCCGCGTAGTGATTGCTTTAATAACCACCAAATCGGCTATGTCAAACTGAAGTAATAAGGTATAGCAGTTAATATAAGCATAGAAAAATGTGTGGCGCGAATCTTGATGGCTATTTAAAATCGGCCCCCATGAAAACAGAGACTCCAGCCGTAAAAACAGTTGCCATTACTGCCGACGAAGCAGGGCAACGCATCGACAACTTTTTGCGCACCCAACTCAAGGGTGTGCCAAAAAGTATGATTTATCGCATTTTGCGTAAAGGCGAAGTGCGGGTGAACAAAAAACGCATTAAACCCGAGTACAAACTCGAAGATGGGGACATTGTGCGTATTCCACCTGTACGTGTCGCTGAACGTGAAGAAGAGGCCATTTCACCGAATTTGCAGAAGGTCGCGGCGCTGACCGATGTCATTTTATATGAAGATGACCACATTCTGGTGCTTAACAAACCCTCAGGTACGGCCGTGCATGGCGGGAGCGGGTTAAGCTTTGGCGTCATTGAAGGTTTACGTGCGCTGCGACCGGAAGCGCGCTTCCTTGAGCTGGTTCATCGTCTCGATCGGGATACCTCCGGCGTGTTGCTGGTGGCTAAAAAGCGCTCAGCCTTACGTTCATTGCATGAACAACTGCGTGAAAAAGGGATGCAGAAAGATTATCTCGCGTTGGTACGAGGCCAGTGGCAGTCACATGTGAAAAACGTGCAGGCACCGTTGTTAAAGAACATCCTGCAAAGCGGCGAGCGTATCGTGCGGGTGAATCAGGAAGGCAAACCATCGGAAACGCGTTTTAAAGTGGAAGAGCGCTACGCGTTTGCTACGCTTGTGCGCTGTAGCCCCGTGACCGGACGTACGCACCAGATTCGCGTGCATACCCAATATGCCGGACATCCGATTGCCTTTGATGACCGCTACGGCGACCGCGAGTTCGATAAGCAACTGGCGGATACTGGGCTGAGCAGGCTCTTTTTGCACGCCGCAGCGTTGAAATTTACTCATCCGGGTACCGGTGAAGTGATGCGTATTGAAGCGCCGATGGATAAACAGTTGAAGCGCTGCCTCGAGGTATTACGCCGCAAAGCCTGACGCGCGTTGCTTATCAGGCCTGCAATCGTGTTATGCATCGTGGGCCTGATAAGACGCATTGCGTCGCCATCAGGCAGATTAATCAGGCGTTCAGCGGGTTCATCTCTTCCCGGCGCAGCATTTGACACAGCGCGATCAGCGGCAAACCGATCAAGGTATTTGGGTCACGACCTTCCAGGCGCTCAAAGAGTGCAATGCCCAACCCTTCGCTTTTAAAACTACCGGCACAATGCAGCGGACGCTCTTTGCGCACGTAATCTTCAATTTCCGTTTCGCTTAAATGACGGAAATGAACGTCAAACGGTTCAACTTCAGTTTGTAAATGTCCGGTCGCAGAATTATACAGCGCCAGTCCGGTATAAAACGTCACAATATTGCCCCGGGCTTTGAGTAGCTGCTGGCGCGCATTTTCTTCTGTTAACGGTTTGCCGGTTATTTCACCATCAAGAACACAAATTTGATCGGAGCCGATAATAAGGTGCGATGGATAGCGGTGGGCGAGAGATTGCGCTTTTTTCTGCGCCAGTCGCAAGACTAAGTGTCGCGGAGCTTCACCCGGTAACGGCGTTTCGTCAACCTCTGGTGCGGCGCATTCGAACGGGATTGCCAGTTTTTCCAGTAAAGCGCGACGCCAGGGAGAGGTCGAAGCAAGAATAAGTTGAGGCATATTTTTTCCCTCGCATATAGCGTATTGATGAGAGCCATTTTAAACTATGGACTTCGTCCTACAAGCTGGCTGTAATGGCTTGTGTTGAGCGATTTTAAGTCGATGACCCGCAATGTGTGCGAATTATTGGCAAAAGGCAACCACAGGCTGCCTTTTTCTTTGACTATATGACGTTACAAAGTTAATATGCGCGCCCTATGCAAAAGGTAAAATTACCCCTGACTCTTGATCCGGTTCGTACGGCTCAAAAACGCCTCGATTATGAAGGTATCTATACTTCTGATCTGGTTGAGCGCGTCGCCGATTCTGTAGTCAGTGTGGACAGTGATGTGGAATGCTCCATGTCGTTCGCGATCGATAACCAGCGCCTTGCCGTCATAACCGGTGATGCAAAAGTATCGGTTACGCTCGAATGTCAGCGTTGCGGGAAACCGTTCCCACTTCATGTTCACACAACATATTGTTTTAGTCCTGTCCGTTCTGACGAGCAGGCTGAAGCACTCCCGGAAGCGTATGAGCCGATTGAGGTTAACGAATTCGGTGAAATCGATCTGCTTGCAATGGTTGAAGATGAGATTATCCTCTCCTTGCCGGTAGTTCCGGTGCATGATTCTGAACACTGTGAAGTGTCCGAGGCGGACATGGTCTTTGGCGAATTGCCTGATGAAGCGCAAAAACCAAACCCATTTGCCGTATTAGCCAGCTTAAAGCGTAAGTAATTGAGGAGTAAGGTCCATGGCCGTACAACAGAATAAACCAACCCGTTCCAAACGTGGCATGCGTCGTTCTCATGACGCTCTGACCGCAGTCACCAGCCTGTCTGTAGACAAAACTTCTGGTGAACAACACCTGCGTCACCACATCACTGCCGACGGTTTCTACCGTGGCCGTAAGGTAATCGCTAAGTAATCACGCATGACTCGATGGCTTTCCCACTACGGTGAGAAAGACAAAGAGTACACGCGTGATGAAGCTTAGTGAGGCTTTCCCCGGGTAACTGGGGAAACACCTAACCGGGCAGCGACGATACCTTGACACGTCTAACCCTGGCGTTAGATGTCATGGGGGGAGATTTTGGCCCTACCGTGACAGTGCCTGCAGCATTGCAGGCACTGAATTCTAATTCGCAACTCACACTTCTTTTAGTCGGGGATCCCGATACAATCACGCCATTACTTGCCAAAGCTGACTTCGAACAACGTTCACGTCTGCAGATTATCCCTGCTCAGTCAGTTATTGCCAGTGATGCCCGGCCCTCGCAAGCTATTCGCGCCAGTCGTGGAAGCTCAATGCGTGTTGCCCTGGAGCTCGTGAAAGAAGGTCGAGCGCAAGCCTGTGTGAGCGCCGGTAATACGGGCGCGCTAATGGGACTTGCGAAGTTATTGCTCAAACCTCTTGAGGGGATTGAGCGTCCTGCGTTGGTGACGGTTTTACCCCATCAGCAAAAGGGCAAAACGGTGGTGTTGGATTTGGGCGCCAACGTGGATTGTGATAGCACGATGTTGGTGCAATTTGCCGTCATGGGTTCCGTGCTGGCAGAAGAGGTGGTTGGCATTGCCAATCCCCGAGTTGCGTTGCTCAACATCGGCGAAGAAGAAACCAAGGGTCTCGACAGTATTCGGGATGCTTCTGCAGTGCTAAAAACAATCCCTTCTATTAATTATATCGGCTATCTTGAAGCCAATGAGTTACTGACTGGCAAAACCGATGTGTTGGTCTGTGACGGCTTTACAGGTAATGTCACATTAAAGACGATGGAAGGTGTTGTCAGAATGTTCCTTTCACTGCTGAAGTCTCAGGGTGAGGGCAAAAAACGGTCGTGGTGGCTGCTGTTATTAAAACGTTGGTTACAAAAAAGCCTGACAAGGCGATTTAGTCACCTCAACCCCGACCAGTATAATGGCGCCTGTCTGTTAGGATTGCGCGGCACGGTGATTAAGAGTCATGGTGCGGCCAATCAGCGAGCATTTGAAGTCGCGATTGAACAGGCAGTGCAGGCGGTGCAGCGACAAGTTCCTCAGCGAATTGCCGCTCGCCTGGAATCTGTATACCCAGCTGGATTCGAACTGCTGGACGGTGGCGAAAGCGCAACCTCACGAGCACACAGGTAACGATGTGTTTGTGAATGCTGCCAACGTATCAGCGATTTGCTCGTGGCGGTATATAACCAAAAAGTGACTGAGCGTACATGTATACGAAGATTATTGGTACTGGCAGCTATCTGCCTGAACAAGTGCGTACTAACGCCGATTTGGAAAAAATGGTTGAGACATCTGATGAGTGGATCGTTACTCGTACAGGTATCCGTGAACGCCATATTGCAGCGCCAAATGAAACAGTTGCGACGATGGGCTTTGCCGCCGCAAACCGCGCAATTGAAATGGCGGGCATCGACAAAGAACAAATTGGTCTGATTGTGGTTGCCACCACGTCATCCACTCACGCATTTCCAAGCGCGGCATGCCAGATCCAAAGTATGCTGGGGATCAAAGGCTGTCCGGCGTTTGACGTTGCGGCCGCTTGTGCCGGTTTCACTTACGCGCTGAGCGTTGCCGACCAGTACGTTAAGTCTGGCGCAGTGAAGCATGCTCTGGTGGTTGGCTCAGATGTTCTGGCCCGTACCTGTGATCCAACCGATCGCGGAACGATCATTATTTTCGGTGATGGCGCGGGTGCGGTTGTACTGAGCGCATCTGAAGAGCCAGGCATTCTCTCCACGCATCTGCACGCGGATGGTCGCTATGGCGAACTGTTAACGCTGCCCAATGCCGATCGCGTTAACCCGGAAAACCCGATCCACCTGACGATGGCGGGTAACGAAGTCTTTAAAGTCGCGGTAACCGAGCTTGCACACATCGTTGATGAAACGCTGGAAGCGAATAATCTGGATCGTTCTGCGCTGGACTGGCTGGTGCCGCATCAGGCAAACCTGCGTATTATCAGCGCAACAGCGAAAAAGCTGGGTATGTCGATGGATAATGTTGTCGTGACGCTCGACAGACATGGCAATACCTCCGCGGCCTCCGTACCGTGCGCGCTGGATGAAGCCGTCCGCGACGGGCGTATTAAAGCTGGGCAGTTGATATTGCTTGAAGCCTTTGGGGGTGGATTCACCTGGGGCTCTGCGCTGATTCGTTTCTAGTATAAGGATTTAACCATGACGCAATTTGCATTTGTGTTCCCGGGGCAGGGTTCCCAGACCGTTGGGATGTTGTCTGAAATGGCGGCAAACTACCCAATTGTTGAAGAAACTTTTGCTGAAGCATCAGCTGCGCTGGGCTATGATCTGTGGGCGTTGACTCAGCAGGGTCCGGCCGAAGAACTGAATAAAACCTGGCAGACGCAGCCAGCGCTGTTGACCGCCTCGGTCGCGCTTTATCGCGTATGGCAGCAGCAGGGTGGCAAAACACCTGCGCTGATGGCGGGTCACAGCCTGGGCGAATACTCTGCGCTGGTATGTGCGGGTGTTATCGGTTTTGCCGATGCCGTACGTCTGGTTGAACTGCGTGGTAAATTCATGCAGGAAGCCGTGCCGGAAGGCACTGGCGGCATGTCTGCTATTATCGGTCTGGATGACGCAGCTATCGCTAAAGCGTGTGAAGAGTCTGCCGAAGGCCAGGTGGTTTCGCCGGTTAACTTTAACTCACCGGGTCAGGTGGTTATTGCCGGGCACAAAGAAGCCGTAGAACGTGCCGGCGCTGCCTGTAAAGCTGCTGGCGCTAAGCGTGCTTTGCCGCTGCCGGTCAGCGTTCCTTCTCACTGCGCGCTGATGAAGCCTGCTGCTGAGAAACTGGCTGTTGAATTGCAAAAAATCACGTTTAACGCGCCGACCGTTGCGGTAGTCAACAACGTCGACGTGAAGTGCGAAACCGACGCTGACGCTATTCGCGATGCGCTGGTTCGTCAGCTGTACAGCCCGGTTCAGTGGACTAAAACCGTTGAATTTATGGCATCCCAGGGCGTAGAGCACCTGTATGAAGTTGGTCCGGGTAAAGTTCTGACCGGTTTGACGAAACGTATTGTTGACACCCTGACTGCTTCGGCACTGAATGAGCCGGCGGCACTGTCTGCGGCGCTAGAGCAATAAAAGAGGAAGACCATGAGTTTTGAAGGAAAAATCGCGCTGGTTACCGGTGCAAGCCGTGGCATTGGCCGCGCAATTGCTGAGACACTCGTTGCCCGTGGCGCGAAAGTTATCGGTACTGCCACCAGCGAAAGCGGCGCGCAGGCCATTAGTGATTACTTAGGTGCAAATGGTAAAGGTCTGATGTTGAATGTGACCGATCCGGCATCTATCGAATCTGTTCTGGAAAATATTCGCGCAGAATTTGGTGAAGTCGATATCCTGGTCAATAATGCCGGGATTACTCGTGATAACCTGTTAATGCGCATGAAAGATGACGAGTGGAACGATATCATCGAAACCAACCTGTCATCTGTTTTCCGTCTGTCAAAAGCGGTAATGCGAGCTATGATGAAAAAGCGTCATGGGCGTATTATCACTATCGGTTCTGTGGTTGGTACCATGGGAAATGCGGGTCAGGCTAACTACGCTGCGGCGAAAGCGGGTCTGATCGGCTTCAGTAAATCACTGGCGCGCGAAGTTGCGTCTCGTGGCATTACTGTAAACGTTGTTGCTCCGGGCTTTATTGAAACGGACATGACGCGTGCGCTGTCTGATGATCAGCGTGCGGGTACGCTGGCGGCAGTACCTGCGGGTCGTCTTGGCGAACCGAAAGAAATCGCCAGCGCGGTTGCATTTTTAGCTTCTGACGAAGCAAGTTACATCACAGGTGAGACTTTGCACGTCAACGGCGGGATGTACATGGTTTAACCACGATGAAAAATATTTGCGTTATTGTAGGTCTTGGCCTCAAAATAACGTAAAATCGTGGTAAGACCTGCCGGGATTTAGTTGCAAATTTTTCAACATTTTATACACTACGAAAACCATCGCGAAAGCGAGTTTTGATAGGAAATTTAAGAGTATGAGCACTATCGAAGAACGCGTTAAGAAAATTATCGGCGAACAGCTGGGCGTTAAGCAGGAAGAAGTAACCAACAATGCTTCCTTCGTTGAAGACCTGGGCGCAGATTCTCTTGACACCGTTGAGCTGGTAATGGCTCTGGAAGAAGAGTTTGATACTGAGATTCCGGACGAAGAAGCTGAGAAAATCACTACCGTTCAGGCTGCCATTGATTACATCAACGGCCACCAGGCGTAAGTGAACATCTCCAGGCGGTCATTCGACCGCCTGAGTTTTATCTTTTTATCCCACTTGAATTATTTTCCCTCCCTGGAGGACAACCGTGTCTAAGCGTCGTGTAGTTGTGACCGGACTGGGCATGTTGTCTCCTGTCGGCAATACCGTAGAGTCTACCTGGAAAGCTCTCCTTGCCGGTCAGAGTGGCATCAGCCTGATCGACCATTTCGATACTAGCGCCTATGCAACGAAATTTGCTGGCTTAGTAAAGGATTTTAACTGTGAAGACATTATCTCGCGCAAAGAACAGCGCAAGATGGATGCTTTCATTCAATATGGAATTGTCGCTGGCGTTCAGGCCATGCAGGATTCTGGCCTCGAAATTACGGAAGAGAACGCTCACCGTATTGGCGCCGCTATTGGCTCTGGTATTGGCGGTCTCGGTCTTATCGAAGAAAACCATACCTCTCTGGTAAACGGTGGACCGCGTAAGATCAGCCCGTTCTTCGTTCCGTCGACGATTGTTAACATGGTGGCAGGTCACCTGACCATCATGTACGGCCTGCAGGGGCCAAGCATCTCCATCGCGACGGCCTGTACTTCAGGCGTACATAACATCGGTCATGCCGCACGTATCATTGCATACGGCGACGCAGACGCGATGGTTGCGGGTGGTGCAGAAAAAGCCAGTACGCCGCTGGGCGTGGGTGGTTTTGGCGCAGCACGTGCGTTGTCTACGCGTAATGATAACCCGCAAGCGGCAAGCCGCCCGTGGGACAAAGATCGTGATGGCTTCGTGTTGGGCGACGGCGCAGGCATGGTGGTACTGGAAGAGTACGAGCATGCAAAAGCGCGCGGTGCAAAAATTTATGCTGAAGTCGTTGGTTTTGGCATGAGCAGCGATGCTTACCACATGACGTCACCACCGGAAAACGGTGCAGGCGCTGCGCTGGCAATGGTCAACGCATTGCGCGATGCGGCTATCGAAGCAGGTCAGATCGGCTATGTTAACGCGCATGGTACGTCTACTCCTGCAGGTGATAAAGCTGAAACCCAGGCAGTGAAATCTGTCTTTGGCGATGCGGCAAGCCGTGTGATGGTCAGCTCCACTAAATCCATGACCGGACACCTGTTGGGTGCGGCGGGCGCGGTAGAGTCTATTTTCTCTATCCTGGCGCTGCGTGATCAGGCTATTCCACCAACCATCAACCTGGATAACCCGGATGAAGGTTGTGACCTGGACTTCGTACCTCACGAAGCGCGTCAGGTTAGTGGTCTGGAGTTCGCCCTGTGTAACTCCTTCGGCTTCGGTGGTACTAACGGCTCTTTGATCTTTAAAAAGATTTAAGTTCGTCAGGTGATGCGTTAGCATCGATAGCAATTTAAAAAGGTCCGCTTGTCGGGCCTTTTTTTATTCGGTTTTCCACCCTTGTCCTGTGTACCTCATCCTGCCAAACTAGCGGACCAGAAATAAGGAGCCACCATGTTCTTAATTAATGGCTGCGAGCAAAATATGCTGGCCGCAAGCGATCGAGCGACCCAATTTGGTGATGGCTGTTTTACCACTGCGCGCATTATTAACGGTGAAATATGCCTCTTTGCAGCGCATCTTGAACGTTTACAAAACGCCTGCCAAAAATTGCTGATCTCTTTCGAACATTGGTCAGAGCTGGAAAGTGAAATGAAAATGCTGGCGCAAGGACACGCGCGTGGTGTGTTGAAAGTTATTGTCAGCCGTGGCAGCGGTGGCCGGGGTTACAGTGGTGCAAACTGTCGCAATGCCACACGTATTATCTCTGTTTCAGCCTGGCCCGATCATTACGATCGTTGGCGGCAAGAGGGGATTACGCTGGCGCTAAGCCCAGTGCGACTGGGGCGTAATCCGCTACTTGCCGGACTTAAACATCTGAATCGACTGGAGCAGGTGTTGATTCGCTCTCATCTTGAGCAGACGGACGCAGATGAAGCGCTGGTCCTTGACAGTGAGGGATGGGTTACGGAATGCTGTGCGGCTAATTTGTTCTGGCGTAAGGGCGATGTGGTATACACTCCCCGGCTGGATCAGGCAGGCGTGAACGGCATTATGCGACAATTCTGTATCCGGATGCTGGCACAATCGCCGTTCAGTATTGTCGAAAAGTATGCCGGGTTGGAAGAGGTTATGCAGGCCGATGAAATTGTCGTCTGTAACGCGTTAATGCCTGTTATTCCCGTGCGTGCTTGTGGCGACACATTGTTGTCTTCACGTTTGTTATTCGATTTTTTAGCCCCACTTTGTGAGCACCCGAATTAGTCATGAAAAAACTGTTACTCGTTGTCCTGTTATTGCTGGTTGTGCTGGGCATTGCCGCGGGAGTGGGAATGTGGAAAGTTCGCCATCTGGCGGACAGTAAATTATTGATTAAAGAAGAGACGATTTTTACGCTGAAAGCGGGAACGGGCCGTCTGGCTCTCGGCGAACAGCTGTATGCGGACAAGGTTCTCAATCGTCCGCGCGTGTTCCAGTGGCTGCTGCGAGTGGAACCCGAACTGTCGCATTTTAAAGCCGGAACCTACCGTTTTACGCCCGATATGACGGTGCGGGACATGCTGCAACTGCTGGAAAGCGGTAAAGAGGCGCAGTTTCCGTTACGTCTGGTTGAAGGGATGCGCCTGAGCGACTACCTCAAACAGCTGCGTGATGCCCCGTATATCAAACATACGCTGAGCGATGATAGCTACGAGACCGTTGCCGAGGCGCTGAAGCTGGAAAATCCGCAATGGGTGGAAGGCTGGTTCTGGCCAGATACCTGGATGTATACCGCCAATACAACCGACGTGGCGTTGCTAAAACGTGCGCATCAGAAGATGGTTAAAGCGGTGGATACCGTCTGGGAAGGGCGCGCTGAAGGCCTGCCTTATCAAGACAAAAATCAGCTGGTAACCATGGCCTCCATTATCGAAAAAGAGACAGCGGTAGCCAGCGAGCGCGATCAGGTGGCTTCAGTCTTTATTAACCGCTTACGTATCGGTATGCGTTTACAAACCGATCCGACGGTGATTTACGGGATGGGTACACGGTATAATGGCAAATTGTCGCGTGTGGATTTAGATACCCCAACCGCCTATAACACCTACACCATTACGGGGCTACCGCCTGGCCCGATTGCCATGCCGGGAGAGGCCTCGTTGCAGGCCGCGGCGCATCCGGCAAAAACGCCGTACCTCTATTTCGTGGCTGACGGTAAAGGTGGCCATACGTTTAATACCAATCTTGCCAGCCATAACCGGTCCGTGCAGGATTACCTGAAAGTGCTTAAGGAAAAAAATGGGCAGTAACTATATCGTCATCGAGGGCCTGGAAGGCGCCGGAAAAACCACCGCGCGTAACGTGGTTGTAGAGACACTTGAGCAACTCGGTATTCGTGACATGGTTTTCACCCGTGAACCTGGTGGAACGCAGCTCGCTGAGAAACTAAGAAGTCTGGTGCTGGACATTAAGTCGGTGGGTGACGAGGTCATCACCGATAAAGCCGAAGTTCTGATGTTTTACGCCGCACGCGTACAACTGGTCGAAACCGTTATTAAACCTGCGCTGGCAAAAGGCGCATGGGTAATTGGCGACCGCCACGATTTGTCGACTCAGGCGTATCAGGGGGGCGGGCGCGGCATCGACCAAAACATGCTGGCAACCCTGCGCGATGCGGTGCTCGGTGATTTTCGCCCGGACCTGACGCTCTATCTGGACGTGACTCCGGAAGTCGGATTGAAGCGCGCACGCGCGCGCGGCGAGCTGGATCGTATTGAGCAGGAATCTTTCGATTTCTTTAATCGCACCCGCGCGCGTTATCTTGAGCTGGCGGCCAAAGATGCCAGCATTCGTACTATCGACGCGACGCAGCCGCTGGAGTCTGTGATGGCAGATATCCGCAATACCATCACCCAGTGGGTGAAGGAGCAGCGCACATGAAATGGTATCCATGGTTACGACCGGATTTTGAAAAACTGGTAGCCAGCTATCAGGCGGGTCGTGGTCACCATGCGTTACTGATTCAGGCGTTACCCGGCATGGGCGACGATGCGCTGATTTACGCGCTCAGCCGCTATTTAATGTGCCAGCAGCCCGAAGGACATAAAAGCTGCGGACAGTGCCGGGGCTGTCAGCTGATGCAGGCGGGGACGCATCCTGACTACTACTCGCTGCTGCCGGAAAAAGGCAAAAGCACGCTGGGGGTTGATGCGGTACGCGAAGTCAGTGAGAAATTGTACGAGCATTCACGCCTGGGGGGGGCGAAAGTGGTGTGGATCCCGGATGCCGCCCAGCTAACTGACGCCGCCGCCAATGCCTTGTTAAAAACGCTGGAAGAGCCTCCGGCGCAGACCTGGTTCTTCCTCGCCAGTCGAGAGCCTGCACGTTTATTGGCCACGCTACGTAGCCGCTGTCGGTTATATCACCTTGCGCCACCGGCTGAGTCGTACGCTATTTCCTGGCTTGCCCGAGAAGTGACCGCGTCTCCAGAAGCGCTGCTTAGCGCATTACGCCTGAGCGCAGGTTCGCCTGGCGCAGCAATTACGCTGTTACAGGCTGAAAGCTGGGCGCATCGCACAGATTTTTGTGCGGCACTGGGGAACACATTAAACGCAGGCGACTGGTATATCTTGCTCGCGGCGTTAAACCACGATCAGGCTGCCGCCCGTTTACACTGGCTGGCAACGTTGTTGACGGATGCGTTGAAACGTCCATATGGGGTTTCCCATTTAACGAATCCTGATGCGCTGGACCTGATATCTTCTATCGCAGAACGGTTATCCGTCGCCCAGATACAGGCGATACTCGGTGACGTTTGTCATTGCCGTCAGCAGTTGCTGAACATTACAGGCATAAACCGTGAACTGATACTAACCGACCTTATCCTGCGTATTGAGCATTACCTGCAACCGGGCACCGTACTGCCTGTTCCCCATCTTTGAGAGAGACATTATGTTTTTAGTCGACTCACACTGCCATCTTGATGGCCTGGATTATCAATCTCTGCATAAGGACGTGGATGACGTGCTGGCGAAAGCGGCCGCACGTGATGTGAAATTCTGTCTTGCCGTTGCGACCACTCTGCCAGGATATCGCAGTATGCGCGAACTGGTCGGTGAGCGTGACAATGTGGTTTTCTCCTGCGGCGTGCATCCGTTAAATCAGGATGAAACCTATGATGTTGAAGAGCTGCGCCGCTTTGCTGCCGAAGAGGGGGTGGTGGCGATGGGAGAAACTGGTCTGGACTATTTTTATACGCCGGAAACAAAGGTGCGCCAGCAGGAATCTTTTATCCACCATATTCAGATTGGCCGCGAATTACAAAAGCCGGTCATCGTGCACACCCGCGATGCGCGAGCCGATACGCTGTCTATTCTGCGCGAAGAAAAAGTGACGGATTGTGGCGGCGTACTACACTGTTTTACAGAGGACAGAGAAACGGCGGGGAAATTGCTGGACCTCGGTTTTTATATCTCGTTTTCCGGCATCGTCACGTTCCGCAACGCAGAACAGCTCCGTGATGCCGCCCGCTATGTTCCTCTGGACCGGTTATTGGTTGAGACGGATTCTCCCTACCTTGCGCCTGTACCGCATCGTGGGAAAGAGAACCAGCCCGCCATGACTCGTGACGTTGCGGAGTACATGGCCGTAGTGAAAGGTGTTGCCGTTGAAGAACTGGCGCAGGCAACCACTGATAACTTTGCCCGCCTGTTTCACATCGACGCTTCTCGCCTACAATCAGTTCGTTAACTGACTTTTTTTAAAGCTCGTAATTAATCACCAATGCGAGTAAAGTTCACCGCCTCAAAATGGGCGGTGAATAACCAGTTTGACACATTCAGAAACTCATTTTATCGGAATGTGCGGATTTTGCGGCCATCCACGACTGAATTGTGATAGCCGTCAAACAAAAACAAACTGAATTATTTTACTCTGTGTAATAAATAAAGGGTACTTAGATGCCCTGTACACGGCGAGGTTCTCCCCCCTCGCCAATGCGTGAGAACGTAGAATACACAAAGTCATTCAGGCTGCATCAAGGCGGCAAGTGAGTGAATTGCAGGAGCTTACTTGAGTAAGTGACTGGGATGATCGAGCGCAGCCAACGCTGAGGCGGTTTGAAGGATGAAGTGTATAAGCACAAATACTCAGGAGCACTCCTAATTATGTTTAAGAATGCATTTGCTAACCTGCAAAAGGTCGGTAAATCGCTGATGCTGCCGGTATCCGTACTCCCGATTGCAGGTATTCTGCTGGGCGTCGGTTCCGCTAACTTCAGCTGGCTGCCAGCCGTTGTATCGCACGTAATGGCAGAAGCAGGCGGTTCTGTTTTTGCAAACATGCCGCTGATTTTTGCTATCGGTGTTGCGTTAGGCTTCACCAACAACGACGGCGTATCTGCACTGGCATCCGTTGTTGCTTACGGCATCATGGTCAAAACCATGGCTGTTGTTGCGCCGCTGGTTCTGCATTTACCTGCTGAAGAGATCGCCGCTAAACACCTTGCTGATACGGGTGTTCTCGGGGGGATTATCTCCGGTGCGATTGCAGCGTATATGTTCAACCGCTTCTACCGTATCAAATTGCCTGAGTATCTGGGCTTCTTTGCGGGTAAGCGCTTCGTTCCTATTATTTCTGGTCTGGCCGCCATCTTCACGGGTGTGGTTCTGTCCTTCATTTGGCCACCAATCGGTACTGCTATTCAGACGTTCTCCCAGTGGGCTGCATACCAGAACCCGGTCGTGGCGTTCGGTATCTATGGCTTCATTGAACGCTGCCTGGTGCCGTTTGGTCTGCACCATATCTGGAACGTTCCATTCCAGATGCAGATCGGTGAATACACCAACGCTGCAGGTCAGGTTTTCCACGGCGACATCCCTCGCTATATGGCGGGTGACCCGACTGCAGGCAAACTGTCCGGTGGCTTCCTGTTCAAAATGTACGGTCTGCCGGCTGCCGCTATTGCTATCTGGCACTCTGCTAAACCTGAAAACCGCGCGAAAGTGGGCGGTATCATGATCTCCGCAGCGCTGACCTCGTTCCTGACCGGTATTACCGAGCCGATCGAGTTCTCCTTCATGTTCGTGGCGCCGATCCTGTACATCATCCACGCGATTCTGGCTGGTCTGGCATTCCCGATCTGTATCCTGCTGGGTATGCGTGACGGTACGTCGTTCTCTCACGGTCTGATCGACTTTATCGTTCTGTCCGGCAACAGCAGCAAACTGTGGCTGTTCCCGATTGTCGGTATCGGTTATGCGATCGTGTACTACACCATCTTCCGTGTGCTGATCAAAGCGCTGGACCTGAAAACGCCGGGTCGTGAAGATGCTACCGAAGACAGCAAAGCAGGCGCATCCGGTGAAATGGCTCCGGCTCTGGTTGCAGCATTCGGCGGTAAAGAAAACATCACTAACCTCGACGCGTGCATCACTCGTCTGCGCGTCAGCGTGGCTGACGTTGCCAAAGTGGATCAGGCTGGCCTGAAGAAACTGGGTGCGGCGGGCGTTGTGGTAGCTGGTTCCGGTGTTCAGGCTATCTTCGGGACGAAGTCCGATAACCTGAAAACTGAAATGGATGAGTACATCCGTAACAGCTAAGCAGTAAGAAGTTGGGGAGAACTAAGGCAGCCTGCGGGCTGCCTTTTTTATTGTATTAATTAGCCTGAACGCGAATCGGCGCGGTAGCGGCGAACAGCCACGGACGTGCCTCTGCGTTCACGCGAGGGGATAACGACTCTCTGACCTGCTGGTGATAATCATCAATCCACTGCTTCTCTGCATCGCTGAGCAGATGCCGTTCAACCAGATTCAAATCAATCGGCACCAGCGTCAACGTTGAGAAACGACAGAAACCAGGACGACTGTTGATAATCTCCACCTGATTCTCAATACGGATCCCATATTGCCCGGCAAGATAATAACCCGGTTCGATGGTAATGATATTGCCTGCTACCAAAGGCCAGGGGTTTACTTTTTTGGCGATGCGATGGGGCTGCTCATGAATAAGTAGCTGATGGCCGACCCCGTGTCCTGTTCCATGATCAAAATCCAGACCTAAATCCCACAACGCCCGACGACTAAAGGCATCCAGTTGATGTCCCTGAGTACCGCTGGGGAACTGCAGCGAGATAAGCGACAAAAAGCCTTTCAACACGGCGGTGTAATGCAGACGACGCTGCGGATCCTGTGGACCAAACGCGAGGGTGCGCGTCGTATCCGTCGTACCATTATGGTACTGGCCGCCGGAATCATTCAGGTACATGGCCTGAGAGGTAATTGGCGTATTGGTTTTTTCACTGGAGTGGTAATGGCACATTGCGGCATTGCTGGCAGAGGCTGAAATCGTACTGAAACTTTGCTCGATAAATCCCGGCTGCTGCTGGCGAAATTCCAGTTGCTTTGCCTGCGCTTCCAGTTCGGTGACCGGATTGCCTGCAGCTTCGCGCAAGGGGACTTCATGCGTAAGCCAGGCGAGGAAGTTAACCCAGGCAGCGCCATCCTGCTCATGGCATTCCCGATAGCCTGCCAGTTCCACGTCATTTTTGTGCGCTTTCATCAGGGTGATAGGGTCAGGAGCCCACAAGACGTTGCCGCCGTGTTCTTCAATGGCAAAACGCAACGCAACCGGGGCGTAGTCTCTATCGACCAGAAAGCGCTTACCCTTAGCCAACTGCTGGCAGCGCGCCAGGAAACTCTCTTGCGGGGCCAGCGTAAGCGTATTCAGCAGCGATGCGGGGAGCTGTTGCGTTTTGTTGCTATCCACAAACCATTCCAGCTCACCGCTGCGATGGAGCAGGGCAAACGAAAACGGCACTGGCACCATGGCCAGATCCGAACCGCGTACATTCAACAGCCAGGCAATGTTATCCGGCAGGGTGATCGCCAGGACGTCGGCCTGGTGCTGAATGAGTTGCTCCACGACGCGGGCACGCTTTTGCGTACTGCTTTCCCCGCTGATTTCAATGGGCATTTCACGAATGATTCCACAGGGTGCCGCCGGGCGGTCGAGCCACACCTGGTCAAAAGGATCCTGTGCAAGAGGCACCAACTCGCAATGCGTTGCTGAAAGCGCTTCAAACTGGCTGTTGACCATCAGCAGCGGTTCAAAGCCGATACGCGCGCCCGCTGTAACGTGAGACTGCAAATAGTCAGCCAGCGGTTCATCGTGTAAGTGATGAATTTCAAAATCATCCAGCGAGACTTCATTGCGCACCTGGACCTGATAACGTCCATCGACAAACATTAATGCGCGGTCTTGCAGGACCAGCGCGAGTCCCGCAGAGCCGCTAAAACCGGTCAGCCAGGCCAGCTTATTGTCATGCGGCGTACAATCTTCGCTTTGATGAGCGTCGGCGCGCGGGACAATCATGCCATCCAGCCCCTGCGCTATCAGCAGGTTACGCAGGGCGGAAAGAGGAGTTGAGTTGTGCATAGTTACCTTCAGGCCTTAACGGAACGGCGGTTCGTTGAACGTACGTAATTTACGGGAGTGCAGTCGGTCGCCTTCAGCACGCAGACGATCGATAGCCCGGATACCTATTTGCAGGTGCTCGGAAATGGCGCCTTCATAAAAACGGTTGGCCTGACCAGGCAGTTTGATCTCGCCATGGAGCGGTTTATCGGAAACGCACAGCAGCGTGCCGTAAGGAACGCGGAAGCGGTAGCCCTGGGCGGCGATGGTGGCGCTTTCCATATCGATAGCCACCGCGCGGCTGAGGTTGAAACGCAGCGCAGAAGCGGAATAGCGTAGCTCCCAGTTACGATCGTCAGTGGTGACGACGGTACCGGTACGCAGGCGCTGTTTAACCTCTTCGCCAGGCATGCCGCTGACTTCTTTGGTGGCGTCATACAGTGCGCGCTGTACTTCCGCAATGCTCGGAATTGGGATATCCGGCGGTAGAACTGCATCCAGCACGTGATCGTCACGCAGATAAGCGTGGGCCAGAACATAGTCGCCAATCGCCTGGCTTTCACGCAGCCCGCCACAGTGCCCAATCATCAGCCAGACGTCAGGGCGCAGTACGGCCAGATGATCGCAAATGGTTTTGGCGTTAGACGGGCCAACGCCAATATTGACCAGCGTGATCCCCTGACCGTCGGCGGTGATTAAATGCCAGGCAGGCATCTGGTGTTTCTTCCAGGCGAGGTCGGAGATGGCTTCTTCCGGAGCTTCAGTTTCTGCGGTGATCCAGATCCCGCCCGCGCATGACAGCGCGATATACGGACTGTCCGGGTCGAGGATCTGGCTGCAGCCCCAGCGCACGAACTCATCGACGTAGCGGGTGTAGTTGGTGAACAGCACAAAAGGCTGAAAATGTTCAACCGGTGTTCCTGTGTAGTGACGCAGTCGTGCCAGCGAAAAATCTACGCGTCGGGCGTCGAAGTGCGACAACGGGGAGAATTCCGCCGGATGAAAAATCCCATCTGCCGTTTCGTCACCAATCTGGGACAATTCTGTAGTGGGAAAATGGCGCGTTAATCCGGCGCTCATCGAGCGGTCAAGCGTCAGTTCAGAACCGTCAATGACGTATGGATAGGGAATTTCATGCAGCGATGGCTCGACGGAGATATGCGCATCATAATCCTGATACAGCAGCGTGAGCTGTTCCTCAAGATACGGACGAAAAAGCGACGGACGGGTAATCGTCGTGGTGTAGCTGCCCGCGTGAGTAAAACGGCCATAGGCGCGGGTTTTCGGGGGATTTGTGGCGCTGCCGTCCCAGGTGACACAAAGCGACGGATAAACAAAAAGACCATTATGGCGGGCTGTTACGTCAGGGAGCGTCCCTGTTTCAATATACTTACCAATGGCGCTTCGCAGTGCTTTAACCGACTGCTCGTACAGCGCGTCCAGTTTATCCAGTGCCTGAGCCGGTGTCAGGCTGGAGCCCTTATTGATCATGTCTGTCTCCTTGTTCCACAGATGTACTGCTCTCCCGATAGTATGTCACAGGAATATGAAACAAAAGTCAGACGTTGAGGAAGATTGTGCGAAGGCCGGACGACCTTCGCACCATGGCTTAACCGTGCTGCTTATCCCGCATCAGCAATGCGGTGGCGGCAGAAATAAGACAACCAGCCATCAGATAAATGGCCACGCTATGCCAGTCTCCGCCGGAAAATGTCACCAGTGCCGCAGCAATGAAGGGCGTAAAACCGCCGCCAACCACGCTTGCTACCTGATAGCCAACGCCTGCGCCGCTGTAGCGGTAGCTTGCGCCAAACAAACCGGTAAACATAGGCTGCTGCACGCAGACCACCATATCGTGCGCGATGTTGGCTAACATAATCGCGAAGAACACGATCCAGAAAATAGACTGTGCTTCCAGCGCCATAAAGAACGGGAAGGCGCTGAGCGTACCGACCAGTGCGCCGGTAATGTAGACGCGTCGACGACCAAAGCGGTCCGCGAGCCAGGCAAAGCAGGGGATAGTCAGACAGCTCAGTCCACCCACTAACAAGCCAATATTCAGAAACAGCTCGCGGGGCAGACCCAGGTTCTGCGTGGAGTAATTAAGTGCAAACGCGGTGACGATATACATCGTCAGCAATTCACATAAGCGCAGAGCGATAATTTTTAAAAATGCGCCCGGATGACGGATTAACGCCTCGACTACCGGTAGCCGCTTTTTCTCTGGCTGCGGTGCCTGCTGCTGCTGTTCAAATTCGGCAGATTCATCCATACGGTTACGCATCCACAATGCCCCCAAAACCAGCACAATGCTGAACAGGAACGGAATACGCCAGCCCCAGCTCAGGAACTGCTCATCGGTGGTTTGCGAGCTAATCAGCGAGACCAGACCGGTAGAGAGCAGCAGTCCGACGCCGTAACCTACCTGAACGCCACTGCTGTAGAAGGCTTTTTTGTTTTTCGGCGCGCTTTCGACCGAGAGTAACGCCGCGCCGCCCCATTCACCGCCAACGGCGAATCCCTGAATAGCACGCAGCGTTACCAGCAGCACAGGGGCCCACCAGCCAATGGTGTCAAAGGAAGGAATAATCCCTATCAGCGCAGTAGCAATCCCCATCATCCAGACGGTGAGCATCAGCATACGTTTACGGCCCAGGCGATCGCCGAAGTGGCCGAAGATCACCCCGCCTAGTGGGCGGAACAAAAATCCGACGCCAAAGGTGGCGAATGCGGCAAGCGTTCCCATCGCTGGGCTGACCTGCGGGAAGAACTCGCGATTAAAGACCAGCGCGGCGGTGATGCCATAAAGCAGAAAATCATACCAGTCGACCACGGCGCCAGCGAAGCTACCAAGCGCAGCGCGTCGGGCACGATGAAGCGAAGAGGCGTCCTGTTGGGGACCCGTGGAGGTGAGGGTGGAATCCATAGTTATCCTGTCTGTACTGTCTTTTAGTTATTAGTATTTAGGTTGGGTTACACACATTGCAGTCGATATATTAACGACCGTTATGAGATTACCGCGACAGATGCGATGAGAAAACGATTATCTCTCTCAACATGGGACAAGATGAAAAATAAGACGAATGAAAAACAGTAATGCAGAAAAGCAAAAAGCCCGCTAAAAAGCGGGCTTTTCTAAATATGGCTCCTCTGACTGGACTCGAACCAGTGACATACGGATTAACAGTCCGCCGTTCTACCGACTGAACTACAGAGGAATCGTTTGAACGAGGCGCATATTAGCGAGGGTGATGAGGCTTGTCAAAGGGGGAAATACATTTGTGCGTTCGTTTGCTGACAAAATCAGCAAAGCGGCGATCTTTCCATCTTTTTAAGCTTTTGCCCCATTCTGGTGCGCGCCTACCTCTTCCAGGGCAATCAAAGTAAGCCATACAGATGTAAATAATGTTTTTTGCGCACCTTTGCTCCAGACTTTACGCGGTTTTAGCCGTAAAACACGGCATATGACGAAACTGGCAAGCATCTTGCAATCCTGAATTCAATGACTGCCAGCACGGGTTCTGGTATTCCGACAGGAGGCAAAATGAACTTCAGACGACTGAAATATTTCGTGAAAATCGTCGATATTGGTAGCCTGACCCAGGCAGCGGAAGTGTTGCACATTGCGCAACCTGCGCTAAGCCAGCAGGTCGCCACGCTGGAAGGCGAGCTGGATCAGCAATTGCTGATTCGCACCAAGCGTGGCGTCACGCCGACGGAAGCGGGGAAAGTGTTGTATACCCATGCCCGGACCATTTTGCGTCAGTGCGAACAGGCGCAGCTTGCGGTTAATAATGTGGGCCAGACTCTTGGGGGACAGGTCTCTATTGGCCTTGCGCCAGGTACGGCGGCGTCATCCATCACTATGCCGTTATTACAGACAGTACGTGCAGAACTGCCAGATGTACTGGTCTATTTGCATGAAAACAGTGGGGCGGTGCTGAATGACAAGCTGCTCAGCGGGCAATTAGATATGGCGGTACTCTATGAGCGTTCACCCGTGGCGGGTATCAGCAGCCAGCCGTTGCTAAAAGAGGATCTTTACCTGGTCGGCACGCGTGAGTGTCCGGGGCAAAGCGTCGATCTGGCCACTGTGGCGCAGATGAATCTGTTTTTACCACGGGATTACAGCGCAGTTCGTCTGCGTGTGGATGAAGCTTTCTCGTTACGTCGCTTAACCGCTAAAGTCATTGGCGAAATTGAGTCTATTGCCACCTTAACGGCTGCTATTGCCAGCGGTATGGGCGTTACGGTATTGCCTGAGTCGGCGGCTCGTTCATTGTGCAATGCTGCAAACGGCTGGATGGCGCGGATAACAACCCCATCGATGAATCTGCCATTATCATTGAACGTCTCGGCCAGAGGGAGCTTATCGCCTCAGGCACAGGCCGTGAAGGAGATTCTGTTGTCGCTGGTTAGCCGTCCTGCGCTGGAAAACCGTGAGCTGCAGCTTGTCAGCTAAACCTTATTCCCGCGAGGAATAAGATGCAGGTTTTTATTATTTGTTATGCCGGGCGTCAGACTTTAACAATAGCGTAATGTCTGATGTGCCCGGAGCGAAAAGTGAATTTCCAGCAACTTAAAATAATCCGCGAGGCGGCCCGTCAGGATTACAACCTGACGGAGGTCGCGAATATACTGTACACCTCCCAGTCTGGCGTCAGCCGACACATTCGTGAACTTGAAGATGAACTGGGTATCGAGATATTTATCCGTCGCGGTAAACGCCTGCTGGGCATGACCGAACCGGGTAAAGCCTTGCTGGTTATTGCTGAACGTATTTTGAATGAGGCCAGCAACGTTCGCCGACTGGCGGATCTGTTTACCAATGACACGTCCGGTGTACTGACGATCGCTACCACGCATACCCAGGCGCGTTATAGCCTGCCAGCAGTAATTAAAGCCTTTCGTGAGCTGTTCCCTGAGGTGCGACTCGAACTGATCCAGGGCACGCCGCAGGAAATCGACGTGCTGCTGCAAAATGGCGGGGCAGATATCGGGATCGCCAGTGAGCGACTCAGCAGCGATCCACTGCTGGTGGCTTTTCCCTGGTTTCGTTGGCATCACAGCCTGCTCGTGCCATATGATCATCCCTTAGCGAAGACTTCTCCACTTACGCTGGAATCCATCTCACACTGGCCGTTGATTACCTATCGTCAGGGGATCACGGGACGTTCCCGTATCGATGAGGCGTTTGCGCGTAAAGGGTTAGTGCCGGATATTATCCTCAGTGCCCAGGATTCGGATGTGATTAAAACCTATGTGTCGCTGGGTTTGGGGATTGGACTGGTGGCAGAACAATCCAGTGGCGAGCAGGAGGAGGGGAGCTTGACCCGTCTGGATACCCGGCACTTATTTGATGCAAATACGGTCTGGCTGGGCCTGAAACGCGGGCAACTGCAGCGCAACTACGTCTGGCGATTTATCGAGCTATGCAACGCAGGGTTATCCGTCGATGAAATCAAACGCCAGGCGATGGAACCGGATGACACCGTGATTGACTATCAAATTTAAGGATAACGTTATATCTATCTCATGAATTGATAAACCAATGGCTCAGGTTATAAGTGCGGTTTTGTTATGGCGATTTTCGGCTGTAACATGTCGCGCTTTAACAAGACTCTAACGGATTGTTTAACCTGAGCCCCGGTCTGATTGTCATTCAGTTTTTGATTTGGAATATAACAGACTGAGCTGTTCGGGAAGGCTGATGACTTCTGTTAAAATACCACGTGAAAGATGGATGTAGCCTTCGGTTTTGAGTATTGCCAGGATCCGCATTATCCCGCTGCGCGAGAGAAATGAGTGATTCATGATATAATTGGCAGCGGTAATATTGTTCCTGATGGACTCAGGCTCATCTATTAACTCAAGAAGGTGAATGCGTATAATCTCATAGGAAGATAGTTGTGATACTGCCAGACAATGAGAGTAGACTTTAGCCGCAGAATAATCTTGCAGTGCAGCAAATGACTTCCAGAGGTTTAATCTGTCGACTATTTTGTATAATTCAGTCTGTGGAATAAGCAGCAGTGTCGATGTTTCTTTTGCTTTGGCATAAAGATGGCGTGAATAGGATAACTGAATGTTAGCGCCAAAGATAAATGGTGCATTTTCTGAGTTGAGCACCATTCCGTCACTGATTCTACAAAGAGATATACTGCCCTTAAGTAAAATTACGCAATACCGCTCATTGTTTTGAGTCAGGCTAATGTGTCGTCTTTTAATGATACTAATTGTGTTACCACGGTGACCAATTGCTTGAAGTAAAATCTCTATATCTTTCGTGGGTTTAACTAATTTTATTAATACGTCATCCTTGACGTGATTTCTGCTGTTCATTGGATTTCCCTTTTTAAAATAATGCTGTGACGTAGTGTTGTATTAAATGTATGAAACGTGCTTTTAAAAATAAGTCCAAAGATAGACAAATTTAATCTTGCAAGATTTTTTTCGATATACTAAATTTCATCCGGGTAATGCACGTGGTTTAAATAGGATGAGTTAATGTAACGCGTTATTTGATTGTTGGCAATTATATTTAAATATATTTAGTGATGGTTTCTAATTGATCGAGAGAATAAATTATATAGCAAAGCCCATTCATTAGGTGAGTGAATGGGCTTTGCTATATAATTAAATTCAATTTTTTATTGAGCAAAAGTGAGTGTTCTATGAACAGAGTATAGAATGCCAGATTATCCCAGTATCTCCAGCCTGAGTTCCTGTTCATCCATCAGCCCGTACTGAGAGGCTTGTCAGGTCAAATATTGACGAATATCAGAAGGCGCATAGTTTTGCTCCCATAACGCCCTCATCATCAACATATAGGGTTCAACATAAGTAAAAAAAGCCTGATAACTTTCACAAAAATAATTAAGTTGCGGAACACCGCATCGGGAAAGTGCTACGCGATCTTTTGCACAACCGCCGTGACAGACGAATTCTACTTTGCAACTCGCACATTCTTCTACCAGTGTCGGTTTGGATGATTCTACTCTCTGATTCATCGAGTTTTGCTGCATCGCGGTTGCAATAGGTTGATTGCTGTCACGCATAAAATATTTCGAATTAACAACGCGATCGCAATGATAATTATCATCGTTTATTTTCAGCGCTAACGCGCTATCATCACATGAAGCATAAACACATGTTGGCACAGATAACCCGCACCACGCAGCAAACGCATGCTCAAAGATGGAGATTTTAATCGTACCGATATCCAGACGTACCCAGGTATAAAAGATCGTTTTCAAAAAAATTCCCAGTGCGGCTGGCCCAAGGCTTTGCGCATCCACACCGCCTTGTACAAGCGGTCTAAGTAAGGGAATAAACTGCATATGGCGGCTACCTAGACTTTTTAAATAATGGTAGATGCGCAGCGGATGGTGGCTATTTTCGGTGTTAACGACCGTCAGTGTGCTAAATTCAATATCATATTTTTGCAATAATCTCGCAGCGTTTTCAACCTGATAGTTTGTTGATTTACCGGAAATCGTATCGCAGTCATTGTCATGTAATGCAACATCGCTATCCACTGAAATGCAAATCATAAACTGGTTTTTCTTGAAGAACTCACACCATTCATCATCTAAAAGAATTCCGTTGGTTTGAAATGTATTAATAATATTTTTACTTTGCGCATATTGCTGTTGTAGCTCTATGACTCGTTCAAAGAAATGAAGTCCGCCAGGCATTGATTCACCGTCCTGCCAGGCAAAAACCACATCACTCGCTTCCTCAGTATCAATTTTTCGACGAATAAATAGCTGAAGTGTCGTATCATCCATACAGTACGTATTGCATTCTGGGGAGTGTTCCGTGTTATTAATGCAAAAGCAACTCTTACAATGTAAATGACATAATGGACTTGAGTTTTTCAGCATCACCTGGGTTATTTATTTTTTACTCACTTCAACACGCATTTCGTTAACTTCGTGGGGAACGATTTTGTGCCCCGATTTCAGATAATCAATCACGACATCAGACATATTATTCCCGGCGCGGACTTGTACATTTTTCCCTTCTTTAAATGCCAGAAAACCATCGCCTCCTAAAGCAAGGAAGGTCGTGGTGGCAACATGGTAAGTCTGCGTATCTTCAATCGCTTTGCCATTGATTGTGAACGATACTATGCGCTGCCCGACCGGATTCTGCGGCATGTAACGCACTTCAGCACCTTTTGACATTTGCAGTATGCCATTGGTGAGAGATGCCCCATGTTCCATGAGATTGCGCAGCTCCTTACCGCTAAGATCCATCTCAGTAAGCTCATTCTTAAAGGGGAAAGTACTGGTAATGTCACCAAAGGTAATGGGACCCGCGTTGAGATCAGCACGTAAACTACCGGAGTTAATCAGTGCGATCTGTGCATCCGGTGCAGCGACGAGCATTGCATCTGTAAATAAGTTGCCTAGTTGCGATGATTCGCCATAGGCACGGGTTAACATGATCGGGGATTCACCGACTGGCTGACGCACAATATCCGCGAGTTTTTTATTCCAGCCATCGATAACTTTTTGTGTTGTTGGATCAGGTTTCCACTCATCAGCAAAAATTGTTTTCAGCTCGAAGCTTTTAACTTTTTTTGTATTCGCCCCTGGTTCAACATCAAGTATCAATTTACCTACATCGATACCACCACTGTCAGTAGAAAGGATTAGCGTATCCCCCACTTTGATAGGTTCCGGTGTTCCAACATGAGCGTGTCCGGTGATGAGAATATCAAGCCCTTTAACCTGACTAGCGGTCTGAATATCTTTATCCAGTGCACGTCTAACGTCCGTACTACCGATACTGGACTGACGAGCCGGAACGCCTTCGTGAACGAGCGCAACGGTGACGTCAACTTTACCCCGCAACTCATCCAGATAATGCTGCAGATATTTCACCTCATCGCGAGCTTCGATTCCCTGGTTCTTGAGGGCCGCAGCTGATTTATCAAAGCGGTTACTTTTATCATTATCGAGCCCCTGGATCGAGAGTTCTGAAATGGTGTCATTGAATGCATACACACCGTGCAGCCCAATAACGCCAATTTTCACGCCATCCTTTTCCAGGATGGTATACGGTTTGTTCCAGAATGGTATCTCGCTGTCCTTGTGGAATACATTCCCCAACAGAACAGGGAATTTTGCTTTGCTCAACTGCCGCAAGAGATTATCCCAGCCATGGTCGAATTCATGATTACCTATTGATACTGCATCAAAGGGCATAGTATTCATGATGTCAATGATGGCCTGACCCTTAGTCAGGCTGCTGATATACGGCCCGGTAAAATAGTCACCGGCGTCAAAATAAAATGTGGCTTTATTTTTGGATTTTTCCTGCTTGACTAAAGTGCTTATATTAGCGAATCCACCAATTTCACGTTTACCGTCTGCTACATAGGGGACTTTATAAGTATCAACATGAGCATGGAGATCATTGGTATAAATAATGGTGACATCTTTGGCGCAGGCCCAAAATGGCAATGTCAACAGAATACCTGCTGTAATCGTTTTTACCTTCATAGCTAATTCCTTGCAGATTGTTTAAAAAGCGTAACCAACAGTTAAATAGTATGCCCACCCCGTTGAGTCTATAGAGGTGATGTCTCCGTCGCTGTTAAATGCTTTACTACCTTCTTCAAATTGTCCACCATGATAGAAATAACGCAGGGTGGCGCCAAAGTTCCAGTGAGGATAAACCAGACTGAGTACATTTGTGGAAACTATCGAGCTATTTGTTCGGGAGTAAAATTGCTGCTCGCCACCTGATTTTTCTTTTAGGTCTGAACCAAAGTCAAAATTGGTAAAGCCGACGTAATTTAGTTTTCCACCAAATATTGTGGTAATAGGAATGACATATTTTACTTTAAAGCGATAACCATCCCATTCGTTTTCGTTGGCTGCATTGTAATTGTTTCCTTGATATTTGGCATAGATATTTGCAGATAACGTCATCGGTAGTCCCGTTTCAATATCTGTCCCTATCCCCATATACCATGTGCTCTGACGTTGTCCCTCATTGGTTCCTGCATCATAGATATAGTTGTGGGCAAAATACCATTCTTTAAATGGACCAAAGCTTAGGTCGACCCCCGTTAATTTGTCGATGCTAAAGCGTGGTTCTATCTCCATAAAAAACGGAGAACCGTTGTCCCAAATACCGATATCATTATCATTGCCTATACCAAAAAACTTAGGTAAGTCAGCGTAGCCATAGAAATCAAACCAATCCGCATGTGCCCATGCACGATACTCGGGATATAAGTCGGCTCTTTTTAGTGGCCCAAAACGAGTGGAGTTGCTCCCAACTATATTAATACTTTGATGCCACCAGTCTGATGCGTATTCATTATTCGCTGAGGCTGCCATTGTTAGCGTAGGGAAAAGCATAAATGCGCCGGATAATATTTGTGTTATTTTTTGCATACGTAGGGGTACCTTCCGCAGATATTTGTTAATAAAGATGGTTCATGTAATGGAAAATATATTCGTGAACCTATTTTGCCGTGCTTACATCGACTACTCTCATTTCAAGATCGGGTTTCAAAGGATTATGAGTCTTGACATAATCAATGATTGACTCAGCAGAGGTAGTACTATTGATAGTTTTGATATTGGTTCCTTTTAAGAACGCTTCAAATCCATCTCCACCCGTCGCGCAAAATGAGTGTGTAACAACCCGATATGTTTTGGTTGGATCCATAGGTTTATTATTAATAGTGAAACTTATGATTCGCTCACCCAAAGGTTTTTTACTGTCATACTCAACATGAATGCTTTTTGAAACTTGCAAAACCCCATTAGTAAGATTAGTTGCGTGGATCATTAAATTGATAAGATCCTTACCGGTGAGATCCATTTCAACAAGTTCGTTATTAAATGGGAAGGTAGTAATTACATCACCATATCGTAAATTTCCTTGTGGTAAATCAGCACGCAATCCTCCACTATTCTGTAATCCCACGACAGCGTCCGGCGCCTTGGCCATCATGGCGTCAATAACTAAATTACCAACAGGTGATGATTCACCATAAGAGCGGGTGAAGGGGGCGGTTGTTGACCCAATGATTTGATCGGTGATATTTTTCAGCTTAGCATTCCATTCATCAATCTTGGCTTGAACTATAGGGTCTGGTTTATATTCGTCTGCAAATACAGTGATTAATTTACCGTCATAGCCGTCAATTTTTTTAGTCTGCGGGTTAAAATCCAATACTAATTTACCGATATCAGTACCATACGCATCTGTGGAAGCAATGAGCGTGTCATTGACTTTAATTGGCTCAGGTGTGCCCACATGAGCATGTCCTGTAATTAACACATCAATACCCTCAAATTTCTTTGCGGTATCGATATCGGCTTGCAACATTCTGGCTACGTCTTTATTGCCATAACTTGATTGACGTGCTGGCGTACCTTCATGGATAAGCAGCACAGTGATATCCACTTTACCTTTTAATGCATCAAGCCCTTTTTGAATATAAGGTGCTTCATCACGGGCCTCTGAACCCGCATATGCCTTAGCGGCAACGGTGTCATAAAACGCAAATTTTTGATGTATACCAATTACGCCAATTTTTATGCCATCTTTTTCGATAATCGTCCAGGGTTTGTTCCAGACGGGTTTGTCACTGTTAGTATAAAAAACGTTACCCAGCAAAACCGGAAATTTTGCTTTTGATAACTGCTTAACCATATTATCAACGCCATGGTCAAATTCGTGGTTCCCCACGGATACAGCATCAAACGGCATGGTATTCATGATGTCGATAATTGCTTCACCTTTCGTCAAGGTGCTTATATAGGGGCCGGTGAAATAATCTCCGGCGTCGAAGAAAAATACATCTTTGTTTCTTTTCTTCGCATCATTAACGATGGTGGCTATATTCGCAAAACCTCCTACCAGACGTTCTTTATCGACGGCCGGAATTTTCCCTGGAGATACATGAGCATGTAAATCGTTAGTGTAATAGATCGTCACATCCTTTGCGTTAACTGATGCGGCTAACGTTGCGGACAGGCACAATGTAATAAAATTAAGCTTTGTTCTTATCTTCATAGCCAAACCCTTTCAGCTTTATGAGTAATTATTATATTTCAATCAAGATCTCATGCAGATGTTTGCATGTTTTTATTACTTTTCAGTAATGCTTCCATATTCGACTTTAAAGATAAGAAATAGCCAATAAAGCCGAATATTTTCAACTAATGACACCGATTAGAACTTATTAAGGCAATAATACTTATTTTTTTACGTCAGCAACGCGCATACCGTTAAGTTGTTCATCGGTGATGGTGTTACCTGTTTTAAAGTAATCGATCACTGCGTTGTAAACGTAATACCCACCTGTTGTGTTACGCGCTTTACCCTCGGTAAATGTGGTGAAGCCGTCACCACCATCAGCAAGGAAGTTTTGGGTAGCAATGTGATAAACCGTCGCATCTTCAATTGCCTTACCATTAAGTGTAAGTTCCAGGACCCGTTGTCCTACGGGTTTACTGCTGTCGTATTTCATTTCCAGGCCTTTTGATACCTGCAACACGCCATTACTTAAACTTGCGCCATGTTCCATCAGACTACGTAATTGTTTACCGGTAAGATCCATCGTGACCAGTTCGTTAGGGAATGGGAATGTACTAATGACACCGCCCATCGTAATCGCGCCAGACGGGATCTCACTGCGGATACCGCCAGAGTTGGTTAAGGCCAACTGTGCGTTTTTACCCGCAGCGGCCAGCAAAGCATCCGCAGCCAGGTTGCCCAGCGAAGCTGATTCACCATATGCACGTGTTAATTCAACCGGCGACTGCGCCACCGTCTGTCCTACCACTTCGTCAAGTTTCTTATTCCAGCGGTCAATCACCTGCTTTGTTTGCGGATCGGGCTTCCACTCATCTGCGTAAATGGTTTTAAGTTCGAAATTTTTCATCGTAAAACTATGTGGCTTATCTTTGTAGTCCAGTACCAGTTTCCCTACATCGATACCACCGCTGTCTGTCGAGAGGATCAGCGTATTGCCTACTTTAATGGGTTCCGGCGTACCGACATGCGCATGTCCGGTAATCAGAATATCCAGACCTTTCACCTGGCTTGCCGTCTGAATATCCTTATCCAGCGCACGGCGTACATCGGTACTTCCTATACTGGACTGACGGGCAGGCGTGCCTTCATGAACCAGTAATACGGTCAAATCCACTTTATCCTTAAGTTCATCAATATAACGCTGTAACCATTTAATCTCATCCCGTGCTTCAATACCTTCGCGCATTGCAGCAGAAACGGTATCATTGAAGGCAAATACGCCGTGCAAACCTATAACGCCAATTTTCACGCCATCTTTTTCAATAATGGTGTATGGCTTATCCCAAAACGCTTTATCACTGTTCTGATAAAAAATATTGCCCTGCACAATAGGGAATTTCGCCTGGCTTAGCTGGAGTAACGTATTATCCCAGCCATCATCAAATTCATGATTGCCCATGGTGACAGCATCAAACGGCATGGTATTCATAATATCAATGATCGCCTTGCCCTTCGTTAAGCTGCTGATATAAGGACCGGTAAAATAGTCACCTGCATCAAAAAAACATGTGGCTTTGTTTTTGCTTTTCTCTTTTTTTACCAAAGTGGTGATATTCGCCCAGCCGCCGATATCACGCTTACCATCAGCAATCCACGGCACTTTATAAGGTTCCACATGTGCATGGAGATCGTTGGTATAAATAATGGTGACATCCTTGGCACAGGCCCAGAATGGTAATGTCAACAAAATACTCGCAGCAATCACTTTTAATTTCATAAACTGTTCCTCTATTCACATTTATTCGGGGTATTTTACATTCCGAAAGACATTGATATGTGCGTCTGTTCACACAATCAAATCGAGGTTATAGTTCAAAATCAGCGACCTTTGGAAATCGTTGGTGGCTCATGTCGACTTTATTTACAATTAATACCTGCAAGACGTTTGGGTGTCGCAATTTAGGGTTAGCTACATCTGAAGATTACAGCTGGCCGAACTATAGGTTGGGTTATCCGGCATTGCACTGTCGGGCATGTGGGAGTTATCCCCCACTATTTGAAGCACAACAATTTAATGAATGGGTGACTGTTTACTTAAGCGCATACGCCTCTGAAAGTGGCCATTTTTGTCCCGTATGTTATGGCAAGAAAACTATTTGTTATGGTTATAATCCGCAAAGAACACAGCGCGTTCAGTGCTGCGCCTGCAAAAAAGTCTGGACACCTAAGCGGCAATTACGAAGAGAAGTAATATCACCAGAACGGATTGAAACGGTTCCTTTAATTGTACCGTTTCAGGGGGCGGAAGCAGATCAGAAACTCTATGTCCTGCTCAGTTTCGATGCTATCCGAGGTAATATTCTTCATCTATCTACTAATTTTACTCAGCACCCGGTCGGGGAAACCTTACGTTATCTCTGGAGAGGCAATATCGAACCTGATTTGGATCGCAGTGATATCGTAAAACACGTTGATATGCGTGAGATGCAGTTTTTACAACGCAGTCAGTTCGATGAGATTCAGTATGGAAGTGCGGTACTCAAATGTAACGCCAATGGTTCTATTCTGCGTCCGGTTATATCAGCTCATGGACATTTTCGGCTGTTGAAGACCCTCTTTCCTGAGATAAAGACACATGTTATTTCTCACGAATGTTTTCTTCGCGGAGCGGTTATTACTGTTTGGGCAGAACTGTTTCGCCAACAACAAGCTGAGCTTTGGTTTATAGAGGAGGATATAAGTGACAGTGATACAAATACTCCCTGGTATTTTCAGGGCAAAACGCGGCATGGCTGGTGGCAAAGTCAGTGGTCGCTTTGGATACAGGAAAAAAACCGTAAGATGGTTTGCCCATTAACCGGCGGGGATGGCAAAAATGCCAGGACAATTTCTTTAACGGCCAGTCGGCGCTATATTCGCTGGCTATACAAACAAACTAATTTTACTCGCAGTACCCAATTATCCGCAGGAAGCGTAACGCAAATACTAATTTCCCTCGCGCATGAATATAACGCTAAACTTTAATAGCGGCTCCTGATGATGAGTCTCGGGTAAATCTTCCCGGTCATGATGTTATGACATCCTTTTTTGATTGATATCATAAAGGGTTCATGTAGGTACATGAACCCTTGAAATATATGTAATTTAATCAATTACTCGTGCTTTTTAAAAATACATCTCTTTATCAATTTACAGTAATTGAGGCTGTAGTGATTAATGAAGACAGTTCTGTTTCGGCAAATAATCTTGCACGATAACCCTCTCCAGGGTATTGAGGTGCACCATCAGAATCACTCATGTCGAATTCAAAAATGACATTACCGAGGATGTCAATTTTGAAAAAACGACAACCGTACCACGGTATATCTTCATCGCTACCCATATAGATGTAACCATTGTGAATTCTTAACAGAATAGCATTTATCGATCGATTCGTGAGTAATGATATCTGTGTGTTATTGATGTTGATAATTCTATTTATTAGTGGAATGCATAAGAGGAGCTAGCGGGAGAGGGCGTAATCCATTAGCAAACGGCTACCGGGTTTCAGTGGGGAACGCAGATAATCTCGTGCGCCACATTATCTGTGGCTGGATGAATACGGATACTCGTCTGGCGCAATTCGGGATTCTTGTTGATTACGCGATAGTTGAGATACTGAAGGCGTGCACCCAACTGGGCGACTGTAGTCCATGAAAATCAGGAAGATTTTCCACGCTAACTTATTGAAACCTGATGATATCAGTATTCATAAGTAAGTCTTAAAGCAAAAAGCCTGCCTAGTTTCCTAAGCAGGCTTCTTAAATATGGCTCCTCTGACTGGACTCGAACCAGTGACATACGGATTAACAGTCCGCCGTTCTACCGACTGAACTACAGAGGAATCGTGTGAACGAGGCGAATATTAGCGATGCCACTCAGCGTTGTCAAAGCCTGAATCGCTAAATTCGATCGTTTGCCGAAATATTCCTCATTTCGCCGATTATTCAGGCGCAACAGGTTGTTTTATGCACTTTTCCCGTTCGGGACGCGGGTATTTCCACAGCCAACGGCCTGTGACCATACGCCAGTAAAATAACGCCGCGCGCACAGCCCAATCGAAGAACATCCCTAACCAGACACCGACTACGCCCCATCCTAAAACGATCCCCAGGGTGTAGCCCACTACGACGCGACAGCCCCACATGCCCAACATTGATACCCACATAGCGAAACGTGCATCGCGAGCACCTTTAAAGCCAGCCGGTAATACCCAGGAAGCCGCCCATATCGGCATAAATGCCGCATTGAGCCAAATCAGAATGACAATGACCTCTTTTACATCCTGATCCTGGGTATAAAACGCGGCCATCACGCCAGCAAAAGGGGCGGTTAGCCAGGCGATGGCGGTTAAGCCAATTGTCGACAGCCAGAAAACATGGCGTAACTGGATTTCAGCCTGGGCAATCTGGCCATTTCCCAAACGCCTGCCGGTAATGATTGTCGACGCGGAACCTAAAGCATTCCCCGGGAGATTGATGAGCGCAGCGATAGAAAATGCAATGAAGTTTCCGGCAATTACGCTGGTGCCCATGCCTGAGACAAACATCTGCGTTAACAGTTTACCGCCATTAAACAGTACCGACTCGATGCTTGCCGGAATACCGATCCCCATAACCTCCCAGATGATGGCGAGATTGAGGGGTTTAAAATAGCTTTTGAAGGGAATACGTAGCGCCGGATTAAAACCAATCATCAGTACCCAGATAATGGCGATTGCACCGATGTAGCGTGAAATGGTTAGCCCGAGTCCGGCCCCCACAAATCCCAGCCCTTGCCAGGAAAAGATCCCGTAGATCAGGATGCTGCTGATGATGATATTCAGAATGTTCATGCCGCCGTTAATCAACAGCGGTATTTTGGTATTTCCGGCTCCGCGTAGTGCACCGCTACCGATCAACGCAATGGCTGCCGCCGGGTAGCTGAGCACAGTTAGCTCCAGATAGGTAAGCGCCAAAGCCTTAACGTCTGGCGTTGCTTCACCTGCGACAACGTCAATAATCTGTTGACCAAAATAATGAATGACCGCGGCCAGCACGGTAGCAAAAATTGTCATGATCACCAGCGATTGTCTGGCCGCGGCTCTGGCCCGTCGACGATCCCGTTTTCCCAGACTAAATGCTACAACCACCGTGGTACCCAGATCGATGGCGGCGAAAAATGCCATGATGACCATGTTGAAACTGTCGGCGAGGCCGACCCCAGCCATTGCTTCTTTTCCCAACCAGCTCACCAGGAAGGTACTCAGGACCCCCATCAACAGCACACAGGTGTTTTCCAGAAAAATAGGGACAGCAAGCGGGGTGATTTCGCGCCAAAAGAGAACCTTATAACTCTTGCGTTTGGCATACCAGGGCGTACGGGAAGCGACCTGGCGTAAGGCAGCGGAGACGTTCAAAGTGGACCTTAAAGAAGAAAGTTGAAACCTCATTTCAAATGATGAGGGAGAATCCAAAAAGCTGCAAAGTTTTTTCCATTTAAAATGTCTGTAAATGCAACAAACTGTCGAGAGAAGCATCAATTGATACGCATTCATAGAAATGGGGTTTGACAAAAAAATTTTCGCCGCTAAGATAAGCCTCCACAACGATTCCTCTGTAGTTCAGTCGGTAGAACGGCGGACTGTTAATCCGTATGTCACTGGTTCGAGTCCAGTCAGAGGAGCCATATTTAAGAAGCCCGCTTAAGGAAACTTAAGCGGGCTTTTTGTTATCAATGCATTAGGCGATATCAGGCTTGCCGATGGCTTCCCATCCAGCTTGCCTCAGGTTTCGCAGGACTTTACCCGAACCAGAGGGGCAAGCAGCGTAATCCCCCCCCAGCATGGCGGCCATCCCAGCATATACGGCAGGAAAACCCGTCAGTTCAGCAACCAAACCGACAGGAGCAGGTGCCAGCAGCGTACCCAGATAGCCAATGGTAGTAACGATACTCATTCCTGTATTGGTTGATATATCAGGCTGGTTTCCGGCCGCGGAAAAAGCAATTGGTACCAGATTGGCGATGCCGATACCGGCAATAGCGAAACCAACGGTAGCCTGCCAGGGATGATTTGCCACCGCTGCTGCCAGCAGTCCGATTCCAGCCAGCAGACTGGATGTGCGCATCACGAGAATGGCATCGAAACGATTGCGAATGGAATCTCCCAAAAAGCGAAAAATTGCCATGGTTCCCGCGAAGCAGGCAAAGGCAAGACTTGCCGTTTCAGTAGTTGCATTAAGGTTTTTCAGTAAATAACGTGACGACCAGTCAACGACCGCACATTCCGGGATCATGGCCAGCAGAGCAACAACACCGATAACGTAGATAATGTACGAATGATGCGGCTGTTTTTCTTTAATTGAACGCTTAATTCTTATTGATTCGTCTTTGATGACATGTGGGCATACAGACAATGTTATCGCTAACGAAATCGTGCTAATCAAAAACAGGTGCGTCAGAAAACCAAACTGCTTAACCAGATAGCCTCCTATCAGACCAGAAGTGAAAAGCCCAATGCTCCAGAAGCAGTGACAAGAAGATAACACTGTGCGTGACAAGGCTTTCTCGACGGCTACTGCATTCGAATTCATCGCAACGTTCATTGCCCCAATCATGGCACCAAGAAAAAAGAGTATCGGTGTTAACAGGTAGATATCAGGTGCGAATCCCACAGGAATAAGAGCAACTGAGGCTGCGATGGAAAAAATACGCACTATGCGTCGTGAGCCGTATTTTTCCATTGCCATGCCGGATAGCGGCATCATAAATAATGCACCCAGTCCGAAAATAAGTATCAAATGGCCTATTACTTTATCCGTAATGTTAAAACGTGAAACCAGTTGGGCAATTTGCACTGCCCAGGCTCCGGTAACAAATCCATTAACAGAAAATAATGTTGTAACAGCCCAGACTCCTTTTTGCGCGACTTTCATTAATGGCCCTTTGAACTCTATTCTGTTTCCTGAGATGCGTCTTTTTTATCGATGATCAAAACATGCCCCGGGCAAAATGAAATCGCGATATTTCCATCCAGTCGCGATATGACCTCAACACCGGTAAAGTCTGAAATAACAAGCCGGGCTCCACAGGAAATCAGTTCAGCGCTACCGATCCCGACGCAAAAAGCTCCTGCGGCAACAGCGGAGGTGACGCCACTCTTGGAATCCTCAAAGACGATTGTTTTCTCTGCGGGAATAGCAAGACGTTCGGCTGCAAGAAGATAAGGGTCAGGAAAAGGTTTCCCTTGGGTGACGTCATCACGCTCAACAATAACGGAAATGCAAGACTGAACATGCAGCATCGCTGTCACTCGGTCGATTTTCTCACGCCAACCGCTGGTTACAATGCCAACCTGAATACCTGCGGCATCCAGTAAGGTAATAAGTTCTGCGACACCGGGGATAGGATTGTAAGACGCAGTATTTTCAACATGAATAATATGAGCCTGAACTTTTTGCTGGTCAACGAGCGGCAGGTCACTAAAAAGCGCACGAATAGTGTGCGGGCCAGGCTGTCCGTGAATATGTTTGATAATTTCCTGTTCCGATATTGTCTTACCATACATTGCAGCCGCTTCACGCCAGCCTCTTTCAATCACTTCATTTGAATCAATAAGCACACCGTCCATATCAAATAATACGGCAGTAGCTCTCGGGAGGGTATTACACATATTCTATTTCCTAATTATAAATAAGATGCGATTAGCTTAGGCTGGATGCAACGACAATTTGACCTAAAGAGATGCCACCATCATTAGTGGGGACGAGTTGATGACAGTAAACTTTGAGTCCAGCTGCTTGCAGTCGGTCTAGGGTATTGTTGAGTAGAAACTCATTACAAAAGACTCCTCCGCTCAGTACAACTTGCTGTGTCCTGGCAAGTGCAGATAAACGGATAGAGACTGCGGTAATAATCTCCACGATAGTTGAATGAAAGCGCCGGCTTAATTCAGATAAATCGAGGGAGTGTGCTGTTAATTCTGTAATCAGCTCATGAATCATCGGGCGATAATCCACCTCGAGATGGTCTTCTGACTCCACAATCGAGAAGGCGAAAGGATGCGACATATGAAAATCGCTATATAATAACGCTTCTAATTCAATGGCGGCCTGCGCTTCGTATTCAATATGCGTACAAATGCCCAGTAATGCGGAGATGCCATCGAAGAGCCGGCCGATACTGCTGGTTACTGGTGTATTAATCTTTCGGATAGCCATTTTTGCGAAAACGTTTCGCTGGTCTGCAGACAATGTCAGCAGACCAGGAATTGAAAGCTCAGGAATGTGTTCCCCGTAAATTTCCGTTAATAACGAAATGGCTATTCGGATGGGCTCTTTAACCGCGCTATCACCGCCTGGTAGGCCGATATGACGAAGGTGTGCGGCACGTTTAACGCTTCTGGTATCTCCTACAAGAAATTCGCCACCCCAGATAGTGCCATCAACGCCGTACCCTGTACCGTCGAATACAACGCCAATCGTTTTTCCACTGAGTCCGTTTTCAGCCATGCACGAGGCCATGTGTGCATGGTGATGCTGCACCTGAATAACCCGCAGTTGCGATTGCTCCAGTGCACGACGCGTCGAGCGAAATGCCGGATGGAGATCACAGGCCACAACCTTTGGCTCAATATCAAGAAGCTTTTGCAGATGATTAACGCACGAAAGGTGTGATGCAAACGTAAGATCATTTTTGAGATCGCCGATGTGCTGGCTCATAAACACCTTATTACCCTTCGCGATACTCACAGTTGTTTTTAGTTCTGCGCCAAGAGCGATGATCGGAGCAACCCTGGAAGAAAGGTGTACAGGATAGGGGGCATAACCTTGTGAGCGCCGAAGGAATGAAAGATTATTGCCATGAGCCATAACGCGGACAACGGAATCATCGACACGAGTGTGGATATCACGATCGTTAAGAATAAAATAGTCCGCGATTTCACCCAACTGCGCAATCGCGCTCGTGTTATCAAATACGATAGGATGGCCTGAGAGATTACCACTGGTCATTACCAGAGCTGGCATTGTGCTATCTTCTAGTAGTAAATACTGGAGTGGTGTTGATGGAAGAATGACACCAATACTGGGGTTATGCGGAGCGATGATTTCCGGCAGTGTGTTTTTGCGTTTACGCAGTAATACGATTGGGCGTTCACTGCTTTCCAGAAGTTTTTTTTCCTGCGAGCTGACACTGGCGATACGTGCGGCATGATTTGCATCTCTTACCATAATGGCAAAAGCTTTTGCATCTCTGCGCTTGCGCGTTCTCAGTTGCGAAACGGCATTTTCATTATTCGCATCCACAACCAGATGAAAACCGCCAAGGCTTTTCATCGCAATAATCGCGCCTTCTTTTAGCCTTGCCAGGACAAATTTGACTATATCGTTTGTGATTATCGTTTCGCCGTTGCGAGACCTTAGCTCTAGTTTGGGTCCGCATTCTGGACAAGCATTGGGTTGCGCGTGATAACGGCGATTATTGATGTCATCATACTCATGCTGACAGGCCGGACACATTGCAAAGGCTTGCATTGTTGTTTGAGAACGATCATAAGGCATCGCCTGGATAATTGAATATCGCGGTCCGCAGTTGGTGCAATTAATAAAAGCGTACCGATACCTCGGGTTTTGCGGGTCAGACATTTCATCAAGGCAATCCTGACAGACGTTTGAATCCGGTGGGATGATAGTATCCATTCGCGTCAACTGACGGCTTTTACGGATACTAAACTCTGCGTATTGTTGAACCGAATTTTCTCGCGGTACTTCCACAATACCATTGATACGGGCCATTGGTGGCGGATTAGATACCAGTTCATCAATAAGTTGTGCGATATGTATCGACGTGGCCTGAAGCTCCAGCAATACGCCTTCGGAATCATTAAGTATCCAGCCTGTGGCTTCAAAGCTGCGAGCCAGCCGATGGACTAAAGGACGGAATCCGACTCCCTGGACGATACCGCAAATGCGGTAACGCCGGGTTTCCACGGCGTCGCATTGCTTAGCAGAGTCGTGGCAATTCTGCACCGTAGAGCTCCTCTATTGTTGATACGGTTCCATCCTGTTCAAGCATGCTGACTTTGGCTTGTGGGGCAGTTAATACCTCGCCAATAATCGCGGCCTTTTGCCCAAGCGGGTGCGCCTGTAAGAGTCTGAGCACTTCTTCTGCGCTATCCGATTCTACAAACAAGCAAAGACACCCCTCGTTAGCAAGATTGATGACGTCAACGCCCAGCATGCTTGCCGCCATCGCCGTTTCTGGCTGGATCGGCAAAGATTGTCTCTCGCAACGCATTTCATGTTTTGCTGCGCGCGCATGTTCATGAAGCACCGCAGAGAGACCGCCGCGAGTGACATCCCTCATCGAGGTGATTTTCCCGGCAGGAACGGTATCGAGAAGTTGGCGAATCATCATGTTGAGTGGAGCGCAGTCACTAAGGATATTTCGTTCAAATCCCAGGCCTTCGCGCAGGGATAGCAGGTGAATAGAGTGATTCCCAATATAGCCACTCAGTATTATTTTTTGCCCTGGACGAACGTTTTTAATTGAAACTGGGGAATGTTCAAGAACGCCAACACCCGCTGTGTTAATGAACAGACGATCGGCCTCTCCCTTGCCAACAACTTTGGTGTCCCCGGCAACGATTTTGACGTCGGCCGCAACGGCCGTATCACGGACCGATTCAATAACAGTGACAAGTTCGGATATGGGCATGCCGTCCTCAATAATAAGACTCAGCGTTAGATACAGCGGACGTGCACCACTCACAGCAAGATCGTTGACGGTACCGCATACCGCAATTTTACCGATATCCCCATTACCAAAGATGAGCGGTGTGACAACGAAAGAGTCGGTAGTAAATGCAATTTGTCGCGACGGTAGGTCGAGCAAGGCACTGTCTTCCATGGTCCCCAGATAGGTATCGCCGAGAATTTCCGCAATTAGCTCGACCAGTTCCCGACTAAGGCGAGCGCCTGTCCCATGGTCCAGAACAACGGTATCTGTCTGTTTCAGTGCCTGTATTAACAGATTTTTCATGCGGATGTCCTTTCGTTGCGCTCAGGAAGATCGCCATGTTTTGCCAACAGCGATAAAATCTCAGTCGAAGGGGCAACGGTAGCGCAGTAGCTGGCAAGCCATTCTAAGGCGCGAGTGGTATCATCTGTGGAAGGAGCAAAAACGCAATCCTCTGGCACCCACACGTTGTATCCGCGGAAAAAAGCATCTGCGGCGGTGGTTTGAACGCAGACATGCGTTTGCAAACCGGTCACGATAACCGTTTTGATGTCTAAATTTTGCAGCGTTTCATCGAGGTTATTGTTAAAGAAACCACTGTCTCTTCCTTTCACTACGATGAGGTCAGAAGGGTGGAAAATACTGTCGATTATTTGGTTTTCTGGCCGCCCGGCCAAAGCAGGAATTCCGGCAGCGCGATTTTTATAGCGGCGCTGTACTGCGGGGTCGTCAGGATCGTTTATTAACTGCAAATGGATGACAGCCTGGTTTTGATTTCTGACACCATCAAGAAATTGATTAAATGCCGCTAGTTTTTGTTCTAATTCCTGAGCCGAGCGGGTAATTTTATACGTAAACTCATATTGCAAATCATTTGTTAGCACGGCTACATTTGGCATGCTTATATTCCATTATAATTAAATATTTATTAAGAGGGCTTTTTTACAGTTTTCTACTGGTCAGTTATGTTTCTTTATTGCCATACCTTGCTATCATGAGCCTGTTATAGGTATTTGTATAATTCCATTTTTTTCAGGGTTCAATAAATGAAAGGAATAGATATAAAACTACTTCGTGCTTTTGTTACATTAGCGATGAAAGGAAGTTACAGCAATGCTGCAAAAGATCTCTTCCTGACGCAACCAGCACTATCAAAGCAGATACAGACGCTGGAACATTTGACAGGTGGCGATCTTTTTTTGCGCGGACGGCATGGCGCAAGTTTAACTGTGTTTGGGCAGCAGCTTTTTTCTAAAGCCAATGAGCTTTTACAAGCTCATATTGAATTTCTGAACTATGCGAGAGATATTAATTCAAAAAATCGTGAAAAGTTATTTATGGGCTTTGGGATTTCGACATTTCAGCAGGTTCCAAAATGGATAAAACAATTTCATCAGCGAGTACCTGAGTGTGAAATTGTTATTAATCATCTTCCTTCCAGTGTCCAGATGAAAATGCTGTTGGAGGGACGACTGCATATAGGTTTTGTGCGGATGCCTGTAAGTAAAGGCCTGGCTTCATATATTCTTTATGAAGAAACGCTGGCGCTTGCTATGCTGAAGAATAGCGATTTAAATAAGATGAATATTCAGGCTGCACTATCGGCATATCCCTTACTTCAACTCGATCCGTCTACCAACCCTTGCCTTGCTGAACAAACTGCACACTTTCTCCAAAGTAACCAACTGAAGGCTGTTCCGGTGTCCGCTACGGATGATATGACATCACTACTGGCATTAATTGCTGGTGGTAATGGCGTCGCCTTTTTACCCGCAAGTGTTCGTACTTTTTTGCCCGCCAATGTTAACTTATTAATGCCTGTGGAGAGGCAAATACGCTGGGATATTGGTGTGGTGTGGAACCCTAAAATAAAAAGTCATCGTCGGGATGAATTTTTGCGCCTGGTTGTGGCAGGTGATACCCCTGTCGTGGCGTAAAAAAGGGGCGTTTTCGCCGCAATGTCTATATGCCGCTCCACCTGATGGGCAGGTGGAGCGTGATGTGTTTAGAATCAGAACTGATAGCTGGCGGTAACGCTGACGTTGCGCGGCTCACCATAGACAATAGAACCGTCGACATTGGTGTCGTAGGTTTTATCGAACAGGTTATTGAGGTTACCCTGCACAGAGAAGTTTTTTGTTACCTGATAGCGGGTGAACAAATCTACCAGGGCATAGCTTCCTTGTTCCGCGCGGAGTGTGCCATAAGGCGTGACCGTATCGCTGTAAACGCGATTCTGCCAGTTAACTCCTCCGCCGACGGTCAGTTCCGGCATAGCCGGCAGGCGATAACGGGTGAACAGTTTGACCGTGGTACGCGGCAGGTTTGGGTTCACCGCATTGCCTTCGTTGTCTTCAGCAACATAGCGTGTCGCGCCAAACGTCATCTGCCAGTTATCGGTGATTGCACCGTTAACTTCGAATTCGACCCCTTTGCTGACCGTACCATCCATCGCTTTATAGGCCGTGTCGCCATTGCTACCGGCGATTGGCACACCGGTTGATTGCGCCACGTTATCCTGTTCAATGCGGAACACCGCGAGGGTGGTGGTTAAACGGCTATTCATCCAGTCGGACTTCAGGCCAAGCTCATAGTTGTTGCCGGTAATCGGGGAAAGATATTTGCCGGAACTGTCGCGCTTGTTCTGCGGTTGGAAGATTGAGGTATAGCTGGCGTAGGTAGACCAGTTATCGTCAATATCATATACCAGGCCCGCATATGGCGTGGTGTGGTTTTGCTCCATGCTGTAGGTCAGGGTGTCGATACGCCAGTTGGTATAACGCGCGCCGACGATCAAATGCAGTGGGTCGGCCAGCGAAATACGCGTTGCGGCGTAGAGCGATTTCATGTGCGTGGTATCGTCCTGAGCCAATGACTGCGGGTTCCAGTTGGTTTCCGGGAAGTTACCATCGAAGGTATAGAAACTGCCGATTTCATTGGGGAAGACGTTCGCCCACGAACTTTCATAACGGTTATTCTGTTTACTGTAGCTGCCGCCAAGCATCAGATTATGCTGACGACCAAACAGGTCGTAACCGCCGTCGGCGAACAGATCGACGGCATCCACTTTACGTTTACCGCTGTTCCAGCCGGTTCCGCCGACGTAGTCATAGCCCGGACCATAGCTGCCATACGGGCCAACCAGGGTGCCGTCGGCCTTGTTGACATAGGCATCAACGTACATCATTTTACTGTCGAACTTGACCTCGGAGTGGGTGGCGTTCATGGTCGCCTGCCAGGTATCGGCAAAACGTTGTTTGACGGTGACAAACACTTTATTGAAGTCTTTATCGTTGTACGCCCAGTCTGGCGCAGTGCTGCGCGAGCGGTCGTAGCTGTTTTTACTGCCATCGGTATTCCAGCGCGGCAATCCACCCCAGGTTGGGCTGTTGATATCAATGCGCTGATATTCATAACCTGCAGACAGACTGGTGGTATCGCCCAGATCGGCATCGACAATCCCGGAGAAGAACATTTTTTCGCTGTTGTAGCGATCAAGCCAGGAATCGTTATTCTGGTAGCCCGCCACGATGCGACCGCGCACGTTGCCGTCTGCAGTGAGCGGGCTTTGCAGATCGGTCACATAGCGTTGTTTATTCCAACTGCCATATTCCGCAGAAACATTACCGGTGAACTCGCGGCTGGTGGCATGCTTTCGGATCATGTTAATGGAGGCGGAGGGGTTACCCGTTCCGGTCATCAGCCCGTTTGCGCCACGGACCACTTCGACACGCTCAAAGAGGGCCGTGTCGGAAAGAGCGTCACCGAGATTCCAGCGGGATTCGAAATAGGTCGGGATCCCATCCACCATGTAGTTATCAATCTGAAATCCGCGAGAGTAGTAGCTGCTGCGATCTGAATCTGCCTGGCTTTTACTTATCCCCAACGTGTTATCCATCACATCGCCCAGCGTTTGCAACTGCTGATCTTCCATGCGCTGTTGGCTGACGATGCTGACCGACTGCGGAATATCGCGCTGCGTCATCTGCATTTTGGTGCCAGCGGTCGTCGATTTAACGCTGTAATCCTGCTCTTCGCTGGATACGGCTGGAGCAGAACCCTCCACGATCACGGTTTCTTCAGAAGGGGCTGCGAGGCTGGTGGAGGGCAATAGCGCTAACGTGATGCAGGCTGCCAGTAAAGAAGGGGCAACCCCCGGCTGGCGTTGAACATTCCCGTTGAGTGTTGTGAAAGACATCGAAAAGTCCTTGATAATTATTAATATTAAGTTCGAATCACCGGTAGTGTGATGAACCCTTTGGTTGTAAATTATTAAGTGCGCATGTAAATACAAATGCGAAATATACGCATTAACATTCAATGTGTAAACAGATGCTACGCGATAAATGAAATATTGTTTCAGTACTATGCTTAAGCGATAGCGATGGGAAATGGTTATAAGAACAGCAGCGGCAAAGGATTTTGCTTAAATAATCGAGGGTTAAAGTTGAAAGAGCGTGAGTAACTCGCTCATACTCTATACTCGCAGAGTTACCCGGCGTAGCATGGCATAACGCTTGGGCTGTTAATGAAAAAGGAAAACGTCGTGGCAGAAGAAACTATATTCAGCAAAATTATCCGTCGTGAAATTCCGTCGGATATCGTGTACCAGGATGAACTGGTCACCGCGTTTCGTGATATTTCCCCTCAGGCACCTACGCATATTCTGATCATTCCAAACGTCCTGATCCCGACCGTCAACGATGTGACGGCGGAACACGAGCAGGCGCTGGGGCGCATGATCACCGTTGCGGCGAAAATCGCCGAGCAGGAAGGTATTGCTGCAGATGGGTACCGTCTAATCATGAATACCAATCGTCATGGCGGTCAGGAGGTGTATCACATTCATATGCACCTGTTGGGTGGCCGTGCGCTCGGTCCAATGCTTGCGCATAAAGGTCTGTAAGCATGACCAGAGGATGCATTGCACTTTCACTGAGCTTGCTGCTACTGGCTGGCTGTCGGACACATCCTGAAATTCCGGTAAGTGATGAACAGTCGCTGGTGATGGAATCAACGATTCTGGCGGCGGGCATTACAGCAGAACAGCCGACGTTAACCACGTCTGATATTCAGGCCTCGGCATCCTCTCGACTCTATAACGAAAGACAAGAACCCGTTACCGTTCATTATCGGTTTTACTGGTATGACGCCAGAGGGCTGGAAATGCACCCTCTGGAAGCGCCACGCAGCATGACTATCCCGGCTCATTCGTCGGTGATGCTGTACGGCAGCGCCAATTTTCTGGGGGCGCACAAGGTTAGACTTTATCTTTATTTGTAAGGGGTGAATCTTGATGATCAAAATGAATCGCTACGCACTGATTGCCGCGCTGGCGATGTTTCTTTCTGGCTGTGTGGTGCAACGTGAACCCGCACCGGTAGAGGAAGTGAAGCCGGTGCCGGAACAACCCGCGCAGCCGCAACAGCCGGTACCGGTTGTACCAACGGTGCCAACCATACCGCAGCAGCCGGGTCCGATTGAGCATGAGGACCAAACGGCGCAGCCGACGCCACGTCAACGCCACTATGACTGGAACGGGGCTATGCAGCCGATGGTCGGCAAAATGCTGCAGGCTGACGGCGTCAAAGCGGGAGGCGTTCTGCTGGTTGATAGCGTCAATAACCGCACCAACGGCTCGTTGAATAGCGGTGAAGCCACCGAGACCTTGCGTAACGCGCTGGCGAATAACGGCAAGTTTACTCTGGTTTCTGCCCAGCAACTGGCTGTCGCCAAGCAGCAGTTAGGTTTGTCGCCGAACGATAGTCTGGGAACGCGCAGCAAAGCGATTGGGATCGCCCGCAACGTTGGCGCACAGTATGTGCTCTATTCCAGCGCTTCCGGCAACGTCAATTCGCCTGCGCTGCAAATGCAATTAATGCTGGTACAAACTGGCGAGATAATCTGGTCAGGTAAAGGTGCCGTTCAGCAACAATAACCGATTGACGCGCGACGAAGTCTTGTCGCGCTATTTCCCACAGTATCATCCCGTCGCAGCCAGCCAGAGCGGCCTGAGCGGCGGGAGCTGCATCATCGAACATCATACTCACCGCTTAGTGCTGCGTCGTCATCACGACCCTGATTCGCCGGAATCGCATTTCTTACGCCATTATCATGCGTTAAAACATCTGCCAGAAAGTCTTGCGCCGCGCCCTCGCTTTTATACGCGTGGGTGGATGGCGGTCGACTTTTTACACGGCCAGGTAGAATCCAGATTACCGGACGCCGACGAACTCGCTGGCTTATTGTATCATCTGCACCAGCAACCCCGATTGGGCTGGCGAATCAGTCTGCTGCCGTTACTTGAGCAGTACTGGCAGTGTGGCGATCCGGCGCGTCGTACGCCATGTTGGTTACGTGCGCTGAAGCGGCTACGGAAACGCGGTGAGCCTCGACCTTTGCGTCTGGGGCCGCTGCATATGGATGTCCACGGTGACAACATCGTACGTACATCCTCAGGGCTGCGGCTGATTGACTGGGAATATGCTGGTGACGGTGATATCGCCCTGGAGCTGGCGGCGGTATGGGTCAGCGATGAATCCCAGCACCAGCGGCTGGTTAACGCCTACGCTCAGCGATCGCACATTGAGCAAAACGCGCTGTGGCGACAGGTCAGACGATGGCGGCCCTGGGTAATGATGCTAAAGGCGGGGTGGTTTGAGTATCGCTGGCGACAAACCGGCGATCGACAATTTATCAGGCTGGCCGATGAAAGCTGGCGGCAGCTAACAATGAAAGGATAAGGAGAGTAGTGTGGGCCCAGTAATGTTGGATGTCGAAGGGTATGAGCTGGACGCTGAAGAGCGTGAGATTCTGGCGCATCCGCTGGTAGGTGGGTTGATTCTCTTTACCCGAAATTATCATGACCCGGAACAGTTACGTGAGTTAGTTCGCCAGATCCGCGCGTCATCGCGCAATCATCTGGTCGTGGCGGTAGATCAGGAAGGCGGGCGCGTACAGCGTTTTCGTGAAGGATTTACGCGTTTGCCAGCGGCCCAATCCTTTGCCGCGCTGCACGGTCTGGAAGAGGGCGGCAAACTGGCTCAGGACGCCGGATGGTTAATGGCCAGCGAAATGATCGCCATGGACATCGATATCAGCTTTGCGCCGGTACTGGATGTGGGGCATATCAGCGCGGCAATTGGCGAGCGCTCTTACCATGCCGATCCGCTGAAAGCGCTGGCTATGGCGACCCGCTTCATTGACGGTATGCACGCTGCTGGCATGAAAACCACCGGTAAACATTTCCCCGGACATGGGGCGGTGACGGCGGATTCACACAAAGAAACGCCAACCGATCCACGCTCAGAAGCTGACATTCGGGCGAAAGATATGTCCGTGTTCCAGACGTTGATTACTGAAAACAAACTCGATGCCATTATGCCTGCGCACGTCATCTACAGTGACGTGGATCCACGTCCGGCGAGCGGCTCGCCGCACTGGCTGAAAACGGTATTACGTCAGGAGCTTGGCTTCGATGGCGTCATTTTCTCCGACGATTTGTCGATGGAAGGGGCGGCGATTATGGGAAGCTATGCGGAGCGCGGTCAGGCATCGCTGGATGCCGGTTGCGATATGATCCTGGTCTGCAATAATCGTAAGGGAGCGGTCAGTGTGTTAGATAATCTGTCGCCGATCAATGCAGAACGTGTTACACGTTTGTATCATAAAGGTTCATTTTCACGTCAGGAACTGATGGACTCTGCACGCTGGAAGACGGTAAGCGCCCAGCTCAACCAGCTTCATGAGCGCTGGCAGGAAGAGAAAGCAGGTCATTAACGCAAGTTTGGCGAGGATGCGATGATTATCTATTTACACGGTTTTGACTCTAACAGCCCGGGCAACCATGAAAAGGTGTTGCAACTGCAGTTCATCGACCCGGATGTCAGGCTGATTAGCTATAGTACGCGGCATCCTAAACATGATATGCAGCATCTGCTGAAAGAAGTGGACAAAATGCTGCAGCTTAATGTGGACGACCGTCCGCTGATTTGTGGCGTGGGGCTCGGGGGATATTGGGCTGAACGCATTGGTTTTCTGTGTGATATTCGTCAGGTCGTGTTTAATCCTAACCTGTTCCCGTATGAGAACATGGAAGGAAAAATTGACCGGCCTGAAGAGTATGCAGATATCGCGACAAAATGCGTGACCAATTTCCGCGAAAAGAATCGCGATCGCTGCCTGGTGATCCTGTCACGTCATGATGAAGCGCTTAATAGTCAGCGTGCGTCAGAAGAGCTGCATCATTATTACGAGATAGTCTGGGATGAAGAACAGACGCACAAGTTTAAGAATATCTCGCCGCATTTGCAGCGAATCAAAGCGTTCAAGACGTTAGGTTAATCCTTATTGAGCTTTTAAAAAAACAGCCGCCAGGCTAATGCTCGTCAGTTACGAACGTATGGTGAACATGTGATTCCGGCTGAGGGTTCCGTTCACCTCAGCGGTGTCATTTCTCTGAAGCGCAGATACCTGTGAACGTGCAAGGGAGGCTCACCGCCGCCTCCCTTGCAACCCAGGCTCCCGGCGGGAAAATCGTCGCTGCGCGAGTTATTCGTCTTATGCCGTCTGCCTGTTGGGTCGGGGTCGAGCCTGCGTCCATGCAGGCCGTCCCCTCTGTCCGCATCCCTGCGGACAGCCCCGGTCAGCCGTCAACGCCTCATCGATTTTCAGCCGGACCGGGGTCATCGCTTCAACGCACTGACTTCCAGTTAAATCTTTTTTGCTGTTCAAATATATTCAAATAAAATTGCAGGAGGTCAGGTGTGGCTGGTCCGGCTGAAAATTGCCGACGTGTTTCCGTAAGGCCGGGAGAGCCAGCATGGATGCTGGCTCAGGGCGCGCTTTGCAAGGACGCTTCCTCGCGCCCGGCCCGGTAGCCTGGAGGAATAAGCGGAGGGTATTGCGCAGCAACAATTTTCCTGCCGGGAGCCGGGATTGTAAAGGGCGTGGCGGAGAACGCCCTTTACACGTTCACAGGAATCGGTGCTTCAGAGAAATGATGAGCATGAGGTGAACGGAACTTTTCCTCCGAGATAGCATGTTCTTTACCTCGGTCAGCACAGGTTGAAGCTTTCTGAAACTGAGGCGCTAACTGACTGGCATTACAGCCATCGGGCTGGTTTTTTTGTTCTTAAAGTTCCGGTTGTCTATCTTTTCAGCATCAAAACTTGATACATATCAATTTTGGTATGACCAATGCACCGTTCGTGTTATTCTCACTCTCGAAGAACATTTTCATTATCGTAACTTGTTGTTAATTAAAGGTTATGTTCATAACTTTTAATTAACAATTGGTTAATAAATTTGAGGGGGTCACGTTGACTACACCATTGAAAAGGATCGTGATTGTCGGCGGCGGTGCTGGCGGACTGGAAATGGCGACACAGCTGGGTAAAAAGCTGGGACGCAAGAAAAAGGCCAAAATCACGCTGGTGGACAGAAACCACAGCCACTTATGGAAACCGTTGCTGCATGAAGTGGCGACAGGTTCCCTGGACGAAGGTGTGGATGCGCTGAGCTATCTGGCGCATGCCCGTAACCACGGTTTCCAGTTCCAGTTGGGGTCGGTGGTGGATATCGATCGTGACGCGAAAACCATTACTCTCGCCGAGCTGCGCGATGAGAAGGGCGATCTACTGGTTCCTGAGCGTAAAGTCCCGTATGACACGCTGGTGATGGCGTTGGGCAGTACTTCCAACGATTTCAACACCCCAGGCGTCAAAGAAAACTGCATTTTCCTGGATAACCCACATCAGGCGCGTCGTTTCCACCAGGAGATGCTGAATCTGTTCCTGAAGTATTCCGCGAATCTGGGCGCTAACGGCAAAGTGAATATTGCTATTGTGGGCGGCGGTGCGACGGGGGTTGAACTCTCCGCCGAGCTGCATAATGCGGTAAAACAGCTGCACAGCTATGGTTACAAAGGGCTGACCAACGACGCTCTGAACGTTACTCTGGTCGAAGCTGGTGAGCGTATTCTGCCTGCGCTGCCGCCGCGTATTTCCAGCGCAGCACATAATGAATTAACCAAACTGGGCGTACGCGTACTGACCCAGACGATGGTTACCAGCGCAGATCAAGGCGGACTGCACACCAAAGATGGCGAATACATTAAAGCCGATCTGATGGTGTGGGCTGCAGGTATCAAAGCGCCAGACTTTATGAAAGACATTGGCGGTCTGGAAACGAACCGTATTAACCAACTGGTGGTTGAACCCACTTTGCAGACCACGCGCGATCCTGATGTCTACGCGATTGGTGACTGCGCCTCCTGCGCTCGCCCGGAAGGGGGTTTTGTGCCGCCGCGCGCTCAGGCTGCGCACCAGATGGCAAGCTGCGCAATGAGCAACATACTGGCGCAGATGAACGGCAAGCCACTGAAAGCGTATCAGTACAAAGATCACGGCTCTCTGGTCTCGCTCTCTAACTTCTCTACCGTGGGTAGCCTGATGGGTAACCTGACCCGTGGTTCGATGATGGTGGAAGGGCGTATTGCGCGCTTTGTGTACATCTCACTGTATCGCATGCACCAGATAGCTCTGCATGGCTACTTCAAGACCGGTCTGATGATGCTGGTCGGCAGCATTAACCGGGTGATTCGCCCGCGTCTGAAACTGCATTAATATCGACTTGTGGCGCCGGATGATTTATGCATCCTGCGCCTTCCTTCAGAGTTCTCCGAATCATCCTGCGTTCGTGCCTCCTCCTGCTATTTTCATCCGTAATCTGATTGGCATTCCTTACCTTCTGTTGCAAAGTTGTTGCTAATAGCAAAAAAGGAGGAACTCCCGTGAATAAATCAATGTTGGCGGGTATAGGGATTGGCGTAGCTGCTGCGCTGGGTGTTGCAGCGGTGGCCAGTCTGAACGTTTTCGAGCGTGGCCCACAGTATGCGCAAGTTGTCTCTGCAACACCGATTAAAGAGTCGGTGAAAACACCGCGTCAGGAGTGCCGGAACGTGACGGTCACGCACCGTAAGCCGGTACAGGATGAAAACCGTATCGCGGGTTCCGTACTGGGTGCCGTTGCGGGTGGTGTTATTGGCCATCAGTTTGGCGGCGGACGAGGTAAAGATATTGCCACCGTGGCCGGTGCTTTAGGCGGCGGCTATGCCGGTAACCAGATTCAGGGTTCGATGCAGGAAAATGATACTTACACCACTACGCAACAGCGTTGTAAAACGGTGTATGACAAATCCGAAAAAATGCTGGGCTACGACGTGACGTACAAAATTGGCGATCAGCAGGGGAAAATCCGCATGGATAAGGACCCCGGCGCGCAAATTCCGTTAGACAATAACGGACAGTTGATACTGAATAACAAAGCGTAAAATAGCATCATCCTGAACATTAGCCCCCCATTCGCTCAGGCTGGGGGGCTTTTTTTATCAGAAGGTTAAGGCATAGTTCAGACCAAAGGTGCGGCCCCGGCCCTTGTATTCATACAGTGACGGGCTACCGTAGGTTGGGCTGTACAGCAGTGGCGCACGTTGTCCCCACAGCGTGGTGTACTCTTCATTCAGCAGGTTTTCCACGCTGAAGGTCAGCTTACCCAACGGGAGCTGATAGCTGCCGATAAAGTCCATGGTGTTATAGCCATCCAGCTTATTACCGCTGGCATCGGTCAGATCAAATGTTTGCTGGCTCTGTATGCGTAATGCCCACGGTTCAGGCGCCCAGCCGACCCATGCGGTTGCTTTGGACGGTGAGGCCAGAGTGACATCCCATTTCTGCCATTTACCGTTCTGTTTCACTTCCGATTTAATGACATTAAAGTTGCCGCCCAGACTCCAGTCCGTATCCGCAATGAAATAATCCACCGCACCTTCCAGACCATAAATCCGGCGATCGTCGGGCTGAACGTTAATGGTCATATCACTGCGATTGATAACGATCGATTTATCCGAAGTTGAGTAATAAGCGGCCAGTTGCGTGCGCAGACTATCGCCGGTGTAACGCCATCCCAGTTCGTACGAGTTAACTTTAATCCCTTCCAGGCGTGAATCCGCCACGTTGACGCTGCGCTGAAGCTGATAATGATCGCCAACCAGCGAATAGGTGCCGTTCCCGTAATATTTCCCTGGATCCGGAAGCTCCACGCCCTGAGAGAAGTTAAACCACGTTTGCTGACGGTCGGTCAGGTGGGCGAGGATACCGGCGTTGAACAGGAAATTATCGTAATCGGTTTTGCCGCCCGGAATGGTATCGGCAGAGTTCGCAAGCCCGGTCGCGATTCCCTGCTGTTGAGCATAGCCCATGAAATCATCAACCCTGTTTTCGGTCCATTGATAGCGTACGCCGCCGCTGAGGGTAAAGATGTCGTTAATGTCATAGCTGTTTTGCAGGAAAGGCGCGAAGTTGGTGATGCTATAACCGGGATAACGCCCGGTGGTATAAGCGGTGCGGTTATCCATGCCGCCGGAGGGCAAGGACCAGGCCAGATCGAAGAATTTCTGATTAGAATCGAAGGTCTCGTGATCGGCATCGATACCCCACGTCAGCTCCCAGTTATCCATCAACTGGCTGTTGAGGGTAATTTTGGCGCCAAACTGGTCTGTGTCCTGCTGTGATGCGGAGAAGCTGGTAACCTTACCTTTGCTGAGCGTCGGGAAAGGATAGAATTTCAGGGATTCGTCTCGGTAATAGATTTGGCTGACCAGGTTCTGGCCGAAAAAATCCGCATCTGAATATTGCAGGCTGATCAGATGACGTTCGGTGCCGGGAATACGATCGGAATTCAGTCCGCTGCTGGTATAAGCTTTACCGTTTCCGGTCACGGCTGACATATTCTCGCCGAGATCCAGCCCGTAATCGTCATCCCCCTGGCTCTTATAATATTGCGTAACCAGTTGCAACTGACGGTTGTCGTCAAGTTCAATCGTTCCGGTACCCATCACGTCCAGACGATCGGAGTGCTGCAGGCCGGTTTGGGTGTTATCCAGCATCAGAGCATCGTGATTACCGTCATACCAGCCACCAAACCGTTGATACGCGACGGACATGCGCCCGGAAGCACGATCGGTTCCTCCGCTCACCGCCGCGGCAACGCGTTCATCATGATCGTTACTGTTGTTGAAGCCGCTTTTACTCCCCAATTCGAGTTCTACTTCACGCTCCGGCTGACCTTTTTTGGTGACGATGTTGATTAATCCGCCGGTACTGCCGCCACCATAAAGTGAGGTTGCGCCAGAGATGACTTCAATATGCGCAATGTTAAATGGGTCAATGGAGTCAAGCTGACGACTGTCGGTTCGCGAGGAGTTCAGACGAACGCCGTCAATGAGTACGACGATGGCGCGACCGCGCATATTCATGCCGTAGTTTGTGCGTCCCTGGCTACTGACATCGATACCTGGGATTAACTGAGCAAGAACATCCTTGAACTCTTTACCACCCTGAACCTGTTGTTCAATCTCGCTTCCTTCAATAACCCAGGTCGTTTGTGCCATTTCTGCCACGGTACGTAGGCTACGGTTGGCGCTGACGATGAGGTTATCTTCCTCAGCTGCAATGGCCGGGAGGGTTAAAGATAACAGGAGAGGATTGAGCACCCAGAGACGCTTATGCATTTGTATTCCTTTTAAAAAAGAGTCGATCTGTTTTTGTTATGGCGGTAAAGAAACCGATGGTTACATTGTGAAACAGGCGTTAAATCAAATGCGAATATTGCTGATAATAATTGTTGTTATCAATATGTTTTACAAAAAATGATCAGATAAGATGATGAAAACAATGGAAAATGTAGGGGTAATACGCGGAGTTTTAACCGGGGCTTTATCAGCTCCCGGTCATGTCAATACAGCGGGGAAAAGCGGGAAAGGCTTAGGCTTTGATGAGCTCGGGCCAAAGCCGCAGGGTTGTATGTGCGATCTGCATCAGTTTTTCAAATGTTGCACCTTCACGGGCGCTGATCGACATACCCTGTAAAATACAGTTCAGGTATTCGGCCAGTTTTTGCACGTCGCAATGGGCCGGGATTTCACCTCGCTGCTGGCGCTGGTGAAGAAACTGGGTAAGCGTCTGTTCTTGCATTGCATGGCGGGATTTCACCGTGTGCGCAATATCGCGGGAAGAGGCTGCCAGCGTCGCAGAAGTGTTAATCATGAAACATCCCGCCGGGGTGTCCTTGCTGGTGAAACAGGTCGCTATGGCGGTGAAATAGTCTTCCAGTGCGGACTCCAGACTTTTTTCTTCGCAAAACAGCTGGGCTTCGTGTTTCGCCGCAAAGCGGGTGATGTAGCGGTCCAGCACGGCACGAAACAACCCTTCTTTATTGGTGAACTCTGCATACAGCGTGGGCGCTTTTGCGCCGGTAGCTTCCACGAGATCGGCGAGCGAGGTCGCTTCATATCCGTGCTGCCAGAAGAGTGTCATGGCCTTATCAAGCGCGGCTTCCCTGTCGAACACTTTTGGTCGGCCACGGCTTTTTTTAGCACAACCTGTCGTTTCAGTTGTCATGGCGCCGATGTACCTTTGTTAGGTTTATTGAATAACCATTATAAAAATATTCGACTGCACACTCCAGCGGATTAACGATAAAAATAATATATAGCTATTAGTATGAAAAATAAGGCCTTTGTGTTTTATTTAACGATCATTATAAAAAAATGTTGACGTGTGACCTGGATCACATCTATGATTTATCTATCGATCGTTAAGTTAATCTTTTCGACACACATTCATCTGCTAAAGGTCACTATCATGAAAAACGTAAAAACTCTGTTTGTTGCTGCTGTTCTTAGCTCACTGTCATTTGCAAGCTTTGCCGCCGTTGAAGTTCAGGCCACACCTGCTGGTCAAGAGAAAGTCGGTACTATTTCTGCGAATGCGGGGACTAACTTAGGTTCTCTGGAAGATCAGCTGGCGCAGAAAGCGGATGAGATGGGAGCGAAGTCTTTCCGTATAACTTCCGTTACCGGTCCTAACACCCTTCACGGGACTGCAGTTATCTACAAATAAGATTTAACCCATCGCAATGCCACTGCGAGTTAAATAAAAAACCCCCGCGGAATAAAATCCAGCGGGGGTTTTTTTATGCGCAGAGTTTACATCGGTTGTTGGGCAACGTCGTGATGACGGGTCACATCGACCGGCATTCCTGATCGAATTTCCATTGCATGTTCCATGACCGCAGGATCCGTTTGCGCCGCATTTTTAAACGTCTGCATGGATGCGTTCAGCACGATCGGCAGCAACTGCGGGTCGTCATTGATTTTTTCGGACAGCGGTTGGTGTACTTCCACCAGGCGCGCGCCGTTAGGTTCAACAGATGCTTTGATCGGCGTATTGATAATATTGACCCTGGTTCCTGGCTTCACCTGACGGAACAGGGTTTCGATATCACCGTCGCGTAAACGAATACAGCCGGAACTGACGCGCATTCCAATGCCAAAATCAGCATTGGTTCCGTGCAGCAGGTATACACCGCCGTATGCCGCTAAACGAATCGCATGATGGCCCATCGGGTTATCCGGGCCTGCAGGTACAACGGCAGGTAGGTCGATCCCGTTTGCTTTGTATCGCGCGCGGATGTTTGCCGTAGGCGTCCAGGTGGGGTTGGCGCGTTTATCTGAAATGGTGGTTACCATTGTTGGCGTTAACGTGTCACCACCTAACTGGCCAATACCAATAGGATACACGGTCACCGAATTGGTCCCCGGCTGGTAATAGTAAAGACGCAGTTCGGCGAGGTTGATAACAATGCCTTCGCGCGGCGCATCCGGCAGCAAAGTTTGTAACGGGATAGTCAGCACGCTGCCCGGGCGTGGTACGTAAGGGTCAACGCCAGGGTTGGCCTGCAGCAGCGCCAGAAAGCCGACATTGTACTTTTTCGCAATCGCTTCCAGAGAACCGCCATTGTCTTCAACAACATGAACGGCATTCTGACCCACCACGCGGCTTCCCGGTGGCGGCAGCGGCCAGGTGTTTGCCTGAGCCGGAAGTGCTAACGCGAAGGTCGCGGCAAGCGTAAAAAACGCTAACCAGCGAGAGAGTCGTTTATTGTTTAACATCACCATAAATCCATTGTTTTTACGTGGTTTTTATTATGTAAAAGTAAACAAGAATTATGGCGGTTTGCTGTGTCGGGAAGTGCAGGGAAGTGCAAAGAGTTTGTAAATTCATCAGGCCGGGTGAGGGGGCTCACCCGGCCTGTTCACTATGCTACGGCGTTTTCTTCAAGCTGGCGCATAAACTGGCGTACCCAGTCAATTCGGGTTTTACGCTCGCTCAGATCCTGCATAAATTTCAGCCGGGTTGGACCGTCGAGGCGGAAGTGCTGCGGCTGTTTTTGCAGTAACCCAATCAGCCAGACCGGGTTAACGTGGTTTTTCTCGGCAAATTCAATAGTACCGCCTTTTTCATTACCTTCGAGCTTTCTGATCCCCAGTTTCTGCGCCTGCTGGCGTAAACGGGCGATATCCAGCAACGTACGAGCCGGGTCGGGCAGCAGGCCGAAACGGTCAATCAGCTCGACCTTAATTTCTTCCAGCTCGTTTTCACCTTTGGCACTGGCAATCCGCTTATAGAACGACAGTCGGGTGTTAACATCCGGGATATAGTCGTCCGGCAGCAGAGACGGCATGCGTAGTTCGACTTCGGTTTGCTGGCTGGTGAGATCTTCCAGCGAAGGCTCACGCCCCTCTTTGAGCGCATCGACGGCATTTTCCAGCAGCTCCATATACAGCGAGAAGCCGATGCTTTCCATGGAACCACTCTGATCTTCACCCAGCAATTCCCCGGCGCCGCGAATTTCGAGGTCGTGGGTCGCCAGCGCAAAACCTGCGCCCAAATCTTCCAGCGAGGCGATGGCCTCCAGGCGTTTTTGCGCGTCGGTGGTCATCGCTTTTGGATGCGGCGTCAGCAGCCAGGCGTATGCCTGATGGTGTGAGCGCCCCACACGACCGCGCAGCTGGTGCAATTGCGCCAAACCGAAGTGATCGGCTCGTTCGATGATGATGGTGTTAGCGGTGGGAATGTCGATCCCGGTTTCGATAATGGTGGTACACACCAGCACGTTAAAACGCTGATGGTGGAAATCGTTCATCACGCGTTCCAGTTCGCGCTCGCGCATTTGTCCGTGGCCGATACCAATCCGCGCTTCCGGCACCAGTTCCGCTAGTCTGTCAGCAGTTTTCTGGATATTTTCGACATCGTTAAACAGATAATAAACTTGTCCCCCGCGCAGAACTTCACGCAGGATTGCCTCGCGCACGACCAGATTGTCATATTCGCGCACGAAGGTTTTGACTGCCAGACGACGGGCAGGCGGTGTGGCGATGATCGACAGATCGCGCATGCCGCTCATTGCCATATTAAGCGTACGCGGAATTGGCGTTGCCGTCAGGGTCAGAATATCGACATCTGCGCGCATCGCCTTGATGCGTTCTTTGTGGCGAACGCCGAAACGATGCTCTTCATCGACAATCAGCAGACCCAGATCTTTTAACTTCACATCCGCTTGCAGCAGTTTGTGAGTGCCAATGAGAATATCGATTTTACCTTCGGCAACCTGCTCCAGAATCTGCGCTTGCTCTTTGGCGCTACGGAAACGGGACAACATCTCGATGCGTACCGGCCAGTTGGCAAAGCGATCGCGGAAGTTGTCGAAGTGCTGCTGCGCGAGCAGGGTGGTCGGCACCAGCACGGCAACCTGCTTGTGGTTCTCTACGGCAAGAAAGGCAGCGCGCATCGCGACTTCGGTTTTACCAAAGCCGACGTCACCACATACCAGGCGGTCCATGGCTAGCGGTTGGCACATATCGCTGAGTACCGCGTTGATCGCCTGCGCCTGGTCAGGCGTGGTTTCAAACGGGAAGCTGTCGCAAAACAGCTGGTACTGCTCACGGTCATGCTTAAAGGCGAAGCCTTCTTTCGCCGCGCGCTGGGCATAAATATCCAGCAGCTCTGCTGCGACATCGCGTACCTTCTCAGCGGCTTTCTGTCGGGCGCGGGACCAGGCATCGCCGCCAAGTTTATGCAGCGGCGCATTCTCTTCTGCACCGCCGGCATAGCGGCTGATCAGATGCAGTGACGACACCGGCACGTACAGTTTGGCGTCGTTGGCATAGGTGAGCATCAGATATTCACCGGTGATACCGCCCGCTTCCAGCGTGGTCATCCCGGCATAACGACCCACGCCGTGCTCCAGATGCACCACCGGTTGACCAGGATGCAGCTCTGCGAGGTTACGAATTAACGTATCCGGATTGATGGTGCGACGAGAATCCTGGCGACGGCGCGCCACGCGTTCCCCGAGCAGATCGCTTTCACAAATCAGCGCCAGATTGCGTTTGCTATCGATGAAGCCGTGCTCAGCTGCGCCAATCATCAGATAACGACCGTTATCTACGGCCTCATCGAGTCGCAATATCCGCTTCGGCGCCACTTTGATACGGGCGAGCAGTTCGCCTAACGCTTCCCGGCGGCCTTCACTTTCCACCGAGAAGATCACCGGACCGGTAAAGCCCTCAAGGAATTTACGTAACGCATCTAGCGGCGATTTTTGCTGCGCCTGAACGGCGATGTCCGGCAGTTTCTGGAACCCGAGGTTGGTATTCGCAGCTTTGTTCGCCAGACTCTCGGTTTTCAGTTGAACGCGCGGCCAACGTTTAAGTTCAGAAAACAGCTCATCAACCCGCAGCCACAGGGATTCCGGCGGCAGAAGCGGGCGCATTGGATCAACGCCGCGATTTTCAAAGCGTGACAGAGTATCGGCCTGGAAGCGTTCTGCGCTGGTCTCGATATCACCGGTATTCACCAATAACGTATTGGCGGGGAAGTAGCTGAATAGCGGCGGCAGCGTTTCGCTGAAAAACAGCGGTTGCCAGTATTCAATACCCGCAGGTAACGTGCCTTTACTGACCTGCTGGTAAATATGCTCGGCGTCGCGTTTCACCTCAAAGGTGTCCCGCCACTGGCTACGGAACAGCTCAATGGCCGTTTTGTCAGTCGGGAATTCGTGTGCGGGTAGCAAATTAATGGCATCGACTTCTTCCAGCGTGCGCTGGGTGTCGGTATCAAACAGACGCAGACTGTCGATTTCGTCATCAAAGAAATCCAGGCGATAAGGCAACTCGCTACCCATCGGGAACAGATCCAACAACGCGCCACGCGTGGCGTATTCACCGTGTTCCATGACCTGATCAACATGGCGATATCCAGCGCTGTCCAGTTGTTCGCGCAGGGCGTCGCGCGAAAGCCTCTGACCTTTTTTCATGACCAGCGCATGGCCGTGCAGATAGCTGTGCGGACAAACACGCTGCATCAGGGTATTTACCGGAACGATCAGCACGCCGCGCTGCATGGCAGGCAGCTGATACAGCGTGGAGAGACGCGAGGAGATTATCTCCTGATGAGGAGAAAAGCTGTCGTAGGGAAGCGTTTCCCAGTCGGCCAGGTTCATTACCATCTGGTCGGTAAACTGACGAATTTCATCATGCAGACGTAAAGCATTTTGCATGTCCGGCGCGATCAGTACCACTGGACCGGCGTGATGTTCGGCGATTTCGGCAACCAGCGTTGCGCAGGCCGCGCCGGTAAGCTCACCCAACTGGCGCTGATCGCCTGCTTTCGCTGGGAGCGTGTAACGATGTTGTTCAGGCATTCGGTTGTCAGGATCTCGTTTAGATATACATCTGATAAGCAATGTTCTTTATTATCCGTGATCGTTTCTCATAAGCAAATTGATTCGCCCCCGAATGGGGGCAAAAAGCGCGTTGGGGTTAGCGCGAGGCGGTCGATAAAGAGGGTGGGGAAAAGAGCAGATCGGCCACGGTTTTCTGTGAGATTTTACGCACCAACAGGCCAAACAGGGTGCACAGCAGCAGGCAGGCGAACGGATACACCAGCAGCAGGGCCAGCTCCGTGTATGCAGGCCAGACGGCATGATTAATTTTGGGGATTAGCGTTAAGCTGAACAGTTCAACCAGAATACGGTGAGTGGTGTAGATGGCGATGGTATTGGCGCCAATCACGCTTAGCGGACTGGATGCGCGCATGCCAAAGCGGCGTTCAAATTGATAAAACAGCTTCATGATTAGCACAATGGAAAGAAGAGAAAGCAATAGTGACACATTTGCCAGCCACGCGATGACGGCGGCGATTGCGCTAACCAGAAAAATGATTGCATGGCGGCGCAGGGGCTCCTCCTTGATCCACACCAACAGCGTTGCGCCAAACCACGCGCCGAGGCTATACCAGGGCAAATTGCGAATCACGCTGTTCATTCCCCACCACGGCGTTGGGACAAAATTGATAGCCACGCTCAGCACCACAAATAACGCCAACAGTGGCACCGCCCAACGGCTGAAAATTTTACACAGTACAAAATAGACAATCAGTGCATACAGATACCACAGGCTGGTGCTGGCGGTCAGCATCCCGCGGGTGAAACCCGCGATCGAACCGGCATAGGCAGCGTTGGCTGCATGGCTCAGATCGCGCTGTGGGGCCAACCAATTATTGAGAGTCACTAACGCCAGCCATTGCATTACCCCCCAGATCACCAGCACCCAGGCAATACTCCAGATCCGTTTATTCACGCAGGTTGCCCACGGGACGCTATCGATGTAGCGACGGATCAGATACCCCGAAATAAAGAAAAACACCGGCATGCGAAACGGCGCCAGGTACAAATTGAGGTAAATCCAGCATTTGCTCAGCATCTCTGAAAGCGGATGCTGAAAGGTGATGAGGTGCGGGTAAAACGTGATTACCGAGTGGTAAATCACCACCAGACAAATACATAACCCTTTGATCTGATTAATCCAAAGTTCTTTTTTACTCATTGAAACGGCGTATCCATATTGATTGCTGTAGTCTGCCATCCTGCGCAACCCGCTGCGCGCTGTAATGCGTAACTGTCTGCTTTTTGTTTTTTTAAGATAAAGATCAGGGACCCGGACTGAAGGGCGGAGGGACAACTTTAGCGGATTGATTTATTTATACTTTTAGGAATAGTGCTGACGAACACTTACGGTTCAGTCATTTACCCATTCCGCTTTCGCTTATATACTCGTGACTTTGCTAACCGCAACCAGACGGATTTCATGTACCAACCTGTCGCTCTATTCATCGGCCTGCGTTATATGCGTGGGCGTGCAGCAGATCGCTTCGGTCGCTTCGTTTCCTGGCTCTCCACCATTGGCATTACTCTCGGGGTAATGGCGCTGGTCACGGTGTTGTCGGTGATGAACGGTTTTGAGCGCGAGCTGCAAAACAATATTCTTGGCCTGATGCCTCAGGCCGTTCTCTCGTCTGAACAGGGTTCGCTCAACCCGCAGCAACTGCCAGAAAAAGCGGTGGTGTTGAACGGCGTCAACCGCGTTGCGCCTATAACTACGGGAGATGTGGTGCTGCAAAGTGCGCGTAGCGTGGCGGTCGGTGTGATGCTGGGTATCGATCCGGCGCAAAAAGATCCGTTAACGCCGTATCTGGTCAATGTGAAGCAAACAGATCTGCAGCCGGGTAAGTATAATGTCATCCTCGGAGAGCAGCTTGCCGGACAGTTGGGCGTTAATCGTGGCGATCAAATTCGCGTGATGGTGCCCTCGGCCAGTCAGTTTACGCCAATGGGGCGTCTGCCGAGCCAGCGTCTGTTTACGGTAATTGGCACCTTCGCCGCCAACAGCGAAGTCGATGGCTACCAGATGCTAACCAACATTCAGGATGCCTCACGGCTGATGCGCTATCCGGTGGGTAATATTACCGGCTGGCGTCTGTGGCTGAACGAGCCGCTGAAGGTTGACACGCTGAGCCAGCAAACGCTGCCGCAAGGTACTAAATGGCAGGACTGGCGCGAGCGCAAAGGGGAATTGTTCCAGGCCGTGCGCATGGAAAAGAACATGATGGGGCTGCTGCTTAGCCTGATCGTGGCGGTGGCGGCTTTTAATATTATTACCTCACTGGGTCTGATGGTAATGGAGAAGCAAGGGGAAGTGGCGATTCTACAAACGCAGGGGCTGACGCCGCGGCAGATAATGATGGTGTTTATGGTTCAGGGGGCCAGTGCCGGGATTATTGGCGCGCTGTTGGGCGCTGTGCTGGGCGCATTGCTTGCCAGCCAACTGAACAACCTGATGCCCATTATCGGCGTGCTTCTGGATGGCGCTGCGCTGCCGGTCGCCATCGAGCCGCTGCAGGTTATCGTTATTGCGCTGGTGGCGATGGCCATCGCGTTGCTGTCTACGCTTTATCCTTCCTGGCGCGCTGCCGCCACTCAACCCGCTGAGGCTTTACGTTATGAATAAGATCCTGTTGCAATGCGACAACCTGTGCAAACGCTATCAGGAAGGCACTGTGCAGACCGATGTACTGCACGATGTCAGTTTTTGCGTCGGCGAAGGTGAGATGATGGCGATTGTCGGCAGCTCCGGCTCCGGTAAGAGTACGCTGCTGCATCTGTTAGGCGGGCTAGATACACCGACTTCCGGCGACGTCATTTTTAGCGGTCAGCCAATGAGCAAGCTCTCGTCGGCGGCGAAAGCGGAACTGCGCAATCAGAAGCTGGGCTTTATTTACCAGTTCCACCATTTGCTGCCGGACTTTACCGCGCTGGAAAACGTGGCGATGCCGCTATTGATCGGCAAGAAAAAACCGGCTGAAATCACCGAGCGCGCGCGGGATATGTTGAAAGCGGTAGGGCTGGACCATCGTGCCAGTCATCGCCCATCCGAACTGTCTGGCGGGGAACGCCAGCGCGTGGCCATCGCCCGTGCGTTGGTAAATAACCCGCGCCTGGTTCTGGCAGATGAACCAACGGGTAACCTTGATGCGCGTAACGCGGACAGCATTTTCGAACTTCTGGGTGAGCTGAACCGCTCTCAGGGTACGGCATTCCTGGTAGTGACGCACGATCTGCAGTTGGCGAAGCGGATGAGCCGTCAGCTTGAGATGCGCGATGGTCGCCTGACGGCTGAACTGAGCCTGATGGGAGCTAAGTAATGGCTTCGCCTTTATCATTATTGATTGGTCTGCGCTTTAGTCGTGGTCGGCGGCGTGGCGGTATGGTTTCGTTGATTTCCGTGATATCCACCGTTGGTATCGCGTTGGGCGTGGCGGTGTTGATCGTCGGTTTAAGCGCCATGAATGGATTTGAACGTGAGCTGAACAACCGTATTCTGGCCGTAGTCCCACACGGAGAGATTGAAGCTGTAAATCAACCGTGGAATAACTGGCAGGAAGCGCTCGACAAGGTACAAAAAGTGCCGGGTATTGTCGCTGCGGCACCTTATATCAACTTTACCGGACTGGTGGAGAGTGGGGCGAACCTACGCGCGGTGCAGGTGAAGGGCGTTGACCCAAAACAGGAACAGCGTTTAAGCGCGCTGCCATCCTTCGTGCAAAACCACGCCTGGGATAATTTCAAAGCCGGTGAGCAGCAAATCATCATTGGTAAGGGTATTGCCGATGCGCTGAAGGTGAAGCAGGGCGACTGGGTGTCGATTATGATCCCTAACGCCAGTGCGGATCATAAGTTACAGCAGCCTAAACGCGTGCGTTTGCACGTTACGGGGATCCTGCAACTGAGCGGTCAGCTCGATCACAGCTTTGCCATGATCCCAATGGAAGATGCGCAGCAATACCTGGACATGGGAACCAGTGTTTCCGGGATCGCGCTGAAAGTTAACGACGTGTTTAACGCCAATAAACTGGTGCGAGACGCGGGTGAAGTCACCAATAACTATGTTTATATTAAGAGCTGGATCGGTACTTACGGTTATATGTATCGTGATATCCAAATGATCCGCGCCATTATGTATCTGGCGATGGTGCTGGTGATTGGCGTGGCCTGTTTTAATATCGTTTCCACGTTAGTGATGGCGGTAAAAGACAAAAGCGGCGATATTGCGGTATTAAGAACCCTCGGGGCGAAAGATGGGTTGATCCGTGCCATTTTTGTCTGGTACGGCCTGCTGGCGGGGCTTTTCGGTAGCCTGATAGGCGTCGTTATTGGGGTGATTGTCTCGTTGCAACTGACGCCGATAATAAACGGGATTGAAGCGCTTATCGGGCATCAGTTCCTGTCCGGTGATATCTATTTCATTGACTTCCTGCCATCGGAATTACACTGGCTGGATGTGATTTACGTGCTGGTGACAGCACTCGTGCTGAGTCTTTTGGCAAGTTGGTATCCGGCGCGTCGCGCCAGCAATATTGATCCTGCGAGAGTACTTAGCGGCCAATAACAACAATAATACACTAAAGCATTCATGCTGCATCAAGGCGTAGCCAACGCAGAGGCATCTTGAAGGATGACGTGTATCAAGGAGCGGTGATGTATTACGGATTTGACATCGGCGGGACCAAAATTGCGCTGGGCGTGTTTGATAAGCAACGTCGTCTGCAATGGGAGACTCGCGTGCCTACACCTCGTGACAGCTACGATGCTTTCCTTGATGCGGTCTGCAATCTGGTAACGGAAGCGGACCAGCGATTTGGTGTCAAAGGTTCGGTTGGCATTGGCATTCCTGGCATGCCGGAAACGGAAGACGGCACGCTATACGCGGCCAACGTTCCTGCCGCCAGTGGTAAACCGCTCCGCGCCGATCTCAGCGCTCGCCTTGACCGCGATGTGCGTCTGGACAACGATGCGAACTGTTTTGCCCTCTCCGAAGCCTGGGATGACGAGTTTACCCAATATCCGCTCGTGATGGGGTTGATCCTCGGCACGGGCGTCGGCGGCGGTCTGGTGCTTAACGGGAAATCCATTACCGGACGCAGCTATATCACCGGCGAGTTTGGTCATATTCGTTTGCCAGTCGATGCGCTGACGCTGATGGGCTTTGATTTCCCGCTGCGCCGCTGCGGATGCGGTCAACTGGGATGCATCGAAAGCTATCTTTCCGGCGGTGGATTTGCGTGGTTGTACCAGCATTACTACCATCAACCGCTGGATGCCCGTGAAATTATCGCACTGTGGGAGCAGGGTGATGAACAAGCGCGTGCCCACGTTGAACGCTATCTGGATTTGCTGGCGGTGTGTCTTGGCAATATCCTGACTATCGTCGATCCCGATTTGGTGGTGATTGGCGGAGGCTTGTCGAATTTTACCGCTATTACGACGCAACTGGCGGACCGACTGCCACGTCATCTGCTGCCGGTTGCCCGGGTGCCGCGTATTGAGCAGGCACGGCACGGTGATGCGGGCGGGATGCGCGGGGCCGCTTTCCTACATCTTACCGATTAATACAAAGAGGTTGTTATGCTGTCGCGTCGGGGTCATCGGTTAAGCCGCTTTCGTAAAAATAAACGCCATTTGCGCGATCGCCTGCGTCAACGAATCTTTTTCAGAGACAGAGTGGTGCCTGAATTGATGGAAAAACCAAGAGTGCTGGTACTGACGGGGGCGGGAATCTCCGCTGAGTCAGGAATTCGAACATTCCGCGCGGCGGATGGTCTCTGGGAAGAACATCGGGTCGAGGACGTTGCGACTCCGGAAGGATTTAGTCGAAACCCGGAACTGGTTCAGTCGTTTTATAACGCCCGTCGCCATCAGTTGCAGCAGCCAGAAATCAAGCCTAATGCGGCGCATATCGCGCTGGCAAAACTCGAAGCCGAGCTGGGCGACCGTTTTTTACTGGTGACGCAGAACATTGATAACCTGCATGAACGTGCAGGCAGCCAGAACGTTATCCATATGCACGGCGAACTGCTGAAGGTTCGCTGTTCGCAGAGCGGGCAGATCCTGGAGTGGACGGGTGATGTGACCCCGGAAGATAAATGTCATTGCTGCCAGTTTCCTGCGCCGCTAAGACCGCACGTGGTGTGGTTTGGTGAAATGCCGCTGGGCATGGATGAAATTTATATGGCGCTGGCAATGGCGGATGTGTTTATTGCCATTGGCACATCGGGCCATGTTTATCCGGCTGCGGGTTTTGTGCATGAGGCAAGACTGCACGGGGCGCATACGGTAGAGCTCAATCTCGAGCCGAGCCAGGTGGGAAGCGAATTTGAAGAGAAGTATTACGGTCCGGCAAGCCAGGTGGTGCCTGAGTTTGTTGAGAAGTTATTGAAAGGACTGTAACGGCTATCCGGGCAATATTACTTAAGTTTGTACAAGCTGGCGGTCCTCACGCAGGGCCGCCATAATCAAAAATCCTGCGATGTAAAAACAACAGATCAGCGCCAACGCGCTCAGCCACACGGGCAGCCGGGTAATGTAGACGAGGCTGCACGAGATAATCACCAGAATAATTCCGGTATACATGGGGTGTGCAATCCATGCAAAAATACCGCGCGTAACCCGTTTGGCGCTGGGTAAATAGTAGCCTGTCCACGTGTGGCTTTCACCTAAATCCCATTTTCCTTTGATGACCAGCGCGTTACCGACGATCGCCAGAATGAGACATCCCCACTCCACCGGGCCAATCTGATGATTGAAAAACAGGCTGTAGCCAAAAACCAGGATCGGTATTAAAAAAGTGAGTCGTAGCAGGCGGGTTGCGGTGATGGGCAGCAAAGGACGAGCGTTTACCGGCTGTTTACGAGGGAGGATCACCAGCGTAAATACGATCAGATTAGCCAATTCAAGTATCAGCCAGAGCGTTGCCATTGGAAGCCTCAGAAGCCGACCTGGAATACTGTAAGCATAGCCAGAAACTGGAGAGCGGGAGTCAGTCGAAAGACGTAAAAGTCGGGTTGGCAGGTAGCAACCCGGCGCATCGAGGCCTGCCGGGTTGCACGAGTATTAGCGTCCTGCTTTCAGCTTCTGATAATACTCTTCATAGATAGCGCTGGCGGAACCCACATCGTTCTGCCATTCCCCTTTGTTGATGGTTTCTGCGTCAGGGTAGAGCGTTTTATCATTCGCGACTTCAGGACTTAACAGCTTACGCGCTGCCAGGTTTGGTGTCGGATAACCAATAGTTTCCGCAACTTCTTTCGCCACGTCCGGGCGCAGCAGGAAGTTAATCAGCTTCAGCGCACCTTCTTTATTTTTGGCGTTAGCCGGTATAGAAAGGCTGTCCATCCAGAAAATGCCACCTTCTTTTGGCCATACCACTTCCAGTGGAGTACCCGCCTGGCGCGCCACATACGCGGAGCCGTTCCACACCATTCCCAGATTAACTTCGCCTTCCATATACGGGTTGGCCGGGTTGTCAGAGTTAAACGCCGCGACGTTAGGCATCAGCTTCTTCAACTCGTTATAGGCGGCTTCAATCTCTTTAGGGTCGGTGGTATTGCCGGAATATCCCAGTTTGCGCAGCGCCATCTGGAACACTTCACGCGCATCATCCGTTAATAACAGGCTGCCTTTGTACTCCGGTTTCCACAGATCGGCCCAACTGGTTACGGTTTTCGGGTCGATGGCATCGCTGTTAACGCCAATGGCCGTTGCACCCCAGATATACGGGATGGAGTAGTCATTGTTCGGGTCAAACGGCTTATTGAGCATTTCCGGGTCGAGGTTGTGGAAGTTGGTTAACGTCGACTTGTCGATCTTCTGGATCATGCCTTCTTTACGCATTTTATCGACGTAATAGGTAGACGGAACCACCAGATCGTACGCACCGTCTTTATAGGTTTTGAGCTTGGCGTACATGGTTTCATTCGACTCGTAGGTCGAATAGATAACCTTAATGCCGGTCTCTTTGGTGAACTGCTCCAGCAGCCCTGGCGGCACGTACTCAGTCCAGTTATAGAAATAGAGCGTGTTGTTGTCATTCGCGTGAGCGGCGCTCATGCCCAGTGCCAGAGCACCCGCCGCGAGCAGGTGGCGTGACCATTTTTTCATCATTTAACGTCCCCTGAATTAAGGGCCTTAGCGGCCCTTGGTTTTATCACGTGCAATAAGCTGGCTGGCGATCACCATAACCAGCGACAGAACCAACAAAATGGTCGCCAGCGCGTTCACCTCTGGTGATACGCCGACCTTAACCATCGAGTAGATTTTTAATGGCAGAATTTCATAACCCGGCCCGGTAACGAAGGACGAAACGACGACATCATCCATCGACAACGTAAAGCTCAGTAGCCAGCCTGCAGCTACGGCAGGCATAGCCAGTGGTAGTATGATCTTGCGCAGAATAGTCACTTCACTGGCGCCGAGATCTTTGGCCGCCTCAAGCATGCGTACATCAAAACCTTTCAGGCGTGAGTAAACCGTCACCACCACAAAAGGCAGACAAAAAGTGATATGCGAGAACAGCAGCGACCAGAAACCGAGCTGAATACCGATCAGCATAAACAGCACCAGTAAAGAAATCGCCATCACGATATCCGGCGACATCATCACCACGAACAGCATGCCGCTGACAAACGGCTTGCCGCGAAAGCGGTAGCGGTACAGTGCGACCGCTGTAAGTGAGCCGATCAGCGTGGCGAACGTGGCGGAGAGCACCGCCATCGTCAGCGAGTGCTGCGCCGCCTGCAGCAGACTGTCGTTATTCATCAGCAGGCCGTACCATTTGGTGGTGAAACCCTGCCAGTTGATACCAAAGCGCGAGCTGTTAAAGGAGTTCACAATCAAGATAATGATTGGAATATACAGATACGCGTAGATAGCGGTCATAAAACCGCCGCGAAGCAGTCGACCGATCATTCGAGTTCCACCTTCTTGTTCAGCAAGCGGGAGGCGCGCCAGTAGATCAGCAGCATCAGACCCATCACGATGGTTAGGGTAATACTGGTGGCGGCACCGAACGGCCAGTCGCGGATGTTCAGGAACTGAACTTTAATCACGTTGCCAATCAGCAAGTTTTTTGCTCCGCCCATTAGGTCGGAAACGTAAAACAGGCCCATTGCGGGCAGCATAACCAGCAGGCATCCGGCGATAATCCCCGGCATCGTCAACGGAATAATGATGCGGGTAAAAGTCTGAAGTTTACTGGCGCCTAAATCGCGTGCGGCTTCCAGCAGCGGTTTATCGAGCTTTTCAATGCTGGAATAGAGCGGCATCACCATAAACGGCAGCAGAATGTACACCAGCCCGATAATCACTGCGCTGGGGGTAAACATGATGCGAATGGGAGTATCAATAACGCCAAGCCACAACAGAAACTCGTTGAGATAGCCTTTGGTGCTGAGAAAAATTTTGAGTCCGTAGATGCGAATAAGCGAGTTGGTCCAGAACGGAACAATCAGCAGGAACAGCAGCAATGGGCGCACTTTTTCCGGCAGTTTCACCAAAAACCAGGCAAACGGATAACCGAGAACCAGACAGGCGAACGTGGCAATCAGCGCCATATTGAGGGAGTGAACCAGCACCTCAAAATAGAGCGGATCGAGCAGGCGCGTATAGTTTTCCAGCGTAAAGACCATTTTGACGAAATTGGCGTCGTCGCGGGTCAAAAAGCTGGTGCCGATGATCATCAGGTTGGGCAGAAAGACAAATAACACAAGCCAACCGACAATGGTGACAATCACCACACTCTGGAATTTACTTGTGTTCTTCATCAGCCAGTACGACCTCCCAGCTTTCTACCCAGTTAATCGCCATTTTCTGGTCGAGAGAGTGGTCAAAGTCAGGGTCGTCTTCGTTGAAGAATTCACTGACCATCACCATCTTGCCATTTTCCAGTTCCACAACCGACTCCAGCGTCATGCCTTTGTAGTTGCGTTCACGCACGTAGCCGATCAAGCCTTCGATATGATTATCATCGTTGATTTCATCAACGCGCAAGTCTTCAGGTCGTAACAGAACGTGCAGCTTCTGCCCGGGAATCACCGCAAAGTTAACATAAATATTGCACTCGCGGCCTTCAACGTTAGCACGAACACGCTGTTCGTCCAGACGTTCTATCACCGTGGCGTTAAACATATTGATCTCGCCGATAAATCCGGCGACGAACAGATTTTTCGGCTCTTCGTAGATTTCGCGCGGCGTACCGTCCTGCTCAATCTTACCATCGCGCATCACCACGATGCGATCTGACATGGTCAGCGCTTCTTCCTGATCGTGTGTGACAAAGACAAAAGTGATACCCAGCTTACGCTGCAGCGCTTTCAGTTCGTTCTGCATCTGCTTACGCAGTTTGTAGTCCAGCGCAGAGAGGGATTCATCTAACAGGAGTAAGCGGGGTTTGTTGACCACAGCTCGGGCAATCGCTACGCGCTGCTGCTGTCCGCCGGAGAGTTGATGCGGTTTTCGCTGGGCGAACTCTTCCAGTTGCACCATACGTAGAGCTTCGGTAACGCGGGGAGAAATGTCGGCTGCGGGCGTTTTTTGCATGCGTAAGCCAAAAGCCACATTCTCAAACACGGTCATGTGGGGAAATAAGGCATAGCTTTGGAAGACGGTGTTCACGTAGCGGTTTTCCGCAGGAACGTGAGTGATGTCCTGGTTGTCCAACATAATATGACCGGAATCAACTGTTTCCAGGCCGGCTATCAGGCGAAGAACGGTTGTTTTACCGCAGCCAGAGGGGCCGAGCAGCGTGAGAAACTCGCCATTATTGATGGTCAAATCCAGGCTGGAAATCACCTCTTTGCCATCGAAACTTTTGCGAATTCCCGCTAATTGCACCAGTGGAGAAAGCGAACGCGGTTGTTTATTCAATTTTTTACTCTGTCCCATGTAAACGCAACGGATGGCTGACCGATGCGGGGTTTGTGGTTAACCACCTTGATGACTCTTAATGAGGGCCGTTATTCTACGGCAAACCATGGTAATCGCCAATCCTTGTTGCTAATTACTGACTTAGCCCTATAGTCAGAGGGGATGTCAGGGCGAAATATTCTCATTTGCGGGGATAAAAGTGACCTGACGCAATATTTGTCTTTTGTTGCTTATTGATAATGTTGTCACAAAAAGTGAGGGTGACTGCATGGATAAACTACTTGAGCGTTTTTTACACTACGTGTCGCTGGACACCCAATCAAAATCGGGCGTGCGGCAGGTACCCAGCACCGAAGGACAGTGGAAGTTATTACAACTGCTCAAACAACAGCTCGAAGAGATGGGGCTGGTTAATATTTCACTGAGCGAAAAGGGGACGCTGATGGCGACGCTGCCCGCTAACGTTGCTGGCAATATTCCCGCGATCGGCTTTATTTCCCATGTGGATACCTCACCGGATTTCAGCGGTAAAAACGTTAATCCGCAAATCGTTGAAAACTATCGCGGCGGCGATATTGCGTTAGGCATTGGTGATGAAGTTTTGTCGCCGGTGATGTTTCCGGTACTGCATCAACTTCTGGGCCAGACGCTGATCACCACAGACGGTAAAACCCTGCTGGGCGCAGATGATAAAGCAGGTGTGGCGGAAATCATGACCGCGTTGGCTGTGCTTATCCAAAAAGATATTCCGCACGGTGATATCCGCGTGGCCTTTACGCCAGACGAAGAGGTCGGCAAAGGGGCGAAGCATTTTGACGTTGCGGCATTCGATGCGCAGTGGGCCTACACCGTTGATGGCGGTGGCGTAGGGGAGCTGGAGTTTGAAAACTTCAACGCCGCGTCGGTTAATATAAAAATTGTCGGCAACAATGTGCATCCCGGTACCGCAAAAGGGGTGATGGTGAATGCGCTGTCGCTGGCGGCGCGTATTCATGCGGAAGTTCCGGCAGACGAAAGCCCGGAGACGACGGAAGGCTACGAAGGCTTCTATCACCTGGCGAGCATGAAAGGGACGGTTGATCGGGCGGATATGCACTACATCATCCGTGATTTTGACCGCAAGCAGTTTGAAGCGCGTAAACGCAAGATCATGGATATTGCCAAAAAGGTCGGCAAAGGATTACACCCGGACTGCTATATCGAACTGGTGATTGAAGACAGCTACTACAATATGCGCGAAAAAGTGATTGAGCATCCACACGTTCTGGATATCGCCCAAAAGGCGATGCGCGATTGCGATATTGAACCGGTGCTGAAACCCATTCGTGGCGGCACTGACGGCGCGCAGCTGTCATTCATGGGGTTACCGTGTCCGAATCTGTTCACCGGCGGCTATAACTATCATGGTAAGCATGAGTTTGTAACCCTGGAAGGAATGGAAAAGGCGGTGCAGGTGATTGTGCGTATTGCGCAGCTCACCGCGAAGCAGCAGTAAATTTATTGACAGAGGCCGGATAAGCGGAGCGCCATCCGGCCTGGAATATTGCTCTCCAGTAGGCCTGATAAGACGCGTAGCGTCGCATCAGGCACTGTCCGCATTATCCTTCGAAGAACCAGTACCCGCTGTTGACCAGCGCGGCAAGCATGGCAAGGAAAGACGGATCTTCCAGCGCATCCTCAAAATTCTCAGCTGTCAGCACAATATGGCTGGCCAGCGCTTCCAGGGCAGGACGATGCGGCGAATCAATTTTCTCACCGTTGGCGTAGACGTCGTCGCCAATACGCAATACGCGCAACCCACCCAGACGCACTAATACATCCCCTTGCTTCAGGGCATCGTAAATTTCGTCTGGCTGATAGGGTGGCTCCGGCGGAGCAATATCCAGCTCATGACGAGACTGAGAGATAAACTCGCCAAACCACTGCTGGAAATGTTCCGGCTGATTAATCAGACCGAGCATCATTTCGCGCAGCTTGTCCATCTCCTGCGGCAGAACGTCAGCCGGGTGATCGCGCGGCGGCAGGTCAGGATCGCTGTAATACGTGCTGCCCAATTCACGTTGCAAAACGTAATCGGCGAATCCGCTGATCAGCTCGCGAGTGTTTGGCGCGCGAAAACCGACCGAATAGTTCATCGCATTTTCCAGCGCATAGCCTTCGTGCGGGAATCCTGGTGGAATATACAGGATATCGCCGGGTTCCAGCTCTTCATCAATGATGGCTTCAAACGGGTCGACCTGCAGCAGGTCCGGATGAGGGCAGTGCTGCTTCAACTGCAGTTTTTCGCCCACGCGCCAGCGACGACGTCCGGTTCCCTGAATGATAAACACATCGTACTGATCCAGGTGTGGGCCAACGCCGCCGCCGGGTACGGAGAAGGAGATCATCAGATCGTCGATGCGCCAGTCCGGCAGTTCGCGAAACGGGCGCATCAGCGCGGCGGTTGGCTCATGCCAGTGATTGACCGCCTGCACTAATAATGACCAGTTGTTCTCGCCGAGATGATCATAGCTTTCGAACGGACCGTGGCTCACCTGCCATTTACCGTCCTGGTGGCTGACGAGTCGGCTGTCGACTTCGCTTTCCATTGCCAGTCCAGCCAGTTCGTCAGGAGAGAGTGGATCAATAAAGTTGTTAAACCCGCGTTTTAAGACCACCGGGCGTTTCTGCCAGTGACGTTCAAGAAAATCGGGCCAGTTAAGTGTGAGTTGGTATTCCATAATGAGCATCCCGCAGGCTGGTATCTGCAACCGATTATAACGGATACTTAACCTCAAGCGTGAAGTCAGTACATATTTATTACATGCGACGATTACTCGTCTTTCTGACCCGGCTGCTGACGGCCAAAAATAACTTCCATACGCGCGCCACCCAGCAGGCTGTCGCCAGCAATAATCTGTCCGTCATACTGCTCGGTGATTTCTCTCGCCACCGCCAGGCCGACGCCTTGTCCGGGACGTAGCGTATCTACGCGTTGTCCACGGTCAAACACCACTTCCCGTTTGCTTTGCGGAATACCGGGGCCATCATCTTCAACCAGAATATGCAGTTGATCCTCGGACAGTTGCGCTGAAATCTCGACAAACTCCAGACAGTATTTACAGGCGTTATCCAGCACGTTACCCATTACTTCGACAAAGTCGTTCTGCTCGCCCACAAAACTGATTTCGGGTGAGATATCGAGATTAATGTTAACGCCTTTACGCTGATACACTTTATTCAGTGCCGAGGTGAGTTTATCCAGTAACGGCGCGACCGGATGCAGTTCGCGGCTGAGCAGGGCGCTGCTGCCACGCATACTGGCGCGATGCAGGTAATAGCCTATCTGCTGCGAAATACGGCTGATTTGTTCCAGCATAATGGGTTCTGCATCGCTCACGTTCATTTTTTCATTACGCATTGAGCGGAGCGTGCTTTGCAAAACTGCCAGCGGTGTTTTCAGGCTGTGGGTGAGGTCCGTTAACGTGGTGCGGTATTTGTCGTAGCGCTCGCGTTCGCTTTTTAAAAGCCGATTAAGATTGCGGACCAGGCTGGTCAGTTCGCGTGTCGTGGCGGGGTTTAGCATCTCACGATGATGTTCCTCAAGTTCACGGACTTCACGCGCCAGCGATTCAATAGGTCGTAGGCTCCACCAGGCGGCCACCCATAACAGCGGAATGACCAGCAACAGATTGGCGACCAGCACATAAATAAACCAGCTCCAGACCATATACGAGCGTTTTAGCTCAATAGGAATGGTGTCGACAACCACAATAGTCAGTTGCGGCATTCTGGCGGTGGCGGGATAGACGTTCACTGCTACCGAGTGGGTCATTTCGGCATCGTCGTCATCTTCTCTGACTTCTTTTAACTGCTGCTGAGCAGAGTGATCTTCGCCCAGTAAGGTGCTGGTGGCGTCTACATTGGCTTCAATTTCATGAAAGCCGTTCGTTTTTAGCCAGTCCGGTTGGATACTTTGCGTCAGCCAGGGAACATTGCGCTGCGCCCACAACAACTCACCACTTTCGTTATAGATCAGTGACATTGTTGGGCTTTGCATATCGAGATTCTCAGGCAGCTCGATGTTTATCTTGCCGTTCTCCCACTTTGCCAGGGTATAGAACAGATTACTTTCTCCCCGTAGCAGGCGGAATGTTGTCTTATCAAAGCTGACGCTATAGCCCACCAGGGCAACCATGCCGTAGGCCAGCGAAAGCACCAACACCACGCCTGCGGTTGCCAGTAAAAAGCGCAACCGCAGCGATAATGGAAAAAAATGACGCAATAATTTATTCATTAGCGCAGTTCAAAAAGATATCCCTGGCCACGCACGGTGGTGATGACATCATCCGGGTATTGCGCCTGAATTTTTTTACGCAAACGGCCCATCAAAACATCAATGGTGTGACTTTCACGCAGCTCGGCATCCGGATAAAGCTGCAGCATGAGCGAATCTTTACTCACCACTTTGCCATTATTACGGATGAGCGTTTCCATAATGGTGTATTCAAACGCCGTGAGCTTGATAACTTCATCATTGACGGATAACTCGCGGCGAGAGAGGTCCACCTGAAAAGGCGGAAGGGAGATAATTTGCGATGCCAGACCGCTGTTGCGACGCATCAGTGCCTGCATGCGCGCAGCCACTTCTTCAATGTGAAACGGTTTGGTGACGTAATCATCAGCGCCGGCGCTGAGTACTTCCACCTTGTCCTGCCAGCCTTCACGCGCGGTTAACACCAGAATCGGCAGCGAAACTTCATTACTGCGCCAGCGGCGGATCAAGGATAAACCGTCTTCATCGGGGAGTCCTAAATCAACGATCGCGATATCCGGCAAATGTTCATTCAGATAATAGTCCGCTTCCTTCGCATCTTCTGCATCATCCACCTGATGCCCTAAATCCTGTAACTGAACCTTGAGGTGGTGGCGTAATAAAGCATTATCCTCGACGACCAATACGCGCATCATCTTTTCTCCCTAAAATAACGGTATGAATAGTTTAACGCTGATTATGTGGATTGAAAGCAGCGCTATGAAATTAAATAACTTTTCTCATGCTCCCCTGCCCGTGGGGGCGCCCTGGGGGCAGTGCTGTTGGCATCTGATTGTTCAGCATGTTGACCTGATCCTGGTTCATGTCGCCAATCCACTTGGAGTAAACCTCGTACACCATGCGCGCATCTTCATGTCCCATCTGACTCGCTATGAATGACGGGTTCGCTCCGGCCATCAACGTCCAGCATGCGTAGGTATGCCGTGACTGATAAGGATTCCTTTCGCGGATATTTGCAAGTTTAGTGCCTCGCTTCCAGCCATAGGCAATCGAGTTCTTGGAGAAGTAACTGCCTTTTTTTGACGAATATGCTGTCGGTGAAAAAACGAAGCGAAGAGATTGCTGCTCAGTTTTTCCGATCTCCCGATGGTGAAATCGAATTTCTTGCTTCGGATTAGCGCCGGTGATTTCGTATTGTTCCTTCAGTGCATCCAGAGCAGGTCTAAGCAACGTTATCGTCCTTATTCCGGCATCTGTCTTAGGAGGCACAAATACTCGCTTATTCGTCAAACTTCTGGATACGTGGATTTCACCTTTTACCAAATCAATATCTTCCCATGCCAGGGCGCATATCTCGCCCGGCCTCATCCCCGTATGTACGGCAACAATGATGATTAATGCCTGGCTACGGGGAAGGGCGGCTATCAGTGCCTGGTACTCATGAAGTAAAAGTGGGTCGGGATCATTTTTAGATAACTTGAGTCGCGACACTCCTTCATAAGGAGCATGCAATATAAACTGGCTTCGGTTTGCGAGCTTAAGCATTTCTGATAAAACTGCCATCTGTTTATTGACTGTTGAGGGCGCGCGGCCCTGCCTGGCCAGATTCGGCATTGCCGGGTTAATAATTGTCCCGATCAATAACTCCTTTCGGTAATGCAAAATGTCGGAATGCTCAATATCTACCAGACGGGTATTTTCTCCGATTATACGCAGTAACGTATTTACGACCGAAGTAAGCGAGAGCAGTGTTGCACCAGATACCTCTAAGGCTTTGGTGTCTGTAAAAAAATCACTCAACTCTTTAAACGTGGTGATTTTTTTGGTTGTGATGAACTTCTTAAGTGCTTTGGATTCCGGGAAACGTTTCGCATAGTCGAACTTACCGAACTGTATTTCACTTGTTATGAGCGCGCGAAGATTTCCAGCTTTTTTGATGTTGCTGCTGTTCACCGTCCAGCCCCGAAGGACTTCGCGGCAACGTTTGCCGCGATAGGTAAATGTGATCCGTATTTTTCCATTATGCAGCTCAACGCCGGTTGGAAAGTCCATCATGCTTCCTGTACTAATTGGTTAATCTTTGGATAGTTGTACCAAAGCAGACCTTTAGAATTGTTAGTTTCCCCGAGAGCTGTCAGATGTTTGAAATGCACGCCTTCGATCCACAAATTCAACCGATAACTTTTAATTTGTCTTTCAGACAAGCCGGTCTTTTCTGTTAGTCGCGCTTCAACCATCCACTCTTCGCTGAAAATGAGTTGCGACATACATAACTCCGATGCCGCCAGCCACAACAGTACATGCTGCAGCTGGCGAATATTGATAATCAAAAATCAGTAGTTGGTTTTGCCTTTCGTTTTTGGCACCGTTTTTTCTTGAGTTTCATGCTCGGCTGTATAGCGCGCTGTAGAACTGGTGGCCGCGTGAAAACATGTTCACTTATGCGCCTGCGTTCTCCCATTCGCCATAAATGCCAGGACGTCCAGTCACATCCATCATCACAGAGGTGCAGAGAACGGATCAGGGCTTCATCGCCGGTTAAATTCTCTGTCACTGCTCCACCTCCGCACTTATAACCCCAGCGGCCAACGCTGCGGCCATGTGCGGCAATTCGTCAAAATCACCGCGGTATGCCGGGTTTGCACACATCCCTTGCAGTGCTGCGAGCGTCAGTTGCTGGCGGTAGGTGAGGGCCATCGGGGTAGGTTTTGGCGCAAATACTGTTTCTGGTTCCTTTTTCGGCTTAACGGTAACCACGGGAGGATCCATCACCACCGGTTTTGGCGGTTCCGGGCGACGATATTCTACGATCGCATCGAGGGCGATTTTCTGACGTACGGCAGCATCATCAGACCAGCTATCAAGAATTGTCGTTGCGACATCATGAACTTCTTCATCGCTGAAATTGGGCGACAGACAAAATTCAGTGGTGGCGATATCGATGATTAGCAGAGGAAGAACGTCAGCGATCATATGACCAGTGCATGCCACAACGCCTTCTGCTTCTTCTTTGCCCATAATGTCAGTACGTCCGGACAGCAGGTCATTCAGCGCGTGGGCAATCTCAATTTCATGATCATCCAGAAGTGGTCGGTCGTCTTCCTGTTCGGTCACTTCCGTTTTTTCGCCCTCATTTGAGGTGCTATTGGCAAATGCTGCATCCAGTTCCCTGTCGAGTTCTGCAGCGCGAGCCGGGCAGACTGCTGGTGGTAAATTTTCGTCCTGTAACGTCTGTTCGGTTTTACCATCAGATTTTGCTCCATCATTCTTTTGTGGCAGCGGGGCAGACGTACGGCCGCAAGCAATATCAATGACCAGTTGTGGTGGATTAACGCAGTCAAAACCCGCAATGCAGCTATCGATGTATTGGCGAAGTTCGCCAGGGTAAATATGAAGTTTTTCATCAGCGGTTTTGATGATGGCCACGATGGAAGCCGGGTGATAATCATGAATACCCGGTGTTCGTGAAAATGGCGCACACCAGTCATCAATCTCGACATTTTTACTGCACAGCATGGTATTGATGCGCATTTCAATGCTAACTGGAGGGCTGCACACGTCGAAATCCATGGATCGGGATAATTTTCCCATGGCTGTGCGATAGCGCAGTCTGGTAGCAAGTTCGCTCATGGTTGGCTTGTCACTGCTCCTGGTGCCACTCTGAACACACTTTATTGGCTCGCGTTTATCGGGCGGGGTATCAACCCATTGGGTAAACAGGTTTTTATAGTCTGGCCATTTAGCATTGTCGCGCGCCTTCTGACGCACCCAGGCCAGGCATTCGGTCTGTTTTTCAGGAAGCATGGCAAGAATGCGGGGTTCTTTGGCAAGACCCTCTGCCTGTTCACGTAAAGGGCTAAATTCATCATCATTCAGCATGTCGATTAACTGGCCATACTGAGAAGGGGTGATTTCATCAATGGCACCAAACACCGCAAGGCAGTATGCGCGGGCCAGCACATCCAGCTCTTTCACTGGTTTCATTTTGTCTTCTGTCGAGTCAGCATTAAGTTGTTCATTTCCGCCAGCAAGCTCTGGCCCAACGATGATGCGCTCTGGTTCGCCTTTCTCAGCATTCCAGATAATGTCACCGGTGAAGAGGTCGGTATAGAACTGCCCTTCAACAGTGCAGAACATTCCTTCCTCTACTTCCCATACCTTGGGAGCAAAATAATCATCAGCATAATCTGGCGCGAACTGTATAAAATCCGCATGCAGTAATGTTTTTGCTATTGTTTTATTCTTGGCTTGTTTAAAAGCAACATAAACCGGAAGCGTACTATCTTTTTCAAGCGC
>NZ_JAOWDS010000049.1:0-50802 GCF_030334545.1 Citrobacter sp. Ce129
ACTGGTACCAACTCCCAGTCTGACCTCGACTCTATCCAGGCTGAAATCACTCAGCGTCTGAACGAAATCGACCGCGTATCTGGTCAGACCCAGTTCAACGGCGTGAAAGTGCTGGCGAAAGACAACACCCTGACCATCCAGGTCGGCGCCAACGATGGCGAAACCATCGATATCAACCTGCAGGAAATCAACTCCAAAACCCTGGGGCTGGATTCACTGAACGTACAGAAAAAATATGATGTTTCTGACGTTGCTGCAGATTTTGGCTATAAAGATACTGCCCAGGCGTTTGTTACTACTGGTTTTGCTGCTGATGCAGCGGGAGCGGGTAAGTTTGGTGCGGCCGTAGATGATGCAACTGCTACCAATTTTAAATTTGATGCAGCTAGCAATAAATACTATGCAGATGTGGCATCAGTTAAAGATAATACTGTAAATGGTACATATGAAGTTGATGTTGTTGCGGGAACTGGCGTAGTAACACTGAAAGACAAGACCGCGGATACAGTTCCTGCAGGGGCCCAGGCTGTTAGTAAGGTGCAACAAAAAGTAACGCCTGATCTTACTGCGGCAAAAGCTGCTCTGGAAAAAGGTGGAGTTTCCAATGCGGAAGCAACATCAGCTACCTTGGTTAAGGTTTCCTATACTGATAAAAATGATAAAGCAATTGATGGCGGTTACGCGCTGAAAACTGCAAGCGGTAAATATTATGCTGCCTCAGTCGATGAATCCACCAAAGAAGTCTCTATCAAAGAAGTAGCGTATACAGATAAAGATGGTAAGGCAGCAACTGCTGCAGTTCAACTTGGCGGTGTCAACGGCAAGACAGAAATAGCAACTGTTGGCGGCAAGGATTATCTTGCTGATAAAGTAAAAAATCACAATTTCAAAACTGAACCTAAAGTGAATGAAATTGCAACTGCAACAACTGACAGCCCGCTGGCTAAAATCGACGCGGCGCTGGCGAAAGTTGCTGACCTGCGTTCCGACCTGGGTGCGGTACAGAACCGTTTCAACTCTACCATCACCAACCTGGGTAACACCGTAAACAACCTGTCTGAAGCACGTAGCCGTATCGAAGATGCTGACTACGCGACCGAAGTGTCCAACATGTCTCGTGCAAACATTCTGCAACAGGCAGGTACTTCTGTTCTGGCGCAGGCTAACCAGACCACGCAGAACGTCCTGTCTCTGCTGCGTTAATTTACGCTTACTACGCAAACCCCGCTCCGGCGGGGTTTTTTATAATTAGCTTTACCCGTAACCCCTAAATAACCCCCCATTTCACCCACTATTCACCCGATTAAAACCCCTGCAGAAACGGATAATCATGCCGATAACTCATTTAACGCAGGGCTGTTTATCGTGAATTCACTGTATACCGCTGAAGGTGTAATGGATAAACACTCGCTGTGGCAGCGTTATGTACCGTTGGTGCGTCACGAAGCATTGCGCCTTCAGGTGCGTTTGCCGGCGAGCGTAGAACTGGATGACCTGCTACAAGCGGGCGGCATCGGGTTATTGAATGCAGTTGACCGATATGACGCTTTGCAAGGAACGGCATTTACCACTTACGCAGTGCAGCGTATTCGTGGAGCGATGCTGGACGAACTACGTAGCCGGGACTGGGTACCGCGTAGCGTTCGGCGCAATGCTCGCGAAGTGGCACAGGCGATGGGACAACTGGAGCAGGAATTAGGGCGTAACGCGACGGAAACCGAAGTGGCGGAGCGTCTGGCTATTCCTGTGCAAGAGTATCGTCAGATGTTGCTTGATACCAATAACAGCCAGCTCTTCTCTTATGACGAGTGGCGGGAAGAGCATGGCGATAGTATTGAGCTGGTGACGGAAGAACATCAGCAGGAAAACCCGTTACAACAGCTACTTGAGGGTAACCTCCGCCAGCGCGTGATGGACGCGATCGAGGCGTTGCCGGAGCGCGAAAAGCTGGTGTTAACGCTGTACTACCAGGAAGAGCTGAATCTGAAAGAGATTGGCGCGGTACTGGAAGTCGGGGAATCGCGGGTCAGCCAGTTGCACAGTCAGGCCATCAAACGTCTACGCACCAAGCTGGGTAAGCTATAGGGGTACATTATTACCCCTGAACAATGCCGCATTACGAATTGACTACCAGGAGTTCTCATGACGGTGCAGCAATCAAAAAGACGGCCTCTAAGCCGCTACCTCAAAGATTTCAAACACAGCCAGACGCATTGCGCCCATTGCTTTAAGCTGCTCGACCGGATCACATTGGTTCGCCGCGGGCAAATTGTGAATAAAATCGCCATCGCCCGACTGGACACTTTGCTGAATGAAGCTGAGTGGGAACAGGAAAAAAAAGAGTGGGTGGCACTATGTCGTTTTTGCGGTGATTTGCACTGCAAAGAGCAGAGCGACTTTTTTGACATTATTGGCTTCAAACAATTTTTATTCGAGCAGACAGAAATGAGCCACGGCACGGTACGCGAATACGTTGTCCGCCTGCGCCGCCTCGGAAATCATCTGACCGAACAAAATATCTCTCACGACCTGCTGCAGGAAGGGTTCCTCGACGAAAACCTTGCCCCGTGGCTGCCGGAAACCAGCACCAACAATTACCGCATCGCCTTGCGTAAGTATGAGCAGTTCAAAGCCCATACCCATATAGGACATATGCAGAAATCCTCCTGGACAGCCAGTTCTGATATATATTAAAAACGAATAAGGTGTAACAGAGTGGTGTTTGTGGAACACAGCAAACGCTTTACACTGTAGTCATAAATGATAGTCACTAATGACAATATTCGGGGTAACTATGAAATTAGCACTTCTGGGACGTCAGGCTCTGATGGGTGTAATGGCTGTTGCACTTGTCGCCGGAATGAGCGTAAAGACTTATGCGGATGAAGGTCTGTTAAATAAAGTTAAAGAGCGCGGCACGCTGCTGGTGGGCCTGGAAGGGACCTATCCCCCGTTTAGTTTTCAGGGCGATGACGGCAAGCTGACCGGTTTTGAAGTGGAATTTGCCGAGGAGCTGGCTAAACATCTGGGTGTGAAAGCCTCGCTCAAGCCGACCAAATGGGACGGTATGCTGGCCTCTCTTGATTCCAAACGCATTGACGTGGTCATCAACCAGGTGACCATCTCTGACGAACGGAAGAAAAAATACGATTTCTCTACCCCGTATACTGTGTCTGGTATTCAGGCGCTGGTGAAGAAAGGCAATGAAGGCGTTATTAAGACTGCTGCCGATCTGAAAGGTAAAAAAGTCGGCGTTGGTCTGGGTACCAACTATGAAGAGTGGCTGCGTCAGAACGTGCAGGGCGTGGATATTCGTACCTATGATGATGATCCGACCAAATACCAGGATCTGCGCGTAGGCCGTATCGATGCCATTCTGGTTGACCGCCTGGCCGCACTGGACCTGGTGAAAAAAACCAAGGATACGCTGGCCGTTACCGGTGAAGCATTCTCCCGCCAGGAGTCCGGCGTGGCGCTGCGCAAAGGCAATGAAGATCTGCTGAAAGCGGTTGATGCTGCCATTGCCGAAATGCAAAAAGACGGTACGCTGAAAGCGCTGTCTGAAAAATGGTTTGGAGCGGATGTGACGAAATAATCGTCATCCGATGAAAAAAGGCGCCTTTAACAGCGCCTTTTTTTATTTCATTGCGCCTGAACGTGCATAATAAAAAGAACATCACAACAACGAATACCGGAGGCTGTATGCCGCTGCATAACTTAACGCGCTTTCCACGTCTGGAATTTATTGGCGCGCCAACACCGCTCGAATATCTTCCACGCTTTTCCGACTACCTCGGGCGCGATATTTTCATCAAACGCGATGACGTCACGCCGATGGCCATGGGCGGCAATAAGCTGCGTAAGCTGGAATTTCTCGCCGCAGACGCGTTGCGTGAAGGCGCTGATACGCTGATAACCGCCGGTGCGATTCAGTCTAACCACGTTCGCCAGACGGCGGCGGTAGCGGCTAAGCTCGGTCTGCACTGTGTGGCGCTGCTGGAAAATCCGATTGGCACCACTGCGGAAAACTATCTCACCAATGGCAACCGTCTGCTGCTGGATCTGTTTAATACGCAAATTGAAATGTGCGATGCGCTGACCGATCCGAATGCACAACTGCAGGAGTTGGCGACGCGTATTGAAGCGCAAGGGTTCCGCCCGTATGTGATCCCGGTTGGGGGCTCTAACGCGCTGGGCGCACTGGGTTATGTGGAAAGTGCGCTGGAAATAGCCCAACAGTGTGAAGGCGCTGTCGCGCTCTCTTCCGTAGTGGTTGCCTCGGGCAGTGCGGGAACGCATGCCGGACTGGCCGTCGGTCTGGAACAATTGATGCCAGACGTCGAACTTATCGGCGTGACTGTCTCGCGCAGCGTGGCGGATCAAAAACCCAAAGTTGTTACGCTGCAGCAGGATATTGCCCGAGAACTGGAACTGACGGCCTCCGCGGATATCCTGCTATGGGACGATTATTTTGCGCCGGGCTACGGTACGCCAAACGAAGAGGGCATGGAGGCGGTAAAACTGCTGGCACGGCTGGAAGGTATCTTGTTGGATCCGGTGTATACCGGCAAGGCGATGGCAGGTCTGATTGACGGCATCAGCCAGAAACGCTTCAAAGATGAAGGGCCAATTCTCTTTATTCATACTGGTGGGGCGCCTGCGCTGTTTGCCTACCATCCTCACGTGTAACGACCAGGTAGAAAAACGCTAATGCATGAAAGTATCCAACTGGTGATTGATTCTCTGCCGTACCTGCTCAAAGGTGCGGTTTTTACGCTGCAACTGAGCATCGGCGGGATGTTCTTTGGCCTCGTGCTGGGGTTTATCCTGGCGCTGATGCGTCTGTCGCCGCTGTTGCCTGTGCGCTGGCTGGCGCGCTTTTATATCTCAATCTTTCGCGGAACGCCGTTGATTGCCCAACTGTTCATGATCTATTACGGTCTGCCGCAGTTTGGTATTGAGCTGGATCCCATCCCGGCGGCGATGATTGGCTTGTCGCTTAATACGGCAGCCTACGCTGCGGAAACCCTGCGTGCGGCAATCTCTTCCATCGACAAAGGGCAGTGGGAGGCGGGCGCCAGTATTGGCATGACGAGATGGCAAACCATGCGCCGGGCGATCCTGCCGCAGGCCGCGCGGGTTGCGCTCCCGCCGCTGAGCAACAGCTTTATTAGCCTGGTGAAGGACACCTCTCTGGCTGCCACTATTCAGGTACCGGAACTGTTCCGCCAGGCGCAGCTGATTACCTCGCGTACTCTGGAAGTGTTCACAATGTATCTGGCGGCCTCGTTGATTTACTGGGTGATGGCGACGGTGCTTTCCGCACTGCAAAACTATTTTGAAGAACAACTGAACCGCCAGGAGAGAGAGCCGAAATGAGTGCTATCGAAGTCAGAAACCTGGTCAAAAAATTCCATGGGCAAACGGTGTTACATGGGATCGATCTCGACGTTAAACCCGGTGAGGTCGTGGCGATTATCGGGCCGAGCGGTTCCGGCAAAACCACGCTGTTGCGTAGCATTAATTTGCTGGAGCAACCGGAGGCGGGCACCATTAAAGTGGGTGAGATTACCATTGATACCGCACGTTCGTTAACTCAGCAAAAAGGCCTGATTCGTCAGTTGCGCCAGCACGTGGGGTTTGTGTTTCAGAACTTTAATTTGTTCCCACATCGTACGGTGCTGGAAAACATTATTGAAGGCCCGGTGATTGTTAAGGGCGAGCCGAAAGCCGAAGCGACAGCACGTGCGCGCGAACTGCTGGCGAAGGTTGGCCTGGCAGGTAAAGAAACCAGCTATCCGCGGCGTTTGTCCGGTGGGCAGCAGCAGCGCGTGGCTATTGCCCGGGCACTGGCGATGCGACCTGAGGTTATTCTTTTCGATGAGCCGACTTCTGCGCTCGATCCTGAACTGGTTGGCGAGGTACTTAATACCATCCGTCAACTGGCGCAGGAAAAACGCACCATGGTGATTGTGACGCATGAAATGAGCTTTGCCCGCGATGTGGCCGACCGGGCGATATTTATGGATCAAGGCAGGATCGTGGAGCAGGGCCCCGCTAAATCCCTGTTCACGCATCCGCAACAGCCACGAACCCGTCAGTTTCTTGAAAAGTTTCTGATGCAATAAATTGTGCATACAGTACTCACCGATAATGTTTTTGGGTGAGTACTGCTCGCATAACTATTTATAAATATTGCTTTATTATCAACCCCCGATTCTGTTACTTCCTCTCGCCGTTGAGTAACGCTCAAGTAATTGTTCCTTTGTCCGATAATTTGCATATATAAAATACATTTATGTGTTAGCTTGTTTCATATGTTTGGATGATTATCAATCTCAGGGGCAATACCACTTAGTATGCAGGATCATGATTTCTTCACCTGGCGACGGAGCATGCTGTTACGCTTTCAGGAAATGGCGACGGCAGAGGATGTCTATAATGAATTACAGCAACAGACGCAGCACTTAGAGTTCGATTTTTACGCGCTCTGTGTTCGTCATCCCGTACCTTTTACCCGGCCCAAAACATCACTTCACACGACGTATCCCAAAGCCTGGGTGGCGCATTATCAGTCCGAGAATTATTTCGCGATTGATCCGGTGCTGAAGCCTGAAAACTTCAGTCAGGGGCATTTACCCTGGAACGACACCTTATTTCGCGATGCGCAGCCCCTGTGGGATGCCGCGCGCAATCATGGTTTACGTAAAGGGATGACGCAATGCTTAATGTTACCTAATCGAGCGTTGGGGTTTTTATCGGTGTCACGTGCAAGTATCCGCAATAGTCGCTTTGCGAATGATGAAGTGGAGCTCAGGATGCAGCTTTTGGTGCGGGAAAGTTTATCCGTTCTGACGCGACTGGAAGATGATATGGTCATGGCGCCAGAGATGCGCTTTAGCAAGCGGGAAAAAGAAATATTGAAATGGACCGCTGAGGGCAAAACATCTTCAGAAATAGCAATAATTCTCTCGATTTCTGAAAATACTGTTAACTTTCACCAGAAGAATATGCAAAAGAAATTCAATGCGCCAAACAAAACGCAGATTGCCTGTTACGCCGCTGCGACCGGGCTTATCTGAATAAATTATCGTTCTGAGTGTCAGACGCAGAACCGGCTGATAGCGATGCTTTCAGCCGGTTTCTTATTACTGGCGGTAGGCCTGTTTAATTTGCTTAACAGTGCTGGAAAATACCGCAGCCTGTGATTGATCTTCAATCTGTGCGATCTGTTTTTCCATTTTAAGAATCACGCGTCCTGCATCAGCTTGACCCATTGCCTGCAGCATCAGCGTTAACATGGCTTTCAGGCAGGTGACTTCATTGGCCAGTTCCTGGTTATTCTCAGCAGTGGAAAAGTCAGGCGTACTCATTTATTTTCCTCGTTATGTTTCAATGAAAAAGTGCGATGTGAAATCTTAAGGCGGCGGAGTATACCATAAGCGAGGCTAAAAATATCAGTGGTTGTTTTTTGCGCAAACAAAAGTGGGTGACATTAAAATAAACAACATGTTGCACTGCATATATTTTCTCCACTTGATGTTTATTTCGAGTATTTTCTTCGTTAATTATTGTTACAACTTTAACTGCCTGGTTCGCATTCAGCGAAGGAATATGATTTTTTTGTCACTATTATGAAACAGCTATGCAGATATAACCGTGGCCGAAGGTTGCCAGTACTGAATGTTTCCACCCGTCGTACAATCTAATTTCCAAAAACGAGAGCAAAATCGAAAGTCGGGCGCTTTTTACATTTCAAAGTTGAGATAAAACCCGTTAACATAGGACCGATTAACTATCGGTAGCGTTATCCCTATTCTGGAGATATTCCTTTGATCAACGTTTTTCTTGTTGATGACCACGAACTGGTGCGCGCAGGGATACGACGCATTCTTGAAGATATAAAAGGCATTAAAGTTGTCGGTGAGGCGTGCTGCGGTGAAGATGCGGTAAAATGGTGTCGCTCAAATTCCGTTGACGTCGTGCTGATGGACATGAATATGCCCGGTATTGGTGGCCTTGAGGCAACGCGAAAAATTGCGCGTTCAACGGCTGACATTAAAGTGATCATGCTGACTGTCCATACCGAAAACCCGTTGCCTGCTAAAGTCATGCAGGCAGGAGCTGCGGGCTATCTCAGCAAGGGAGCCGCCCCCCAGGAAGTTGTGAGTGCGATTCGTTCGGTTTTTTCCGGCCAACGATATATTGCCTCCGATATCGCTCAGCAGATGGCGCTCAGCCAGATTGAGCCTGAGAAAACGGAAACACCGTTTGCCAGTTTGTCTGAACGTGAGTTGCAGATTATGCTGATGATCACCAAAGGTCAGAAGGTCAATGAGATCTCAGAACAGCTGAATCTTAGTCCTAAAACGGTGAACAGCTATCGCTATCGAATGTTCAGTAAATTAAACATTCACGGCGATGTTGAGCTGACTCATCTGGCAATTCGCCATGGCCTGTGTAATGCGGAGACATTAACAAGCCAGTGACCGATCAGTTTGATGCCAAAGCGTTCCTGAAAACCGTGACCAGTCAGCCCGGCGTGTATCGTATGTATGATATCGCCGGGACAGTCATCTACGTCGGGAAAGCGAAAGACCTAAAAAAAAGGCTTTCCAGCTACTTCCGTAGCAACCTCGCGTCGCGTAAGACCGAAGCGCTGGTCGCGCAAATACAGCAGATTGATGTCACGGTAACGCACACCGAAACCGAAGCGTTACTGCTTGAGCACAACTACATCAAGCTGTATCAGCCGCGCTACAACGTTTTGCTGCGCGACGATAAATCCTATCCTTTTATTTTCCTCAGCGGCGATACCCATCCTCGCCTGGCGATGCATCGTGGGGCTAAGCATGCCAAAGGCGAGTACTTTGGACCGTTCCCTAACGGTTATGCTGTACGTGAGACGCTGGCGCTGCTGCAGAAAATCTTCCCTATACGTCAGTGCGAAAACAGTGTTTATCGCAATCGCTCGCGTCCTTGTCTGCAATATCAGATTGGTCGCTGCCTCGGTCCGTGTGTCGCGGGTCTGGTGAGTGAAGAAGAGTATGCGCAGCAGGTTGATTACGTTCGTCTGTTCCTGTCCGGGAAAGACGATCAGGTATTAACGCAACTGATCGCCCGGATGGAAAAGGCCAGCCAAAATCTCGAATTTGAAGAGGCTGCCCGCATTCGTGATCAAATTCAGGCCGTACGCCGCGTGACTGAAAAACAGTTTGTCTCAAATACCGGAGACGATCTGGACGTCATCGGCGTGGCGTTTGACGCTGGCATGGCCTGTGTGCACGTTCTGTTCATTCGCCAGGGGAAAGTGTTAGGCAGTCGCAGCTATTTCCCGAAAGTACCGAGTGGAACAGAACTCGGTGAGGTCGTCGAAACCTTCGTCGGACAGTTCTATTTGCAGGGAAGCCAGATGCGCACCTTACCCGGTGAGATCCTGCTCGATTTTAATCTTAGCGATAAAACCCTGCTGGCGGATTCTTTGTCTGAGCTGGCCGGGCGGAAGGTTAACGTTCAGACGAAACCGCGAGGCGATCGCGCTCGTTATCTGAAGCTGGCGCGAACCAACGCGGCGGTGGCGTTAACCACGAAGCTTTCCCAGCAGTCGACCATTACCCAACGTCTGACGGCGCTGGCATCGGTACTTAAGCTACCGGCAGTAAAACGCATGGAATGTTTTGATATCAGCCACACGATGGGCGAGCAGACGGTAGCCTCCTGTGTGGTATTCGATGCCAATGGCCCGCTGCGTGCAGAATATCGCCGCTATAACATCACCGGCATTACGCCGGGTGACGATTATGCTGCCATGAATCAGGTTCTGCGTCGGCGTTACGGTAAGGCGATTGAAGAAAGTAAGATTCCGGACGTCATATTGATCGACGGCGGTAAAGGTCAGTTAGGGCAGGCGAAAGCCGTTTTTGCGGAGCTGGATGTTCCCTGGGACAAACAGCACCCACTCTTGTTGGGGGTGGCAAAAGGGGCCGATCGTAAAGCCGGCCTGGAAACGCTGTTCTTTGAGCCGGAAGGTGAGGGCTTTAGCCTGCCGCCTGATTCGCCTGCATTGCACGTTATCCAGCATATCCGCGATGAATCTCACGATCATGCGATTAGCGGGCACCGTAAAAAACGGGCGAAGGTGAAAAGTACCAGTACGCTTGAGACCATTGAAGGCGTTGGTCCAAAGCGTCGGCAGATGTTGTTGAAATATATGGGCGGTTTGCAAGGTCTTCGTAACGCGAGTATCGAAGAAATTGCAAAAGTGCCGGGTATTTCGCAAGCTCTGGCAGAAAAGATCTTCTACTCGTTGAAACATTAGGCCCTCTGTAGCAACATAGGGGTAATTTCACTGACAACAGATAGTTATCCGTCATATGCAATTTAATATCCCTACGTTGCTCACGCTGTTTCGCGTCATCCTGATCCCATTCTTTGTATTGGCTTTTTATCTGCCATTCACCTGGGCTCCCTTCGTTTGTGCGCTGATCTTCTGTATTGCGGCGGTCACCGACTGGTTTGACGGTTTTCTGGCACGTCGCTGGAACCAAAGCACCCGTTTTGGTGCCTTCCTCGATCCGGTTGCTGATAAAGTGCTGGTGGCTATCGCGATGGTGTTGGTGACCGAACACTATCACAGCTGGTGGGTGACGCTGCCTGCCGCCACGATGATTGCGCGTGAAATAATTATCTCTGCGCTGCGTGAATGGATGGCCGAGCTGGGTAAACGCAGCAGTGTGGCTGTGTCCTGGATCGGTAAAGTGAAAACCACTTCGCAAATGGCCGCGCTCGCATGGTTGCTGTGGCGTCCAAATATCTGGGTAGAGTACGCCGGGATCGCACTTTTCTTCGTCGCCGCGATACTGACTTTGTGGTCAATGTTCCAGTATTTGAGCGCTGCATGGGGAGATTTGCTTGAACAGTGATCGTTTCGGCGCAAATTTCAGCAAACGATCGTCAGTGGTGAAAAATATCGTTGACTCATTGCGTCAGGTAAGTAGAATGCAACGCATCGAACGGCAGCACTGATTGCCAGACGATAACAAAATCAAGTGATTAACAAACTTACTTGGTGATGCGGGAATAGCTCAGTTGGTAGAGCACGACCTTGCCAAGGTCGGGGTCGCGAGTTCGAGTCTCGTTTCCCGCTCCAATTTAAAGACATCGGCAATAGCGGATGTCGGCTGTAAAGCCAGAAGATTTCGGCGCGTTAGCAAAGCGGTTATGTAGCGGATTGCAAATCCGTCTAGTCCGGTTCGACTCCGGAACGCGCCTCCAATTTCTTCCCGAGCCCGGATGGTGGAATCGGTAGACACAAGGGATTTAAAATCCCTCGGCGTTCGCGCTGTGTGGGTTCAAGTCCCACTCCGGGTACCATGGGAAAGAATAGAATAATCAAAGCAATAAGCAGTGTCGTGAAACCACCTACGGGTGGTTTTTTTGTTTTTGTACTCAATGTTCACCATTGTTTCGCCATTCAGCTTCGCCATAAAAAGAGGGCATTACTGCCCCCCAACGACCGGAACAACAGATATTTTGCGGTTATATCTTGCGGTCTGCGAAGCATTTTTGTGGCCTGATATTTCTTGTTTCTCATGCAGCGTTCCTTCCAGATCAGATATCCCCTTAGCTTTCAGATCATGAAACGTGAAGTTAAATTCAAGCTCAGGAAATTTTTCAGCGGCTAACTTTTTCGCTTTCATCCACTGAGCATTAAATGCATCTCGGGTGTAACGAGAACCTGACTGCTGGTGGAGCACGTACAGGCTCACCATGCCGCTGTTTAACGGAAGGGAATCTGCCAGGGTGATCGCATTCGATAGGCGCACAGTCCAAGCCTTAATCTGGCTCACGGCCGTCTTGCTTTGCTGAATTAGAATACCTTCATCAAGTATCTGACTCTTTTTTAGATCAAGAATGTCACCCTGACGTGCGCAACATAAATAGGCTAACTCCATGGCAATCTTCACCGGTACTGACGAAACGCTAAATAGTGCTTCATATTCTTTGTCCGTGACGTAACGGGTGCGTGCCTGTTCCTTAAATTGCTTCACACCTTGGCATGGATTCATCTTCACTTTGCCACGCTCATATGCCCACCTAAACACCCTCGACATAAACGCTTTCTCTCGGTTTGCCTGAACTCTGCTCTTAACACCTCGCTTATCCATATATTTTCTGATGTGCTCTGGCTTGATGTTATCCGGCTTCATTTTCCCGAAGACAACATTTACCTTTGAACCGTATTTTCTGTAGTCTTTACGTGTTTCAGTTGCTAACTCGTGGAAATCACCGGAATTAAAGAACTCTTCACAAAGTGCGTTGAAGTTCGTACCAACCTTTAAATCGTTTATGAAGTTTTCGTAAGCTGCCCACACCTGCGATTTTGTTAGGTCAGGATTGCACAACCTGACGGTACGACCATCTGTTGTACGAAATTCATAAGCAGATTTTCCCCGACGAACGCGGGGAGGCATCCAGTTATCATCGGGGTTTTTGCGAGCTCTAGACATTACATATCCTTAAAGTTTGGTTCTTCTTCCTCTGGATTACTCACTATCAACTTAAGGCCAACCGGGTTTGATACATGATCCCATGTTGTTCCTGGTCTGCCGTCCTTACGTGGGATAAAAAATACTCCACTCTCCCTGAGAGCTTTGCACTGTAGGGAAGGGCGACGATAACCAGTTAATTGATAGAGGTCATCTGGAGTAAGAAAACGTTGGATTTGTCCGCTCATAGATAGTTCTCCACTTAAACCGGCTGCACCCGGTTACTTCATTCTGTAGTTACTGAAGAGTTGCCTGCCTTGCAACGATCCATCAGCGATTGAGCCGTTACCGTTAGCAGGTTTAAATCTGTTTCAGAGCCGTGCATTATCACTGCCAGGCGCGATAGCATAGCCCTTTCGCTAGCGCTCTTTCTTATTTCTCTATCAAGGTCAGCCTGGAGTTGAATAACCCACCGGGCAAGCTCTCCCTTTTCACCGCTTTCGCGCCGCATATCCTCCAAACGGTATTTATCAATCATTACTATTATCCTCGCAGCAGTAGTGCCGCCCCTCTGAGTCAGTAGATACATGCCCGCAGATATCGCATTCAATTTCCGGAAGCATCAGTTCTGATTTCTCTTTGATATGCAGTCGCGGTTCTCCGTCTTTCGGCTCAGGCCATTCGCGTTGCTTGTTTACTACGAGCTTTTTTACCATCGCCTGGGTAATCTGCTCGTCACTGATACCGGCACGACGTTGCGCATCCCATAACAGGAATTGCATGTCAGCCCATTCGCTAAGGTCGTCGGGTTCAGCAGCAGCCTCGAGCGCTTCTTTGGGAAGGTGCTTCAGCGGACCAACTGGACCGACATCGCCGAAAGTAGCCAGTGACCATGCTGCATGTTCACGGCGTACTTGTTCACGGACTATCGACTCCAGAACCCCGTCAATCACCTTCACAGCATCAGCCATTGCGTAGCCGAGATTACCGCCGTCGCTTTGTGCTGCTGCTTTGCTGAGTATTTCGCTTATCTGGTGCAGGCGATCGAGTGATACAGGACCGTTCGCCGGGTGGTTGTTAGTTGTCATGCTGACGCTCCTTCTTGATATTTTTCAAACCAGAACACAACCGGCTTTTCGACAACTTCAACCAGGCCAAATCGTTCAGCAGTGCGGAAGTTGACGCTATATGCGCGAGCACGTTCTGCCTGCCGCGTAATTTCTTCCCGGAATAAGTCCACGCTGAATGTGGCTTTAAACAGGTTGCACGGTGCGCAAGCCGGGAAAAGATTTTCGATAGCATCATTCTCAGGTAGCCAGAATTCCCCGGTTGCAACAGTACGCCGGGTTCCATTTGTCTGGCGTTCGCCAAATTCCCACTTCCGCAATGCAGCCTCAACATGGTCAGCATGCCAGCCCTTCTCTGGCAGTTCGCAGCCGCAATAAGCACAGCGACCGCCAAACTTCATGCGTAGCTCTGCACGTTGTTTTTTCGTCAGTGCCATCTCACTCCCCCTTCACGCCAATACCAGCGGCGCGGATTGCGTCGGCGCATTCTTCCAGTGCAAAGTTATATTTATCAGAAACTAGCCCGTAACCTTTCGGGTACGGCGTCGGCAGCGTCACGGTCCGCGCCTCCAGTTCTGCTATGCGCTTCTCTGCGGCATCCAGCTTTTCACGCGCATCCCGCATATCGTCACGCATAGCAATCGAAACTGCTTCAAGAGAATCTTTGTCGCGCTGTAGTTGGAGGTTTTCATCCAGCAGCGCCAGAACGGTGTCCGGGTTAGCGGCGGCGATGAATTCAGCGTTGCGTTTGGCTGTCTCATCCCAAGCCATGTGGTAATCGTGATCCCACTCTTCGTGAATGCACGCTGCTGTGGAATTGGTCATGTCTAGCAAAGACTCGCTACCGACGTAAACCGCGTATGAGTGGTATCCAGACGCTCTGTCTTCACCCTCGCCGTATTCGCCGTCAGTTTCGACAACATCAGACCACCATTCGCCCTGGGTGGCTTTCTCTGCAAATTGGCGCAACGCCTGTTTGTTGAGTGCTGTCATTGGGCTGCCTCCCTGCTTAATTGCGTCGATTCCATTCGCTGTAATTGAATAGCCAACAACGGTTCTGGTTATCAGCCCTTTGCGCAGTAGAGCGTCTAGAGTTTTTCTCCAGATTGCGTACGGCTTTTCCCCTTTGCTAACGCACGACAAGACCTCAATTTGCTTAGCTGTTAACTTGCTCATACTGCACCTCCCTGGCGAAGTTGGGCGGCGAAAGCATTGGCGAAACGCTGTAAATCTGCTGTTACCATCACTTTGTAGCTGTCATCTCCAAACTCATTCATCAGTTGATCAGCTTCAGCAGCCATCATCTCCACACCCTGCGCCCGCATTTCAGCTAGGCATTTGCCAAACTCAGAAACATACTGTTCTACGGTCATTCCCCAGCATAAGGGGCATTCCTCTACCGTTTCGCCTTCGCATTCTTCATCAGGGACTTCTTTGGTAAAGAATTCTCGCTCGATGGCATGGAGTGTGTCAGCGAATCGGCGTAGGTTGCTCAAGCCTTCCGTGATAGAGAATTCTGGAGCATCACATCCTGCACCCATCTGTGCATAAACACGCGATTTAAACTCAGCCAGCTCCCTGCACTTGCTCTCGGCGTTAGCGAGCTGTACTGCTATGTCTGTGAGTTTCAGTTCCAGATTGTGAATAGTCGCGTCTGCTGCCCGGAACTCGCGACGGGATTCCGTTAAATTTGAGCAGGCGTTTTGAATTGAGTAGGCCAAAATTGCAGTATCACGATCATCTGATTCTTCAGCTTTAACCTGCAACTGAACCGCCAGTCTGAAGAGATCGGCAATTTGAGTTTCTGTCATACGGTTATTGAGCGTTTGCATTGTTATGTACCTGCTGAAGTTTGTGTTGTTTAACGAAGTGGGCCACTGCTTTAGATTGGCTGGCGATAATTTTTTTATCGCCTAAATCCAGTGTGACGTTCTTCCCGCGATAAAAAATCGCAGAGCCAATTTCCTTACCATCGAGCATCACATACAGGGTTCTTCCACGAACTTCTGTAGTTGGAATGGGTTGCGACAGCCGGTAAGTCTCACGTGCTTCTGAAATGGCTTTGTGTTCGTCGATGATTTCAAGCGCTTCAGCCAGAGCAGTGCCTTGCAAAGTGAACACTCCTTCATCGCTGATCGTCGCCATGGCCATCAGTTCCACGAAACGGCGAGCACTTTTAATGTTGAGTTCTGGTGCGATAGAACTGCGCGTAACCTTTGTTTTCCCCTGGGCGGCGGCTACGGCTTTATCGTGCTGGAGAACCTCACCAGCCTGTTCGCCAAACTCACGAACGCGGTCAACAGCAACATCAACAGATACGGCACCAGATTTAACTTCCTGCTGAACGTCATAATTGGCGGTACTCAGAGTGAGCAACTTCTCAACGGTCGCTACAGACTTATTGACCAGCTTTGCAATCTCGCTGGTGGTCTGGTTGAAAGCGTTATGAAGCTCCTGAATAACAGCAGCCTGTTCAATATCGGAAAGGGGGAGTTGGTTATTGCTGGTCATGATGCGAGCCAGACGCTGCACATCGTTACCGTTAAACGGCATGATATGAATACGGTCTACTGGCTTACCAGCTTCAGCGCAACGTGCGTAGCAACGACGGCGGCGGTGGCCTTCAACAACCCACACACCGCCTTCATCACGTGCGATAACCTCCAGTGGAGGAACGTTGCCGCCGTTCATCAGATAGTTAAACAGGTCGTCATCTGCCTGGCGGGTGCGTTCGTCGTCTTCACGCTTGTTGAAACCTTCACGCACGTGGATATGTTCAAGGCTGATAAACATCCCGGTATCGGTGCGCTTGATGGTCCCGTCACGTGACATCTGTTTGAATGAGTTAGCTGCCATCACTTAGCCCCTTCATTCATCACAACATTAGTTACCGGAGTTAGCTCACGCAGTTCGCGCTGAGCCTCCAGAAGGTGCATGTTGCTACGTGTTTTTGTGTGTCTTTCAACAATGCGATCGCATTCTTTTGCCCAGCAGACAACGTCATCGCGTAATACGGTGTTCTCAATAGCCAGCGACTTACGTTGTTCCATTGACTCGCACAGTGCAACGCTGACGATATCAAGGCGGTTAGCCAGTTCTGTCATGATCCCGCGGTAAGCAACCGGAAGTAGAGGGGCAGCTTTACGGGCTGCATCGATCAGTTGCTCTCTGGTCATACGTGGTTGTAACTCAGTGACGTTCTGTGTGGTCGTCATGGTTAGTTTCTCCGTGTTATATGCGCCCTGCACGGCGCTGAATTTTGGTTGCACGAATCCCTCGCCAAAAGGCGAATAAAAATTTGGGTTTCGTTTCAGTAAATGCTCCATCAAAAGGTACTTAGCGCAACGGATTGCTCCATTGTTATTATGCTTTCGTGTTAAATAGCTACCAAGATAGGTAGTGAGTAGCTATTTAACTACAGCAATGATTAGAGTAATCTGGATATCCTAATGCATTTATTTTTAAGGTTTTTTTGTGGCTGGTGAAAAGAAATTAAAAATCCCATTCGATACCAATAAAAACTATTACAGTGGAATTCGTGGCATTTTGAGCGGTATTGTTTGCTCTATGATCGGTGTTTATATTACTGGGCTATTTAGTGGAGCTATTAGCGTTGAACAGATTTTTAAAATGCCAATAGGCATCATCAGTACTTGGGTCGCTTTGTGTGCTTCACTGTGGGCGCTATCATATAGATTTGAAGATAGGGTTATATTCACATCTGGCCGTAACTGGGATTGTCCTAGAACAGCGAACTTTTTTTTATTTTTGCTTTACATAATGATAGGTGTCTTTTGTTCACTCATATTCGAGGCCTTTCTGAAGGGGAGTGCCTCCCGCTCCTTATATGTTTCAATGGCGGGTTTTTTAGTTTTCTTACGACTTTTTTGTTTCTTCAGCATTAAGAATTATGCTCAAATACAAAGCAAATCTGTTGATGAAACTAACCATAAAAAATAACCTGTATTAATAGGATATCCAGATTGTTAAAGAGCGAAGCGTCCAGTAGGGCGCTTTTTTGTTACCTGCGAATCATCCGGTTATTCATATGCCACCGGCGGCTACTTCGTGGGCGTCCTGCCTGTTCGCTGTTGATGATTAAAATCTAACTTAACTTAGCTTATAGATCAAGAAAAAACACCAAACTATTCTTAGTTTGATGTTTAAAGGAAGATTAGGAGTGGGTTAAAGCTCGTACTGAACGCCTTTGACAACTCCGATGATCAGGCAATTCCCATTAATTGGAATGTTCGGATAACGTGGATTTAAGGGGACTAAGAACTTTTGAGGCCCATCAATGACTAGTTTTTTCACAGTAGCTTCATTTGTCCCATCAAGCCTAGCCACTACTATCTTTCCATGAACTGGCTCTGCATCAGGATCTACGATTACTGTCGCACCTTCAGGAATTGTTGGTAACCCATTGGGATTTGTCATTGAATCCCCCTTTACCTCTAAAGCAAAGGAGCTGTCCCCTATCCTGAGTGATGTTTCTACCCACTTATCTATTTCACTGAAAACTTCTGCTGCTTTACATTCTGTAAACTGTCCAGCCTGAATCCAAGATATCACCGGAATCCTTCGCATCTTGGTTATCAGATTTCCTTCGAATTCAGTGCCATATAGTATGTAATCAATTGATGTGTTGAAATACTTTGCAAGTTTCGAAAGTGACTCACCGCCTGGCACATTAATGTCTTTTTCCCAATACCCAACCGCCACATCGCTAACACCACAGAACTTACCCAGTTCTTTCTGCGAAGTTTTGGTTACGCGCCTGAGAGCTTTGATGCGCTGACCGACAGTTTCCATTTGAACACCATAAAAAATTAAAAGGCTAAGCAATCTTAGTTTTTATTGACCAAAGTTAGATTGGTTATTAATATCTAATCAAACTTAGCTAAGGGGGCATTATGACAACCGATGACATTGAAAACTACTTCGGCAGCACTGAGAAGGTTGCCGAATTTTTTGGAATCACAAGTGAGGCTGTTTACCAATGGCGTAATAGGGCTGGTCGCCTTATCCCGAAAGGACGTGCAGCTGAAGCAGCCTATCGAACGGGAGGAAAATTGGTTTTCTATCCCGACCTTTATGAAAAGCGTAGTGAAGCTCCAGAAAAACTAAAACCACAGGTCGAAGGAGCAAGCCGTGGGTAACGAACCTATTTGGAAAGTCGAACGTCAGCCAGCTTGGCTGGTGGTCGCAATTAAAAAAACGATTACCGGCCTGCCTGGTGGCTACGCCGAAGCTGCGGAATGGTTGGGGGTAACAGAAAACGCATTGTTTAACCGCCTCCGTGTCGACGGGGATCAGATCTTCCCTATGGGATGGGCGATGGTTTTACAGAAAGCCGCCGGTGTTAGCTACATAGCTGATGCGTTTTCTCGTCAAACAGATAACGGGATCCATATCCCGGGCGCGGCACCAGAAACAGAGAACGAGGAGATTGGCTTAAAGCTGGCTGAGCTGGTGGGCAGGCTTGGTGACCTGGTTAACGCATATCGTCGATACATCGATGATGGTGTGGTTGATAAAGGGGAATGGGACAGCCTGAACGAAATAGCCTACCAGTTCAGGGTAACACTTATGACGTTCCTGAACTTGATTTCACGTGTTTATTGCCTTCCAGAAAAGAATGAAGCCCGCGAGTGTGCAGCTCCGGGCTCCGTGGCGTGTCGTATCAGTGGAGAAACTAACGCATGAACAGTTTAACGGCAAATAACCGTCTTCCGCAACTCCGTGGAATTCCAGTGCATGGAACCTCGTTGTTTCGGTATGAGTGCATGGTATCAGGTCGGTGGATTCCTTGTAACCACAGTAGAGCTATCGCAATTGTGGGTGTGTTCCAGCGGAGGGCGAAACGCATATGCGAGCACTCAACAGACGGTTTAAAGACAGCTACGAAATCCCTGTCAGGGTTATCCGGTGGGAACCAGAAACTCAACGGGTTATATACCTGCGCGACGGATACGAGCATGAGTGCTTCAGTCCTCTCGAACAGTTTCAGCGTAAATTCAGGGAAATAGAGGGTCCGAATGAGCCTGTTAATGACAGCCCGGCCAATAGTGATAAATCCTGACCTTGCATACAGCATTGGTCTGAACGAGGCGATTGCTTTGCAGCAGATTAACTACTGGCTGAAAGAAACAACGTCTGGCATGGAGCGTGACGGTATTCGCTGGATTTACAACACGACAGAACAGTGGCTGGAGCAGTTCCCGTTCTGGTCTGAGTCGACCCTGAAGCGTACCTTCACCCGTCTGAAGACACTCGGCGTGCTCAAAATTGAGCAACTGAACAAGTCTCAACGCGACATGACCAACTTCTACACGATCAACTATGAAAGCGAGCTTTTAGATGAAGTCAAAGTGACCGAATCGAAGAGGTCAAAATGCGCTGCTCCATCAGGTCAAAATGACACGATGGAAGAAGTCAAAGTGACACGCTCCATCAGGTCAAAACGAACCGATGTCATCAGGTCAAAATGCACTGATGATCCTACAGAGAATACAACAGAGAGTACTACAGAGAATAAAACCCCTTCTTGTCCGGAAGCTTCGCAACCGGACGCTTTGGTTAATCCAAATGATTTTCTGTCTCGTCATCCCACAGCGGTGGTTTTCAGTGCGGCAAAACGTCAATGGGGAACTCAGGAAGATTTAACCTGCGCAGAATGGATCTGGGGAAAGATTATCCGACTTTACGAGCAAGCCGCTGAGTCTGACGGTGAACTTGTTCGCCCTAAAGAGCCTAACTGGGTTTCCTGGGCTAACGAGGTTCGTCTGATGTGCACTCAAGATAATCGCAATCACCGCCAGATCTGCGAACTGTACGGTCGTGTTAATCGTGATCCTTTCTGGTGCAAAAATATTCTTAGTCCTTCGAAACTGCGTGAAAAATGGGATGAGTTGTCTCTGAAGTTATCAGCGTCAGCGAGCAAACATGAGGTTCGAGAGGACCCAATGTTTAAATCCAAATACGAGTGCGATACACGCATTCCTGAAGGATTCAGGGGGTAATGATGAGCATTCTGAAAACGGTACAGATGTTTATTGCCATGAACCCCGGCTCCACGACCAGGGACATCATCGAAGGTCTGACCCAATACAGCCAGGACCAACTTCAACTCACTGTTTGCCGACTTTATGGTTCAGAACTGGCAACACGTAAACGTGATGGCCGTCAATTCCGTTACTACGCGGAACCGCCAGCAGATTGCCACTTCGAGGTGTTTGAACCAACTCCTGAAGTCACCACCCTGATGGAAACGGCGAAAGGCCTAGAGTCGAAAGGTCTTTTTCACCGTGCCGCGACGATTTACATGGAGGCGTTCAGCGCATCAGCCATTGAATCAGAGCGAGCAGCAATACTGACAGAACGTCAGCGCTGTCTTGGCCTGGCTAAACCAGCAGTTATTGCCGAAGACGGATGCTATCTGGCTGGTCGATTTTCGGGAGGCCGTTAATGAACTATTCACTGATTTACGCTGATCCACCGTGGGAATACGGGAACACTATCAGCAATGGCGCAGCGGAAAACCATTACGGCACGATGAAACTCATCGACATAAAACGTCTGCCCGTCTGGGAGCTGGCTGCGGAAGATTCCGTTCTGGCCATGTGGTTCACCGGTACACATACCCGTGAAGCGATCGAACTTGCTGAGGCATGGGGTTTTAAGGTTCGGACCATGAAGGGATTCACCTGGGTGAAGCTTAACGCACTGGCAGAACAGCATATCAATAAAGCGCTTCAGGCTGGTGGAGTAGAGGACTTTTACGACTTCCTCGACCTGTTGAACGCTCAGACCCGAATGAACGGTGGTAACTATACCCGCGCCAATACAGAGGATCTTCTCATCGCCACCCGTGGTAAAGGGCTGGAACGGTTAAACGCAGGCGTGAAGCAGGTTATCTACAGCCCACTCGGCGAACACAGCCAGAAGCCAGCAGAAGCGCGTTACCGTCTGGAGCAATTATACGGCGATGTGTCACGCATTGAGTTGTTCAGCCGCTGTGCTGTTCCCGGCTGGCATCACTGGGGAAATCAGGTAGAAAACCCTGATGTAATCATGTTCCCTAGTTACGTTGCTAAACCTGCTCCGCTGCTGGAGGTGGTTTATGCAGGACGTTGAAACACGTAACGCGCTTCGTAACATCGCCAGAAGATGCAACGAGGAAATAACCGCTAAACGCAAGGCTAATCCTGGTATGAATTGTGACGAAATAGCCAGGCCGATTTTTAACGGTGCCATGGGGATGGTTAAGCAACTTGGCTTTACACCATCTCATTTGTATCTCGAAGTCGGGATTCTGAACAAGCGGATTAAGGAGCGCTGAAGTGAACAAACTTACCGTGAGACAAAGTGAAGTACTTGGTTCGATCGTGAACTATCAGCGCCGGTTTGGATTCCCTCCAACGATATGTGAACTGGCAGGGCTGATTGGTTGCTCATCACCGAACGCAGCAGCGGAGCATGTTAAGGCCATAGCGAAGAAGGGATATATCTCAGTAGCGCCAGGGGTTTCCAGGGGGATTACCGTTATTTCAGCAAACGATGAGGCAGACGCGATATCGATCATCAAGTCACTCATTAACGGTGAGAGTGATTCAAGAGAACGCGCCTTGTCATGGCTGGAAGCGAGGGGTGTTCAGCAATGAAATTAACGCTGCCATTCCCGCCAACAGTTAACACCTATTACCGGTCACCTGACCGTGGAGCGTTAAAGGGTAAGCATCTGATCAGTGAGATGGGTAGGAAGTTCAAGAAGAACGTTTACGCATCTGTTGTTGAGCAGTACGGCGGTATACCTAAACCAGTTAACGTCAACGTTGAGGTAAACATAGTTCTTTTCCCGCCAGATAACAGACGGCGGGATTTGGACAACTACAACAAAGCGCTGTTCGACGCACTGACGAATGCCAGAGTCTGGGAAGACGACAGTCAGGTTAAACGGATGGCAATCGAATGGGGGCCTGTAGTAAAGCTTGGAAGGGTAGAGATAACGATCAGCCGATTTGAAACCGTGGCGGGTGCAGCCGCCTGATAAGTGGAGACAGAGCATGCAACAGATGAGCATAACAGTAACGTGTCCGACCCATCATGCAGCGACAGTAGGGCAGCAGATCACCATGTCCAGCCGTGAGATTGCGAAGTTGGTCGACTCCCGGCACAGCAATGTCTGCGTAACGATAGAGCGCCTCATGAATTCCGGTGTGATTGGAGGGTATGCTGCATTGCAGTACACCCATCCCCAGAATGGACAGACCTACCATCACTACGAAGTGAACAAACGAGACAGCTATGTGATCGTTGCCCAGTTATCGCCTGAGTTCACCGCCCGACTTGTTGACCGCTGGCAGGAACTGGAGAGCAACGGCGGAATAATTGTTCCCCGGTCACTTCCTGAGGCCCTGCGCCTTGCTGCTGATCTGGCAGAACAGAAGCAGCGCCTGAGTGAAGAACTGGCAGTTGCAGCACCGAAGGCCGAGTTCGTTGATCGTTATGTTACGGCTACTGGCTCAATGACTTTTCGACAGGTCGCCAAGCTGCTTAACGCCAAAGAGCCGGAGTTTGCGATGTTCCTGATTGAGAACGGCATCATGTACCGGCTTAACCGTGTTCTCACGCCAAAGAGCAAGCATATCGAAGCAGGGCGCTTTGAGGTGAAGACGGGCACGACAAACCAGACAAATTACGCGTTCAATCAGTCCCGCTTCACCGCCAAGGGTGTTCGCTGGATTGGCGGCCTGTGGGCAGAGCATATTGCTAAGGGGCAAGTAGCGTGAGGGCATTACTGACACCTGAAGTGGCACCTATGACCGGGGTAGTTATATTTCGCCCTGGCAGTGAACTGATGCATCTGTTCAGACGTGGTCGTGTTCTTATCGAGCCACAGGCAGAGTCAATGGCTGAGTTACCGTCTGGCATGCTGCCGGAGACTGCTCAGGAGCTTCAGAACGATCCGTTGATGCGTGCTGTCTTCGAAAATCAGAAGGTCATACATCGTGCTGGTGGACTGAATTCACTGGATGCCTGGCTCGAAAGAAAACTGGAATGTCAGTACCCGCACAGCGAGTGGCATGATCGCAACTACACCATCACCCGGCATGCGCCTGGCTCAATCCGCACGTGCTGGGGCTGTGACTTAAAAATTCGTGATCAGTTCACTGAAGGTCTGGCGGGTATAGCCCGTGAAAACCTGGTATCCTGGCTACTGAAGGTTGTAAACGGCCAATTAGGTTTCAGTGAGGACCACATACTGACGCTGCCGGAGTTTTGCTGGTGGATGGTCAGGAGCGACCTGGCTGATGAGATACCTGAAGCCGTAGCCCATAAAGCTCTTCGTCTGAATGAAGATACTCACCAGTCGGTAACACGTGAAAGCGATATTGTTCCGACATTACCTGCTCAACAACTGGTACAGGAGAAAGCGAAAAAGATAGTGGCGATGAAGGTAGACCCGGAGACGCCGGAATCACTCATGCTTAAACCCAAGCGTCGCCGCTGGGTGAATGAGAAATACACGAGATGGGTTAAGGCCCAGCCGTGCGTCTGCTGTAACAAGCAGGCTGACGACCCCCACCACCTGATTGGCCACGGGCAGGGTGGAATGGGTACAAAGGCACACGACCTGTTTGTGATTCCTCTGTGCAGAGAGCATCACGACGAGTTGCATGCTGATCCTGTGGCATTTGAAGCGAAATACGGTGACCAACTGGTCCTGATGTTTCGGGTTATAGATCGTGCGCTGGCAATCGGCGTACTGGCGTAAGTGGAGAACGCTAAATGATTAATCCTTCTGAAGTTGGTAAATCTGGTGAAATGGTTCGTCTTCGTACTCTGGAAAGTATCTGGATACAGGGAAAGCTGCGTATGTGGGGCCGATGGTCTTATATCGGCGGTGGTAGTGGTGGGAACATGTTTAACCAGCTTCTGGCATCTGGGAAAATCACCAAGACAGCTATCAATGAAGCGCTACGCCGGATGAAGAAAGCGGGTATCAGCAAACCAGAACTTGAAGCGTTCTTCAAAGAGATTCAGGAAGGGAATAATAAAAGCGGCCTGGCGTTCTGTACCGATGAAGAAGCGCTGGCCATCAACGCTGTACTCAGCGGTGTCCTTGTGCAGTCAGGGCATAAGAAGTTATACGCTCTTATTGAAGATCGTTATATCAAGCGCCTGAGCAAAAAGGCGATGGCAAGAGACCTAAATGAAAAGCATCCTGAATGGTGTTTGCGAACATGTGAAAGCCGGATTGATGTTTGGCTAAATGTAGCAGAATCGATGCTATACAAGCCAATGTGTGACGCATTCGGCACAAATAGCGACAGATTCTACTTGAATAGTTGCGCGGAAAGTGCTTAAATTGTGTTAAGCTCGGGACGTTAAAGCGAACTGAGCAACCAACATTAAGAACCCGCTACAGAGCGGGTTTTTTTATGGCCTAGCTTGGGAAGAATTGAGCTCCCATTGAAATGAATGCTTTATACGTTCCACAACCAAACAATATCAGTGATGCAAATCCACATAGCACAGCGGCGATATTTGTTGCGTTTCCCCATTTTTTCCAAGCGGTATCATGATCTAATGGATTTTTGCCGAAGCAAAATTGAGCTACATAGGTAAATCCTGAGCAAAAACCTGATGCAAGCACACCCCCGCAAAAAATGAGCAATGCTAAAGCGATGTTTGCTACAGCGGTTGGTTCTGATGTTTTTTCCCAAATATTGCCTAAAAAAGCTAGTAAGGCGATGGCAGCACCACCGTTGATAATAAGTATCGCTCTTGCTGCATTTGCACCAACTGTAATTACTGACTTAAATGCTTCGATTTCTACGACAGTATTAGCTTTAAAAGCTTCAACGTTAATTTGATGATTTGCTTTTAAAGTTTCTAACTGAAAGTCATGGCTCAAACCTTCATCTTCTTTAAATCCTTCGAGATATTTTAGTAGGCCATTTATATCTAATTGTTTAATGCCATCATCTCTAGCCTTTCTGATATCGCTAATGATCGTTTGAATCGTTTCTTTTCCCGTCATGGCAGTAACTCCGTTAGATAGAATAATTCATTATATCTAAAAGCATCATTTTTTCACTTTCCCCTCATTTCTGAGAGGACTCACAGCAATAAAGAGGGGGCTAAATGTCCGATCCGATTTCCGGTACTGGGCTGGCTGGTGGTGTCCTGACTGGTGCCAGTGTTTATGGATTTCTGTCCGGAACCGATTACGGCGTCGTGTTTGGCGCATTTGCCGGGGCTGTATTTTATATTGCAACGGCTGCGGACCTCAGCGCAGCCCGTCGGCTGGCGTATTTTGTCGTGTCCTATATCGCAGGGATCATCTGCTCAGGGCTGGTTGGTTCAAAGCTGGCTGACTGGACTGGTTACAGTGATAAGCCTCTGGACGCTATCGGTGCCGTAATCGTTTCTGCTTTAGCTGTCAAAATCCTGACGTTCCTGAATAACCAGGATGTCGGCTCGCTGGTGGCGCTGATAACGCGCCGGGGAGGTTCAGGTGGTGCAAAATGACCCATCGGCAACTTTTAATGCATTGCTTTGTGCTGGGGTAGTGTTAACCCTGATGTTTTACCGTCGCGGCGACTCGCGACATCGACCGTGGATATCTCGCTTAGCGTGGCTGCTTACGGTCATCTACAGCGCAGTTCCGCTGGCGTATCTGTGCGGTATATACCCGTACTCATCATGGGCCACTATCGGGGCCAACATTATCTTTCTGTCCGTGCTGGTCGCCGTCAGAGGCAACGTGGCACGACTTATTGATGCTGTTCACAAATAAAAAAGCGAGTCGCAACGACATCGCTACAACCCGCAAAGAAGGTGAAATCATTAGGATTTATCTTAAGTCTCATTGTGACTTAAATTAAATTTAATTTCATTATCTCAGGTGAATTCCAATCCCTACCATTAATAGTGGTTTTATCCGGTAACTATATGAACCAATCACAATTTCAGCAGGCGGCTGGTATCAGCGCCGGGGTTTCTGCACGCTGGTTTCTGCACATTGATGCAGCAATGAAAGAGTTTGGTATTACAGCACTTAACGACCAGGCCATGTTCATTGCACAGGTTGGGCATGAATCTGCTGGTTTTACTTCGCTGGTAGAAAGCTTCAACTACTCGGTTGAGGGGCTGAAGAAAACCTTCGGTAAGCGTCTGACGCCGTATCAGTGCGAAATGCTGGGGCGTGTCGATGGTAAGCAAGTCGCCCACCAGCCGCAAATAGCCAATCTGGTTTACGGTGACCGCATGGGGAATAACAGCCAGGGGGACGGCTGGAAATATCGCGGTCGTGGCCTGCTTCAAATCACCGGCCGTGAGAACTACACCAAATGCGGTGCGGCACTGAAACTTGACCTTGTCAGTACGCCAGAATTGCTAACGCAGGAACGACATGCGCCCCGTTCGGCGGCGTGGTACTTCACGTTACGCGGTTGCCTGATGTATTCGGGTGACGTGGAACGTGTAACGCAGATTATTAACGGCGGGCAGAACGGCATTAAAGACCGCCGTGAACGTTACGCCAAAGCAAAAGCCGCACTGGTATGAGGTCACTATGGGACTTGAAATGATTATCGGCCTTATTGTTGCCGCGCTGGCAGCAATTGCCGGTGCTTTTGGTCTGGGTAAATCACGCGGTACTAACATCGCTGAGACAAAAGCAGACCAGCAGCGCACTGAAGAACGTGCAGCAACTACTGAAGCCGTTGCAGAACGCCGGGTAGAGACAACAAAAGGAGCTAGGGATGTACAGCAGACTGTTAGTCATATGCCTAATGACGATGTTGATTGCGAGCTGCGGGAATCGTGGAAGCGTCCCGGTAGTCGTTGATACGGCGTGTGACTGGGTGAAACCCATTTACCTGACCGACCACGATATTGACGTTATGGACAAGCAAACCAAGCGCGATGTTCTAGCGCATAACAAAACACTTCAGTCGAACTGCCAGAATGGGGCTGCTGAGATGAAGTAGTTAACTGGACAGGGATGAGCTAACTGCCAGCTCACTGCTATCGCAGTTGATTCGTATCCCCTGCAGAGATCCAGTTTGCATATAGCGGTAGCTAATAATAAATGAAATACCTACAATTTAGCATAGTTGCATAGTTAATCTTTGTAAGTCTCTGGCGTTAGCAATAATTATTTCTATTTATTTTTATTTTTCAACTAATTATAGCTCGTGACTAGTTTTTCTCTTGTTTTGAATTGAATCTTCAAATACCGCTTGAAAGTAATTAAATTCCCGATAGCATTACAAGTCTTCTTTATTTATGTAGGTATGGGGCGATAATGAAGGTGTTTGCTGTTTGTATGGAGTGTCAGATTGAGCTTGGTCACCCAAGTTTCGAGCCATTTATGATTCCTTACTTTGACGATCGTATTGGCTATGTTGAATGCTCGAGGGGACACAAAAGTGCCTTAATGCTTCAAAGTCAAAAGTTCGAAGTCCTTATGGAATCAGGTTCTGAAGCGCTTTTGAGTGGATTTACCTTAGAGGCTTGTGCGAGTTTTAGTTCTGCTCTTGAGCGGGTTTATGAGTTTGCCATTAAAGTCTTTATATTAAATAGGGGCGTCAGTAAGGAAATATTTACTAAAATGTTTAAGGAGATGTCTAGACAGTCTGAGAGGCAACTGGGAGCATTTATGGCTCTATACCTTACTGAGGTTGGAAAAGTATATGTTCCTGATCAAAATGTCACAAAATTTAGAAATGGTGTAATTCATAAAGGCGAGATTCCAACGGAGTCTGACGCAAGAGAATACTGTTCGAAAGTATATTCCATAATACGTAATTTAACGGATGTTCTTTGTCATGATTTTTCTGATGCTATGAATAAAGCAATACATATGGATATTTCTGAAAGAATGGAGAAGATAAAACCAGAAATAAGAATTACAACCAGCACTGGTACTAATTTCTTTAATTTAAAATCTAGTGGCCAAGCGACTTTTGAAGAGGCTTTGAAGATTAAAAAAGACGCCATGGAGATGTTTGAAGGTACAATGCCAGTAATGAGATTATTAAGTCAAATAGTAAATGATATAAAACCTATGAAATGATTTTCGTTAATTTATAAGTATCTGAATACAAAAGAGTGTTGTCAGATATAATACGATTTATTATGTTTAAGGCCATCATCATTTGCGCTGATGTAAGTGATGATGAAATTGTACTTTCATGTTGAGCGTGGGTGTTTTATAGCGAAACATTTACAGATATTGAATCTTTATGAACGTAGTGGAGAATGATATTTCTAGTCTCCATCCATATAGCAACCGTTACTTTGGAGTAAGCAAGCATGCCACCTCGCACGCCAAAAGCCTGTCGCGTTCGAGGCTGTCGTTCCACTACAACAGACCCATCAGGTTACTGTGAATCCCACAAAGGCGAAGGCTGGAAATCCTACAAATCAGGACAAACCCGGCATCAGCGCGGATATGGGACTAAGTGGGAAGTTATACGTGCTCGGGTACTGACGCGTGACAAAGCTCTATGTCAGAACCATCTGCGTCAGGGTATTGCAAAGCAAGCTTCCTGTGTGGACCACATCAAGGCTAAGGCCCACGGCGGTACTGATGATGACTGCAACCTTGAGAGCCTGTGCTGGTCGTGTCACGCCGCGAAGACAGCGCGTGAGCGGCTCAAATGAGAATTGATGTCATCGCCAGCCAAGGGAGGGGGAAGTTAAATCTCTGCGACTGCACGCCTTCCGGACTACCCGCCTGGATGCCGCAAAGCACACCGCAGATCTTGCCGCTTCCGTCAGAAGCAAAATAGCCAGCGCCGATTCCGGAATGCTCGCCGACATGCACGGAGATATTGCAGCAGAAGTTAAACGATATGCTGGAATCGCTGACGAACGCTATGCCGCCGGGATGACTTGTGAACGCATTTACGATTCGGTGAGAGAGTCAAATAACAGGGGTTAACTGCCTCCGTAGCGCTTACTCAGTTCGAGTTTAATCCAATGGCATATGACGTCGATAACTGGTGTGGCGAGTTCAATTAAAGCAGTTGCGAATTTAATCACTTCTAGTAAAAACATTTAGGTCTCCTTTTAAGACTCATGACAGGAGATAGCCTCGAATTGAGATTATCTATTGTAGTGCCTAATAGAGAGCCCAAGCATGAAGCGGCGTTAGTCATTACAGCAGGCATTCACTGAGTGTCTGCGATAATGCATGACTCCTGGAGGTTACCGATGAATAACGCTGTTGAAATTGGTGAAAAGGGTGTAACGGTTCACCTTGCTGGTGGTGGTCGTGTTGTTGTTGGTAATTGGGGTAACGACACCAGTACGGCGGCAAATCCACTACCACCGCTTACACCAGACGAAGAAAAATATGGACGCGGTCTTTGCCTGCTGCCTACTGGTTGGGAGGAGCTTAGTGTTGGTGAACACTGGCAAAACCACTTAAGCGATTCCTTGCGTCAATTGTGGCCATCGTTCAACAGGGAACAGAAAATGGCTATAGCCTACACCATCAGTGAGCTGTCAGATGAGCTGACCAACATCTCATACGAACACTCCTGGTAGTACCACCGAAGCGCATCGCACGCGCATATCGAAGAGAGTCTTTCAGTAGTGAGCCTGGGTGATGCCGTTAGGTTGCGTTTACCTCTCGGGCGGCATTGCCGTGCGACAGGCTCACGTCTAAAAGGAAACGCACATGAAGTATCAGCTCGCAAAATTGTATCGCGGTGATCGTTTCTTCGGGTATGGAATAGCAGTAGGTGGCTTGCTTATTGATGGTCAGGTTTCAACGGTGGTAGAAACTGCGCCAAACGAAATGCCGAAAGTAATTGCGACATTTAATCTCAGCAATGAACATTCCGAAAAACAACCACGAATTGATTTAGATAATCCCAGCGCTTCTACCGAACTTAACGTTGTAATCCATCCAGATAAGCCATTAACCATCGAGCAGGCAGACGAACTGCGAGATTTAGTAAAAGACTTTGTTGCCAAACATAATCTCTCTGATGGTGGTTTATGGAAGTATTAATAAACGGGGTACGTTTTATATCAGAAGGTGATAATAAAGTACGTATTGGGATAGCAATCACAACCCATAATCGTCATGAAGTGCTTAAGCGTGCCATTGAGCAGCACATGAAGCATCTTCCATCTGGTGCGCTGGTGGTTGTGATAGACGATGGATCAAGTCCTGCTGCAATAGTTCCTGATGGGGTTAAGTTGGTACGCCATGAGCAATCACGCGGCATTGTCGCTTCCAAGAACGCCAGCCTGACAGCGCTGGTGGACGCAGGGTGTGAGCATCTTTTCCTGTGGGATGATGATGCATGGCCAATAGCTGATAATTGGCATCTACCCTACATCGAGTCACCAGAGCCCCATCTGGCTTATCAGTTTCTTGACCTCGCTGGCCCACGAAAGATTAACGATATGACTGTCCTGTACAGGGATGATAAGCATATCGCTTACACAGGGCAGCGCGGTGTAATGCTGTATTACCACCGCAGCGCCATTGATAAGGTTGGCGGCTTTGATCCGGTATACGGTCGTGGCATGTACGAGCATCCCGATCTGGCGCTTCGCATTCACAACGCCGGGTTATCGACATGGGCTTTCGCTGATGTGGTTGGCTCTGAAAAGCTTATTCACTCAATGGATGAGCACGAAGAGGGCTCACGCTCCATCCCTCGTCCAGATCGCGAAGCTTTAGTGAAGCGTAACGTTGGTATTTTCAACGCGCGGCGTGATAGCGGATATACAGCTTTCACTTCTTACCGAAGTAACCCAAATCTTGTTCTGACCACATTACTAACAAGTCAGCCAGATCCACAGCGCACAGGTAGAATGAAACATGATGCGGGTATTCTACAGTCGTGGGCTGATTCAGTATCTGGTGCGGTGCCGGTTGTACTGGCGGATGAACTGAAAGTATTACCTTATGGCGTAGAGTTGTACGAAGTTCCCGAGTTGAGCATGAGCCCTTACTTTGCTCGCTGGCTTCACATCTACCAATACCTGCGCTCACATCCTGAATTTGATCTGGTCTGGTGCACTGATGGTACTGATGTCGAGATGCTTAGAGAGCCATGGGCAGAAATGCAGCCAGGTAAAATATATGTTGGGTCTGAGCACAAGACGTATTCCGATGGATGGATGAAGGCCAATCACCACGGCAAAGCATATAGCGACTTCATCGAGCAGCATCGTGATGAACCACTACTGAATGCTGGTCTGTTAGGTGGAAGTAGAACTGATGTGATGGAGTTCGCTCACCGCATCATCCGTCAGTATTACCTGATAGAAAGTCACCGCTTCTGGAAGATGGAAACTGCACCCGCCACGCTGGTTGATATGGGTGCTTTCGGAATGGCTGCAAAGTCATTCGGTGATCGAATCGTTACCGGCCCTCTGGTGCATACCATCTTTAAAACGGACGGTTTCGGTAAGGAGTTAGCGTGGTGGAAACACAAGTGAAGTTCGTAGTGGTCGGACACCATGACCGCTTTGCTTCTGCGGTACTTCTGGCAAGCGATTTGGGAGCCCATCTTCTTCTGGATGAAGGTGAGCATGGGGCCAACTGGAATCACCGCCGTGCGCTTGAATGGGCTGCCAACCAATCATGCCGCGTTGTTGTACTTGAAGATGATGCTATGCCAGTTGCTGGGTTCCGCGACAAGATTGCTGTGTGGCTTTCTCGATATCCAGATGCACTGTGTTCATTTTATCTCGGCACTGGCCGTCCACCACAGTATCAACTGGAGGTAGCATCAAAGCTAATAGCAGCTGATAAGGCCAGAGCTGACTTTATTACATTGCCGCGCCTTATTCATGGCGTCTGCTACAGCGTACCTCAGCAACATCTCAAGAGAGTGCTGGATAAATGGAACCACAGCAAAGCAGCAGACTATGCAGTCGGTGATGCTTACGGTGGCCCTGTTGTCTATCCATGCTACTCACTTGTTGACCACGCTGATGGACAGCCAGTAGAACCAGCCAGAGACAATCAGCCAAGAACAGAACGCCGCAGAGCATGGAGGTTACATGTCTAAGTTAAAGACACTACAACCGCGCCTGAAAGCTATCGACACTCGACGAATAAAGCCTGTCTATGGTGAGCATCGCCGCATAAGCGGTAGCGCAAGGGTAAGCCTTAAGCGTCGTATCTATGTTCGCGACGGTGGTCACTGTTGCATGTGTCAGCGAGTGGTTGACCTGCATGACAGTGAACTTGATCACCGCATAGCACTACAGTTCGGTGGTGACAACGATGAGAGCAACCTCTGGACGCTGTGCATTGATTGCCATTCAGGTAAGTCATCGCGCGAAGCATCAATGAAACAGCCTGACAGTGAGGCTCTGAAGCACTCTGTGCCGAAAGATAAATCACAATCTGGCATCGTAATTCTCTGACCAAACACCGGGGGGTATCAGTGGGTGTCAACGCCGATCGCGCTGGACACCGCGCCCCCTCTCACGCACAGAAAATTTTCCCCTTTGGAGGATGTTGACGTGTTAACAGGACAAAAGCGCAAATTCGCACAAGCGCTGATGTCCGGTTCATCCCAGGCTGAAGCAGCCCGAAAGGCCGGTTACTCCGAGAAAACCGCGAGGTCTCAGGGTTCCAGGCTGGCAAAAGACCCGGATATCATCGCGTTTATCAGTAAAAAACGTGGGGCCGATGTCATTGCCGAGCAGGCTGTTTCTGAACCAGATGATCTGCCAAAAGTTGTTAACAGAACGGTGAAGGAATTTGATGATCCGCTTGAGTTCCTGAAAGCAGTGATGAACGACGTATCAGAAGAGACGGATGTCAGAAAAGATGCCGCAAAAGCGATGCTGCCATACCTCCACCCCAAAAAAGGAGAAGGCGGTAAAAAGGATGCAAGACATGCCGCTGCGAAGGTCGCAGCTACGGGTAGCAAGTTTGGGGCAATGGCACCGCCGAAGCTTGTTGTTAATAACAAGGGGTAATCAATGGCTCAATGGACCACGGCTTGCCATGAATGGGAATCTCTTCTGGTTGCAAAGCAATCAATCATCCCACCACCAATTTTCCCAGACCAGGCAGAACAGGCACTTGGCATCTTCAAAGAGTTACGCGTCTCTGATTTACCAGGGAAGCCAACATTTGGTGAGTGTTCCGAGGAATGGGTATTTGACTTTGTTAATGCCATCTTCGGTGGCTATGAAGCAGAGACTGGTAAGCAGTTAATCCGCGAATATGGACTACTTATCTCGAAAAAGAACACAAAATCGACCATCGCTGCAGGGATTATGCTGACTGCGCTAATCCTGTGCTGGCGTGAAGATGAAGAGCACCTGATTCTCGCGCCGACAAAAGAGGTTGCTGATAACAGTTTTAAACCTGCTGCCGGGATGATACGCGCCGATGATGAGCTGTCTGATATGTTCCAGATTCAGGACCATATCCGCACCATCACACACCGAGTAACGCGAAATACGCTCAAAGTAGTAGCAGCTGACACCGATACGGTTTCAGGTAAAAAGTCAGGGCGCATTCTGGTCGATGAGCTTTGGTTGTTTGGCAAGCGAGCTAATGCCGAAGCCATGTTTATGGAAGCACTTGGTGGTCAGGTATCTCGCAACGAAGGGTGGGTTATATTCCTGACTACGCAAAGTGATGAACCGCCTGCTGGTGTATTCAAAGAACGCCTTGATTACTGGCGTGCTGTGCGAGATGGAAAGATTAATGACCTTAAAACACTCGGCGTCCTGTATGAGTTCCCTGACTCGATGGTGGAAAGCAAGGCTTACCTTGAACCAAAAAATTTCTACATCACCAATCCAAATATTGGACGTTCGGTAAGTGAAGAATGGATTGCCGATCAGCTTCTGAAGAACCAGAACAAAACAGACGGCACATTACAGCAGTTCCTTGCAAAACATCTCAATATCGAAATTGGTCTGAACCTCCGCAGTGACCGATGGGCAGGTGTTGATTTCTGGGAGCCGCAAATCAGGCAGGTAACATTCAGCGATATCCTTCAGCGAGCTGAGGTTGCTACGGTTGGAATAGATGGTGGTGGCCTTGATGACCTTCTTGGTCTTTACATTATTGGTCGTGACAAAGAAACCCGTGAGTGGATTGGATGGGGCCATGCCTGGGCGCATGAAATAGCTGTGCGTCGCCGCAAAAGCGAGGAATCCAGGTTAAACGATTTCGTTAAGGCCGGTGACCTGACTATCGTAAAACGAGTAGGACAGGACACGGAGGAAGTCGCTGAATATGTCAGCCGTATTAATGATGCGGAACTGCTGGATAAAATTGGCATTGACCCTTCTGGTGTCGGTCAGATCCTTGATGCTCTTGTAGAAGCTGAAATACCTGAAGATTCAGTGGTTGGTGTCAGCCAGGGATGGAGACTTGGTGGTGCGATTAAGACAACAGAGGGCAAGCTTGCAGAGGGGGTGCTAATTCATGGTGGACAGCCATTAATGGCCTGGTGTGTAGGCAACGCCAGAGTAGAACCTAAAGGTAACGCTATCCTCATCACTAAACAGGCCAGTGGAAAGGGGAAAATTGACCCCCTTATGGCCTTGTTTAATGCTGTTTCGCTAATGGCACTTAATCCTGAAGCGAAGAAGAAAGATTACCAGGTATTTTTTATATAAATAACACGTCAGTTAATAACCCGCAGCGGCGGGTTTTTTCGTTTCTGGAGGACAGTAAATGAAGCTTGACCGCGCATGTACGATCATGACGGTGAAAGCGGTGGATGAGGACAAACGGATAATCACCGGGATTGCTTCCACTCCATCACCTGACCGTGACGGCGACATTATGGACCCTGACGGTGCGAAGTTCGGTAGTGAAAACCCTTTCCTCTGGCAGCATGACAGAACCCAACCTATTGGGAACTGTTCTGCAAAGAAAGTGAAAGAAGGGCTTCAGATCACGGCGCAACTTGTTAAGCCAACACCTGACATGCCATCGCAGCTGGTGGCCAGGCTTGAAGAGGCGTGGGCATCAATCAAATCAGGTCTTGTGAAAGGCCTGTCTATCGGCTTCAAGCCAATTAAATATGCATATCTCGACTCTGGTGGCATCCATTTTCTTGAATGGGAGCTTCTTGAAGTCTCTGCAGTAACGATCCCGGCGAATGCCGAGTGTTCGATTCAAACCGTTAAATCGTTTGACCGCCAGTTACTCGCCGCGCTCGGCACTGAGAAACCGGTAGTGAAAACCATAAATTCTGCTGGCGCTTCAGCACCGAATAAATCTTCTCAAAAAGGAAAATCAACGATGAATATCGCTGAACAGATCAAAAGTTTTGAAAACAAGCGTGCAGCGCTGGCCTCTTCACTGAACGACATCATGAGTAAAGCCGCCGATGAAGGCCGCACGCTGGATGCGGAAGAAACAGAGAGCTACGATAACACTTCCACTGAAATCAAAGCAGTCGACGAGCACCTTAAACGCCTGCGTGATATGGAAAACAGCATGGCATCAACCGCCAAGCCAGTTACTAAAGCAGCATCTGGTGAAGTTACAGTGGTGAATAACGCGCCGTCAATCATCCGTGTAGAGCCTAAGCTGGAAAAAGGTATTGCCTTTGCCCGTTTCGCCAAGTCTCTGGCAGCTGGTAACGGTAGCCGCTCAGAAGCGCTGCAGATTGCGAAAAACCAGTATCCTGATGACACCAAACTTCATCATGTTCTGAAAGCTGCGGTTAGTGCTGGTACCACCACAGACCCTGCCTGGGCTGGTGCACTGGTTGAATATCAGGATTACGCGCAGGATTTCGTTGAGTTTCTGCGTCCTCAGACCATTATCGGCCGCTTCGGTCAGGGTAGTATCCCGTCTCTGCGTCAGGTTCCATTCAACGTTCGTATCCCTGCGCAAACTTCAGGTGGCTCTGCAAGCTGGGTAGGTCAGGGTAAAGCCAAACCTCTGACCAAGTTTGACTTTGCAACCATTACCTTCGGCTTCTCTAAGGTAGCGTCCATTGCAGTTCTGACTGAAGAACTGATCCGCTTCTCAAATCCATCTGCTGATGCTCTGGTGCGTAACGCCCTGGCCGAAGCGGTTATTGCGCGACTGGATACCGACTTCATCGACCCGACAAAAGCGGCAGTGGCTGATGTTTCCCCTGCATCTATTACCAGCGGCATTACTGCGATTCCGTCTACTGGCGATCCGGATACCGATGCTGCAGCAGCATTTGGTAAATTTATTACCAATAACCTGCAGCCGAATGGCGCGGTATGGCTGATGTCCAGCACTACGGCTCTCACTCTCTCCATGCGTAAAAATGCATTGGGCCAGAAAGAGTATCCGGATATGACCATGCTGGGCGGTACATTCCAGGGCCTGCCAGTAATTGTTTCCCAGTACGTTGGCAACCAGTTGGTACTGGTTAATGCGCCGGATGTGTACCTGGCTGATGACGGCGGTGTAGCCGTTGATATGTCTCGCGAAGCTTCTCTGGAAATGCAGAGTGCTCCGACCCATGACAGCACCACCCCAACGGCAGTGGAACTGGTATCCATGTTCCAGACCAACAGCGTGGCCATTCGTGCAGAGCGCTGGATTAACTGGAAACGCCGTCGCGATGCAGCAGTAGCTGTTATCTCTGGCGTTGATTACAGCACTGGCGCTACCAGCTAAGAAGGAGGGCGGGGGAAACCCCGCCATTTCATATGGCAAAGATCAGATACCTACAGCGTACACATGACTCATTGCCAGGTGATGAGAAAATTGTTAATGACCAGTGCGCAAAGGTGCTGGTTCTGCTGCATAAAGCTGAATATGTGACTGGCAAAAAAGCTGGTGGACCGAAAAAGAAAAAAGTTAACGCGGAGAATGGCTGATGTGGAATCCTTTTAGACGGAAAGAGAAAGCATTACAGCAACCATCATCTCGCGGCTGGACTCCAATATTTTCCTTTGTCAGAGAATCTTTCGCTGGTGCATGGCAAAGAAACATTGAAATCAGGAATGAGACCGTACTTTCGTATTATGCGGTGTTCTCTTGCATTACGCTGATAGCCAGTGACATTTCAAAGATGTCGCCAGCCATTCAGTCCAAAGATTCTAACGGCATCTGGAAAGAAGTTGCTGATGACAATTTCGATAAACTAATCAGCAAACCCAACCAGTTTCAGAACACAATTCAGTTCTTTGAAACGTGGATGAACTCTAAACTTTCACGCGGTAACACCTATGTGATGAAGGTAAAAAATAATGCCGGGAAAATTATAGAACTTCGCATTCTTGATCCGGATAAGGTCATCCCGTTGGTCGCTGATGACGGGTCTCTCTTTTACCAAATCAGTCCTGACCAGATTAGTGGTTTGCCGACACAAGTAACCGTTCCGGCACGAGAAATAATTCACGACCGCTTTAACTGTCTATTTCATCCTCTGATTGGTATTTCTCCCATCTACGCATGCGGAATAGCTGCGATGCAAGGGAAACATATCCAGGAGAGTTCAGCACACTTCTTTAAAAACGGTGGTAAGCCAAGCGGCATCATCACTGTGCCAGGCTCTCTTGATGCTGAAAAGGCTAAAGAAATTAAAGCAGCATGGGACGCAGGTTACACTGGTGAAAACGCAGGAAAAACAGGTCTTCTTTCCGGTGGCGCCGCTTATCAGGCACTGACTATGTCAGCTGTTGATGCTGATACTGTTGAACAACAGAAACTCTCTGATCTCGCTATCTGTTCCGCCTTTCATGTTCCTGCTTATAAGGCTGGCGTAGGAGAAATACCCAGCTCTGACAACGTTGAAGCACTTGAGCAGCAATATTACTCACAGTGCTTGCAGGTGCTGATTGAGTCTATCGAGTCACTCCTGAAAGAAGCTTTCGAGCTTGGTGTAAAAAAGCGGGTTGAGCTTGATATCGGAGCACTATTACGCATGGACAGCGAACGAAGAATGAAAGCGTTGGGTGATGGCGTCAAAAACACCATTCTTACTCCAAACGAAGCCCGTAAAAGTGAAAACCTACCTCCTGTTGAGGGTGGTGATTCTCTCTTCCTGCAGCAGCAAAACTACAGCCTGGCAGCACTGGCCAAACGCGATGCATCAGAAGACCCATTCGCGAAAGGGACGCAACAAACACAGACAGCGACTGCACCTGTTGATGAAAGTGGAAAGTCGCTCAGTGAGACTGAACTTTTCGCAGCGAAAACAATGCTCAGAGGATTATTAACAAAATGAATGAACGTGAAATATCCCTGATTAAGGCGCTTGGCGAAGAGTTTGGAGCAGCCATAAAAAAAATGGCAGATGACTTTCAGCAAGCGCTGGAGAAAACAGCCAGTAATCTGGAGAAGCAACTGGAAGAGGTTCGTCAGTCAATTCCAGAATTCCAACCGGTAGAAATACCAGATGTATCTAAAATGGTTGCCGATGCTGTAAGTGAAATTGAATTACCGAAGGCACCAGAACTACCAGACTTGAACCAGATTATCACCGATGCTATCGAAAGCGCGGTGAAGCAGGCTTTTGAATCAATTCCAGTACCCAAGGATGGTAAAAGCGTCACGGTTGATGATCTGCGTCCCCTTGTCGAAGAGGTAGTTAATGCGTTAATTCCTGAGCCGGTAGATGTTGAAAAGCTCGCTCAGGATTTGTTGTCAAAGATTCCTGTTCCTGAACCTGGTTCCGATGGTCGTGACGCTCTTGCAATAGAGCTTGAACCATTCATCGATGAGAAAAAAAGCTATCCACGCGGTACCTATGCGACTCACAAAGGCGGACTTTGGCGCTCCCACGAAAAGACGCACGGCATGCGGGGCTGGGAATGTATTGTTGACGGTGTGTCAGGCATTGATATCAAACAAGATAACCAGCGAACCTTCTCAATTTCTCTCGAAAGAGCAAGCGGTACTGTTGAAGTTAAGTCCTTTGACATCCCGGTAACTATCTATCGCGACGTATTCAAATCTGGTACCGAATATCAACCTGGCGATACGGTCACATGGGGTGGTTGTATGTGGCATTGCAACGAGAAAACATGCGACAAGCCTGGTGAGACAGGATCGAAAGGATGGACGCTTGCTGTTAAGAAAGGGCGAGATCTGAGGGATAAGCCATGATCGAACTGGTTTCGCTCGAAGAGGCTAAGTTGCATCTCCGTATTGACGACGATTACGGAGATTCAGACCTTACCTTAAAAATTCAGGGCGGCAGCGCAGCAATACTTTCCTACATTCAGGGAAGTCGCGCGTTAGTCGTGGATAATTCAGGAAAACTAATTGATGGTGAGCCGCTTACTCGCGTTCAGACAGCTCTGCTGGTTCTGCTCGGCTATCTTGACCGTAACCGTGGCGGCGAAGAGGAGGACAAGTTGAAGCAGGGCGAACTTCCGTTTTCTGTTTCAATGCTGATTTACGATCTCCGTAAACCGACAATTATTTAAGGGGCAGGTATGACATGCGCAGGATGCGCCAGACGGCGCGAGTGGATTAAAAAGTGGACGAGGATTGCCTATGAACGAGCAGCAGGTAAACGAACTAACGGCGGCACTGAAAGCGCTGGCAACGTCTCAACTGAAACAGGCAGAAGCGATAAACCGCTTGGTTCTGGCTGATGAAACACTGATATCTCTGATTGCAAAAACGCTCGTTGATGAAATTGATGATGAGCTACCACCGCAGACCTATCTTGATGGTAAGCCGAGGTAATCGTGGAGTTTGCTAAACTGCGTCACCGTATCACTATTCAGCGACGAACAGGCGTCCAGTCACCAACCACAGGGGCAATGGAATATACCTGGAACAACCTGGCAGATGTTTATGCCAGCGTGGTTTCTTCATCAGTCCGTGACTTCATTACAGCTCAAGCCGCTAACGTAAAAGTTACTGCCAGAATCACCATTCGTTTTCGGGATGATATTCAGGAGAAAGACCGCATCCTCTTCCGTGGAAAAATATACAGCGTTGAAGGGATCTTACCTGACCCGAATAGCGGACTTGAATACCTGACACTTCCATGTTCTGAGGGGGTTAAAGATGGCTGACAGCATTGAGTTTAAGCTTGAAGGTGTAGATTCACTGCTTGGTAAGTTAGAAGCCATTACTACGGAAACCAAACGGAAAACAGGGCGTTCGGCACTGAGAAAAGCGGGAAACGTTATCGTAACCCAGATAAAGAGAAACGCAGAACGACTCGACGATCCACACACTGCCCGTAGCATTGCTGATAATGCCGCGCTGCGCTGGAATGGTCGAATGTTCAAACAAACAGGTGATCTTGCCTTCAGAATAGGTATTCTTCAGGGCGCTGTACTTAAAAAGCATCCGAATACGGCAAAAGATGCACCTACCCCTCACTGGCGTCTTCTGGAATTTGGCACTGAAAAGATGGCCGCAAAACCTCTGGTTCGTGCTGCAGCTAATGCTCGACTGATTGAGGTTTTCAACACCTTCTCTGTGAATTATGAGGCGGGGATTGACCGAGCTATCAAACGAGCACAGAAGAAAGGAGAGACCGCATGATTGCTCCCATTTTTCCTGTTTGTGCGGCGAGTCCGGCAGTGACTGCTCTACTTGGAAGCAACCCTGTCAGAATTTACCCTTTCGGCATTCAGGATGATGACGTTGTTTATCCATACGCCGTCTGGCAGAACATCAGCGGCTCTCCTGAAAATTTCCTCAACCAACGACCAGATGCGGACATGTATTCGCTTCAGGTTGATATCTATGCCGATACTCCTGATGAGGCTATTGCTGTCGCTAAAGCCATGTGTAATGCGATTGAGGTAAAAGCCAACATTGTTCGATGGGGAAATCAAACACGAGACCCTGAAACGCTCAGGTATCGATATTCTTTCGACGTTGACTGGATAGTCAACCGATAACAAACCTTCCACAACCGGCCTTGAGCCGGTTTTTTTATACCCGGAGATAATTATGTCAGTAGTGACTCAAGGCACTCAGATGTACATGCTGAATAACGGTGTGGTACAGGAAATAGAATGCATCACTTCTTTTTCACCTGGCAGTAGCCCAGCAGATCAGATTGAAGATACATGTCTGAGTGAAACCAACACACGTTCCTACAAAAAAGGGTTGCGCACCCCAGGGCAGGCAACGGTTGCACTTAACGCTGACCCTGCAAACGCCAGTCACGTAATGCTGAGCAATCTTGCTGAATCAAACGACCAGACAAACCTGACCTTTGCTATCGGCTGGGCTGATGGTACTGAAGAACCTACTGCGGCTACTTCTGGCACTCCTGACGCAGTGGACGGCCTTTCTCTTCCTGACACTCGTACTTGGTATGTGTTCCAGGGCTATGTGTCCGATTTTCCCTTCGATTTTCAGGCCAATACAGTAGTTCAGACTTCCGCGACTATTCAGCGTTCCGGTCAGGGTGTTTGGGTTCCTAAAGCACAGCCAACCAGTTAATCGTAATCAGGTATTAACTTGCGGGGGAAACCCCGCAATACGAGAGGAAAGAAATGAAACTGAATCTTGATTCATTAAAAAAGGCTGGGGCATTCACAGGTCGTCCTGTAGAGAAAGAAATTAAATGGAAAGGTGCTGACGGGGAAGAACACATTGCCACAACCTATGTTCGCCCTCTGGGTTATCACACTGCTACGTCTGACGTCCTCGCCGGGCTAGGCAAGATTGATGGCGTTGCTGGACGTATTGCAGCTTCAATCTGTGACGAAGACGGGCATCAGGTGTTTAACGTAGCTGATGTAACAGGTGAGGCTGATCCGGAGCGTGGCGCACTGGATGGGAATCTTACAGTGGCTTTGCTGGTGGCCATTCAGGAAGTTAACGATCTGGGAAAGACGGACTCAGCGCAGAAGACGAAATCTGGTGCGAACTAGTCATCAACGGGATTGGTGGTCGTACCATTTCAGAAGCTCAGGAATGCCTTAGCTTCCTTGAGTTCCAGCAGTGGGTTCAGTATCGTCAAAAGTACGGAAGCCTGAACCCTATGATGCGAACTGAATGGGGCGCAGCGTTGATTTCTTCTGTGCTGGCTAATGTTAATCGCGGTACAAACACACCGGCATTCAGCGTTGCTGATTTCGCCCCTCACATTGCAGCGGTAGAGCGCGTAGCCGCTAACGAACCAATCAGCCTGCAGGAAGCGATGAGGACGTGGACATAGTAGCAAATTTTGATGCTAAGCTTTTGCCTGATATTATCGAAGAGTTAATTCAAAAGGAAATTAATTTATGAATAAGATAATATTAGGTGCTTTAATCTCTATTTCGGTTTTCACGTGCACGTCGATTGCTGAAACAAAAACATATGATAAGGATATAGAATTAGTCTGCAATAATGATGGTAGCGAGAAAAGTATGCTTTGCGTACAGTACGTTAAAAATCTAATATCAACTGCTATTGATCAAGGTAAAATTTCATATTTGTGTGACGAGTGGAGCAAAAAAGGCCATGATGTCACTAAAGAACAAAGATGTATTGACGCAAAGCAATTTGAGTCATATTTCAACAAAAAGTAATTATCAGTTTTTCTGAAAAGCTCGCTTAGCGGGCTTTTTTTATTTGGAGATCAATATGGCTGGAAAATCACTAGGTACATTGACTATTGATCTTATTGCTAAAGTTGGTGGTTTTGTATCTGGACTCAGCCAGGCGGAAAGGGCTTCACAGAAATGGCGTAAACAAGTTCAAGGCGATGCTAAGGCAGCAGCTATTGCATTTACTGGCTTTGCTACAGCGGCAAGTGCTGCTGCGCTTAGTGTGGGGGTGGCAGGGTATAATCTCCTTAAAAACACCTCTAAACAGATTACTGAGTCTGATCGCTGGGCAAAATCACTTAACATGTCTACTCAGTCATTATTGTCTTGGCAGTATGCAGCGCAAAAAGCTGGCGTATCTGGCGATCAGATGGCTGATATTTTTAAAGATATTGGCGATAAGATTGGTGATGCAGTTCTGAATAAATCAGGTGAGGCTGTTGACGCTCTTGATGCTCTTGGATTGTCGGCAAAAAAACTATCAGGCGAGTCACCAGATAAACAACTTTTAGCGATCAGCGATGCACTTTCAAAGATAAAAACAAACGCTGAAAAAACGACTATTCTTGAAAGTCTTGGTAATGATTTATCAAAGCTTCTCCCTCTACTTGATCAGGGGGGAGAAAAATTACAGAAATATCTTAAGGCTGCTAAAGATTTTGGTGTTGCACCTGACGATTCCGATATAGAAAGCTTGGTTAAAGTTAATTCAATCTTTGAGGATATGGAAACCCAAGTGAATGGGGTTAAGATCGAATTGGCTACAGGATTAGCAAAGGTTGACCTTTCGAACCTACAAAAATCAATCAGTGATATGGGGGATGTGTTTAAAGACCCTGAAGTTATCAAAGGCATAACCGACCTTGTCGGCGGTGTTGTCGATCTCGCAACTTGGCTTGTGAAGGTTGGTTCTGAGGCTGGCAAACTGATTGATCTCTATAAAGGAGGTAGCCCTGTTGGTGATAATGCATCAGCCGGAGAGGTTGAGCGTAGGATAAGAAATCTAACAGCAGATCTTGAAGATGAGGGTTTTGCTGCAAATGTTAACAGAATTGGAATGGATATAGAGGGAAAAAGGGCAGAAAGAGAACAATTAAGACGCCGCCTTTCAATTTTAGAAACTGCAAATAATCTACCTCTTACTCCAGCTAGAGTGGGTAATTCTTCATCAACTAAGACGGGTTATGGGCTTGGAAAAGATGAATCAAACGGGAAATTAAAAACTGATTTTTCAGCAAAAAAACTTGAATCAGCTTTTAAATCAATGGAGACAAGTTACCTCCGCCAGATTGCTCTCATCGACACCACTGGAAAGAAAAGCGCAGAGGTTACTGAACAGCAAAAACTACAATTTGATATCGCTGACGGCAAGCTAACTGGACTTAATGAAACACAGAAGCAACGCCTTGAACAACTGGCTACAGAGGTTGATCGCCTAAATTCCGTAAAAAGGGCGAACGAGGAAAATCTAAAACTGGCTGAATACGTTTCGAACCTTCAACGTGAAAATGCGAATTCAGCGGCTTCTCTTGATGCAGATGTCATTGGCGCAGGACTTGGTGATAAATCCCGCGAAAGGATGCGTGAGCAACTCAGTATTGAACGCGAATTTCTGGAGAAGCGAGAGGATTTGCAACGGCGCTATCAGAGCGGAGATATTCGTAGCCAGGAGGATTATGACCGCTATAACCAGGAACTGGACAAAGCGCTTGCTGAGCGACTCGATAAATACCGTTCTCATTATGACCAACTGGATGAGTTACAGGGAAACTGGCTGGCAGGGGCTCAGAATGGTCTGGCTAACTGGGTAGATACTTCCAGCGATTATTACACTCAGGTGTCAGATTTAGTCGGTAACACCCTTGATGGCCTGGTGGATAACATGGCTGATGCCCTTAGTGGTAATAAAGCTGACTGGGCCAGTTGGGCGAACAGTGTGTTGAATGAGCTGCAGAAAGTCTTGCTCAGGGCAATTATGGTCAACACGCTTAAATCGGCTGGTGATAGCGGCTGGTTTGGTTCACTAGGTGGGATGTTTGGTAGTTCAGTAGCTGGTGCAGCATCCGCTGGCGGTGCAACACCGTCCGGAGCTTATACTGGTGCGGCATCTCAATTGAAATTCGCTAAGGGCGGCGTAATGGACTCCCCTGATCTGAGTCGTTTCCGTAATGGCGTCGTGAACAGCCCGACGATGTTTGCATTTGCAAAAGGTGCAGGTCTGATGGGAGAGGCTGGTCCGGAAGCTATTATGCCCCTGACGCGTACTGCTGACGGTAATCTCGGCGTTCGTATGGTGGATGACACAGTTTCTTCTGTTGGCGGTGGCGGGGCTCAGCTCCAGCAAACTATTCAGCAGCATTTCTCTATTTCCGGGAACGGAGACGCCGCACTGAAGCAGGCTATGCAGGAAGCTGCGCGACAGGGAGCTAACGACGGTGCGAAACAGGCCAGGCGGGATATTTTGAATGATTTTTCAAATCGCGGCCAGGCGCGGCGCTTACTTGGTGTGTAATGCATTATTAATATTCATTAAGCCGAAAGGCGGGAGAAAGTTATGACTTTAGAACAACGAGTTGAGTCACTTGAATTTAAAGTAGGGTTTCCGAAAGAAAAAGGAGTAAGAATTTCTTTCGGAGAAAATTTGACGATGTCATCTACGCAGCGCATTGGCAGTAACGTGTCAGTGAAAATTGGCAAAGAAAACGTCGCTACCATTCAGTACAGCGAAGACTTAACGCCAGAATTTACGCTGGAAGGGTACAATCAGCGGGCAAAAGAATATGCTCAAAATGTTATCGCGAAGATTATTGAAGCGGCCCAGAAACAGACCGCTGAATTAAAAGTAGCATTTCACTCATCACAATTTGGCATTATGAATTAAATGCGAAATTGTTCGAGTTGTTTTGCTAGGTCGTTCATTGCTGGATTATTAAGTTGCCTTAATTCTTTCAGAAAAGCTTCTCTCATTGGGTCTTGTAACTTTTGAAAAATAAGGCCAACAGCAACCTTTAGTGCAACAATTTCAGCGCCAAGAGACTCAAGGTTACTTGTGTTAGCACTAATTTCCAGCTTTTCAATAAACTTTATTGGTTGATCCATTTTCTAATTCCTTGTCAGAGGTAATCAGCCATCCCTCCCTTTTTTAGTGCGCCAGTGTCCCACCACTGACGGGCTGAATAACAACCATAACCAGGTATGTAAACCAGTAACATCCTGATAAATGATCAGTAGCGCTGCTGTGCGCAGAATAATGCAGGAGAATCTATGGCTGTACTCGAATGGCCGGAAGATGTCTGTCCCGCGTCGCTGACCTGGCGACCTGAGAGTAATACCAAAACCTTTCGTTCCCCGTTCAATGGATCATCACAAACCGCACGCTTCCCCGGTACCCGCTGGGTATGTTCCCTTACCTTTAATAACCTGACGGACGAAAAATCCAGACGTATTGATGCACTGGTGGCTTCGCTTGATGGCGAGTATGGCAGGGTAAAAGTCCGCGACTGGGGCAGAAGTGGCAGAATATCAGCGGGCTTGCCTGTTGTTGATGGCGCTAATCAGACCGGCACCCAGCTTCAGAGTAAGGGCTGGACGCCGGGAACAGTGGTGCTCAGACAGGGAGATTACTTTACTGTTAATGACGAGCTGAAGATGGTCACAGTTGATGTGACGAGTACTGCGAACGGTACCGCAATGATTGCATTTGCGCCTATGTTGCGTAGCTCGCCACCGGCTAATGCTGCCATTGAAGTTGCGAAACCTTACGGTATTTTCAAACTGAAAGATAACCAGCAGGGGGCCGGTAACCGCGTTCCGGGTGTTTTTACCAGTTACACGCTGGAGCTTGAGGAGGCATTTTAATGCTGTATTCCCCCTTTTCTGATTCGATGGTGGACTGGTTATCCCGCGACAGGGTGACGGTTGCGATCGCCGCTAATATTCAGTTTGAATCCGGTACCGTCTATGTGCATTCCGGTACCGGGACACTGGTTCTCGGCGGTTATGTCTATTACGGTATGGGGCGCATGGGTTCTGTTGATGATGCCAGCGAAACCAGCACGACCAGCCCGACGCAGGTCAAAATGACTCTTTCTGGCCTGGATATGGCCCTCTTTGCCACCACGCTTAATGAACGCTGTGTGGGCAGAAATGCCGAAATCTATCTTGTGGCCATGGATGATAACGGTGTTGTCCAGGTTGCCGATCTCCTGTTTAAAGGGCGGGTATCCAGTACGGGGGCGACCGCTGGCGGGACGAACGCCCTGCAGTACACCATCAGTAATATTTTTGAAGACTGGCAGCGTCCTTTCCCCGATCGTTATACCGATGAATCGCAGCAGGCTGCTTATCCCGGCGACCGCATATTCCGGTATGTGGCGCAGATGTCTGAACGTTCGATTTACTGGGGCAGTAAAAAAGATGCACCAGGATTTACCTATAAGTGAGGAAGCATGAAGCATCCGGACTGGCATAACAGATTAATCACCGTAATAAGGGCCGCTGAAAAGCGGCCTTTTTTATGGGGCAGTCATGACTGCTGCCTGTTCGCGGCTGACTGCGCTCAGGCCATGTGCGGCGAGGATTTTGCGGCAGGCTGGCGCGGAACCTACGACAGCGAGCATGGTGCTAAAAAGGCGATATTGCGCGGTGGCGGTTCGCTTGAAAAGGTGCTGGCCCGTTATCTCGATGAAGTGCCGGTGAAGCTGGCGCAGCGAGGGGATATTGCCGTGGTTGAAAATGCCGGGGCGCGGTGTGCCGGGGTGGTGTATTCCGGCGTGGTATGGGTTCCTGGCGAAACTGGTCTTGTCAGTCTGCGGGTTAAACCGCTGAGTGTCTGGAGGGTGCGTTAATGCCTGCTGCTGTTCCTATTGTTGCCACCATTGCCGCAGGTGTGGCGGCGGCAAATGAAATGTATGCCATTGCGATGGTTATCACCGTCGCCGCACAGATTGCCACTCAGGCACTGACCAAGACCCCGTCGCTGAATTCTTACCGTGATACGTCTGAACGCAAACAGGTTCTGCGTGCAGCGGCCAGCGCCAAAACAGTTGTTTATGGTCGTTCGACATCAGCAGGCACTCTGTTCTTTTCTGAAGAGCAGGCTGGTGAACAGGATGATGGTGAAATGCTGCATCTGGCCATTGCCCTGGCAGGACATCCGTTATCCGGGGTAGAGACGATCTGGCTGGGTGATGAGCCTATCAGTAGCTATCCTGAGCATGCCTTTTTCGAGCTGCACACCAACCGCCAGACGGCGGACCCCTACATGCTGGAAAACTGCCCGTCATGGAAAGAAGACATGATCGGTAAAGGACTCACCTGGCTGCGCGTATCCCTTAAATTCAATGCTGAAAAATTCCCGGCAGGCATCCCTAACATCAAGGTCGAAAAACAGGGGCGGGCTATTTATGACCCCCGCACCGGGTTGACGGGTTACAGCAACAATGCGGCGCTGGTTATCCTGGACTATTACCGCAATTACCTGAAAGTACCTGATACCGATATTCTCTGGGACCAGTTTAAGGAAGCGGCGAACATCTGTGATGAGGATGTGATTACTGGCAGCAATACCGTTGAGAAGCGCTACACGATTAACGGTGAGTTCGATCTCAGTGAAAACAAAGTCAGTATTCTGGAGGGGATGCTGGCGGCATGCGCCGGGGATGTAACGTACACTGCGGGAAAACATGGCCTCCTGGTCGGGGCTTATTATGGTCCTGCGACAGAGGTGATCACTGAGAGCCAGTTGGCCGGTGATATCGAAATTATGCCGGAAGTCTCCCAGGCGGAACGCGTTAACACTATCAAGGGGACGTTTGTCGATCCGCAGCAGGGGTACACCGAAGCAGATTTCCCCTCTGTGTCAGTCAGTGAATGGGTGACGGAAGACGGGGTAGAAATATCGCAGGATATGAAGCTGCGATTTGTGACCTCTGAATTTCAGGCCCAGCGTCTGGCAGACGTGAAGTTAAAGCGCACTCGCATCGCCAGGACGATGAACGTAACGTTAAATCTGAGCGGATACCGTTACCGCCCGGGAATGTATGTGAAGGTGAATTTCCCGTCTATCGGTATCGTTAATGTTGAAATGCGGGTAACTGACTGGAAGTTCGGCGTTCAGAATGGCGTACAACTGACACTGAAGCAGGAAACAGCAGATGTCTGGGGCGATGCCATCGGTAAACCGATCGAGCGACCGCCGTTTACTCAGTTGCCATCAGGCGGCGTGGCGCAGCCGCAGAACCTGAAATACACCGTAGAGGAAATTGGTCAGGTCGTACAGGGTATTTTGTCCTGGCAGAATATCGGGCAGGTGGTCTACAACAAAGTGATCATTCGTCGCAATGGTCAAATGGTGATGTCCGTCCAGGTTCCGGGAACGTTCACGCGTCTTACCGGGTTACCAAAAAATACCTACACAGCCCACGTTATTGCCGTAAACCAGATGGGGGCAGAGTCGCCGGAAGGGTATCTTGAATTCAGTATTGAAGCCCCGCCAGCACCTTCCCATGTTGATATTGAGCAGGGCTTCTTTGCCGTCACTCTGATCCCGCGTCTGGCGGCAATTACCAGTGTTTCCACACAGTTTGATTTCTGGACGTCAGGAGAAACGAAGCTGCCTGATGCCTCAACAGCCACCGTGGAAGCGAATGCCAGCCGTGAAGGGATGGGAACCACCTGGACCAGCAATCAGCTACAGGTTGGACATACCTATTACTGGTATATCAGGACAATTAACGCCTTCGGTGCATCCGGTTTTGTCGAAGTACCTGCGCTGTGCTCTATGGACACTGGCAGTCTCATAGACCTCATTGATGATGCGGTACAGAAATCAGATGCGTTCCAGAACGTTAAGGCCGGTGTCGATACGAACCTGGAAGGCATTATGGAAAATGCGCTGGCAAATCATGGCACTGTTGAGCGTCAGTGGGTGCAATACGGTGAGGTTCGCGCTGACATTCTGGTCGTAAAAACTACGGTGGCCACCGCCGAGCAGGGGCTCGCTGACCTGTCCACCTATGTTCAGGCATCAATCGGACCAGAAGGCAGTCTGACGGCTGCGGTTAACCAGAAACTTACCGCCGAAGTAAATATTGATGGAACGGCAAAAGCTTCTTATGTCACTAATCTCGGCATTGTCAGGAATGGAGTGAAATACAGCACCGGGTTCGGTATGTCGATTGAGCCATCGGGGAACAGCTATAAATCCACAGTGGTTTTTGCTGCTGACCAGTTTGGTATTTATTCCGGAAGTGATCCGGGAAATTACACTGCTGCATTTTTTGTCTATAACGGGCAAGTATTTATCCGTGATGCGCTAATTCAGGACGGGAGTATTACTAATGCCAAAATTGGCAACTATATCCGGTCCACATCTTTCGTTCCTGGTCCTTCTGGTGCTGGGTGGAATGTCGATAAAAACGGAGACTGTGAATTTCATGGGCAGTTTTACGCAAACAGTGGCCAGTTTGCATTTAACGGTACGAATAACACAGTCGTTATCAACGGTAATGGTGTGACCGTCAATTTATCTGGTGGTGGACGGGTTGTTGTCGGGAGGTGGTCATAATGCCGGAAGGTATTCTGATTGATTACAACGATGGCCGTCCGGTGATGGCAATTACTGCGGGGCTTCGCGCCCCCAGTTTTTGTACATCGTTCTCGGGATGGTCATCCCAGTTCATGCAATATCCGGTCAATACACCGCTTGTTCCTGGTTCACAGGCTATCGTGGTGCCAACCAATCCCATTTACATCTATTCCTTTGCTGA
>NZ_JAOWDS010000050.1:0-5290 GCF_030334545.1 Citrobacter sp. Ce129
AGAAGTGAAACGCCGTAGCGCCGATGGTAGTGTGGGGTCTCCCCATGCGAGAGTAGGGAACTGCCAGGCATCAAATAAAAGCGAAAGGCCCGGTCGAAAGACCGGGACTTTTGTTTTATCTGTGGTTCCTGAGCCTCCATAACACAAGCCATCCTGCGGCATATGCGGTAAACTAAGCGCGATTTTGCATCAGGAAAGCGTCTATGAATCACTCCCTTAAAGCCTGGAATACCTTCGGCATCGATCAACAAGCCAACGAACTTGTCTGCGCCGAAAATGAGCAACAATTATTGAATGCCTGGCAATCAGCCAAGGCATCACATCATCCAGTACTGATCTTGGGCGAGGGGAGTAATGTCCTGTTTCTTGATACCTTCTATGGAACGGTGATCGTCAACCGTATCAAGGGGATAGAGATTACTGAACAACCTGATGCGTGGCATTTACACGTAGGCGCGGGTGAAAACTGGCATCAGTTGGTGCGCTATGCGTTGGAACACAACATGCCTGGCCTGGAAAATTTGGCGCTTATCCCCGGCTGCGTGGGTTCATCGCCAATCCAGAATATTGGTGCCTATGGCGTAGAGCTGCAGCGCGTCTGTGAATACGTAGACTGCGTAGAGCTTTCGACCGGCAAACATCTGCGCGTTAACGCTGCAGAATGTCGATTTGGTTACCGTGACAGCATCTTCAAGCATGAGTACCAGGATCGTTTCGCTATTGTCGCCGTTGGTCTGCGCTTGCCTAAACACTGGCAGCCTGTTTTGACTTACGGTGACCTGACGCGTCTGGATCCTGCCACCGTGACACCTCAGCAGGTTTTTGACTCTGTTTGCCATATGCGCACGACAAAGCTGCCCGATCCAAAAGTGAACGGTAATGCAGGAAGCTTCTTTAAAAACCCGGTTGTCACCGCAGATATTGCGCAGGAGCTCCTGGCAAAATTCCCTACAGCGCCTCATTACCCGCAGGCCGATGGTTCTGTGAAACTGGCAGCTGGCTGGCTTATCGATCAGTGCCAGCTAAAAGGTATGCGCATTGGTGGCGCAGCGGTACATCAGCAGCAGGCACTCGTGCTGATCAATGCAGAGCATGCGACGAGTCAGGATGTGGTGCAACTTGCACATCACGTACGCCAAAAAGTCGGTGAGAAATTCAATGTCTGGCTCGAGCCAGAAGTCCGGTTTATTGGTCCGCAGGGTGAAGTGAATGCCGTGGAGATCGTTGCATGAAGGATAATACCGTCCCCCTGACGCTTATTTCATTATTGGCCGATGGCGAATTTCACTCCGGTGAGCAACTCGGCGAAAAGCTGGGAATGAGCCGCGCGGCAATTAATAAACATGTCCAGACGCTACGTGACTGGGGGGTGGATGTCTTTACGGTCCCTGGTAAAGGATACAGCTTACCTGAGCCTATCCAGCTTTTAGATTCATCGCGTATTTATTCTCAACTGGATGGCGGGAATATAACTGTCTTGCCAGTTATCGATTCAACCAATCAGTACCTGATGGACCGAATTGGTCAACTGCAGTCAGGGGATGCCTGCGTCGCTGAGTATCAGCATGCAGGTCGTGGTCGTCGTGGACGTAAATGGTTTTCTCCCTTTGGCGCCAATCTGTACCTTTCAATGTTCTGGCGACTGGAACAAGGACCGGCAGCCGCGATTGGCCTGAGCCTGGTGATTGGTATTGTCATGGCTGAGGTTTTGCGCGATCTGGGTGCGGATAAAGTCCGTGTAAAATGGCCCAACGATCTCTATTTACTCGACCGTAAACTGGCAGGGATTCTGGTTGAACTCACTGGTAAGACAGGCGATGCCGCGCAAATTGTTATTGGCGCGGGTATTAATATGTCTATGCGTCGGGTTGAAGAGAATGTGGTTAATCAAGGCTGGATTAACCTGCAGGAAGCGGGTATTAATATTGACCGCAATACTCTGGCTGCCCGGCTGATCCGCGAGCTGCGCGCTGCCCTGATACTGTTTGAGCATGAGGGCCTGGCGCCGTATCTGTCCCGCTGGAAGAAGCTGGACAACTTTATCGACCGTCCGGTAAAACTCATTATTGGCGATAAAGAAATATTTGGTATATCTCGTGGAATAGATGCGCAAGGCGCATTACTGCTTGAACAAAATGGCGTGATAAAACCCTGGATGGGTGGGGAAATATCGCTGAGAAGTGCTGAATAATAAGAAGGGGAGCTGAGGCTCCCCTTTTTTATTTATTTACGTAGCCTGACTTGCTCAACGGCATGATTGGCGCTTTTGGTCATAATCAAGCTGGCTCTTTCACGCGTCGGTAAAATATTCTGCTTTAAATTCAGCCAGTTAATTTCTTTCCAAAGCGATGCGGCGGTGTTGATTGCCTCGTCTTCCGACAATTTCGCATAGTTATGGAAATAAGAGTCTGGGTTGGTAAATGCCCCTTCGCGGAATTTCAGGAAGCGGTTGATATACCACGTCTGGAGTAATTCTTCTGGCGCATCAACATAAATAGAAAAGTCGACAAAGTCAGAAACAAATACATGATGTGGATCGTGAGGATAGTCCATCCCGCTTTGTAATACATTGAGCCCTTCGAGGATTAATATGTCGGGCTGGGCAACGGTTTTGTCACCGTCAGGGATCACATCATAGATCAGATGAGAATAGACCGGCGCCGTAACGTTGGGGACGCCAGACTTCAGATCGGAAACGAATTTAACCAGACGGTGCATATCATAGGACTGAGGGAAGCCTTTCTTCTTCATGAGCCCCCGTTCTTTCAACACCTGGTTCGGATGAAGAAAACCATCGGTAGTAATCAGCTCAACCTTACGATGCTCGGGCCAGCGACTCAGCAGCGCCTGCAATACACGCGCAGTCGTACTTTTGCCGACAGCGACGCTACCAGCAATGCTAATAATATAAGGAATACGCTCGCCGTTGGTGCCTAAAAATTGTTCCAGCACAGCCTGACGTCGCAGGTTCGAACTGATGTAAAAATTTAGCAAACGCGATAGAGGCAAATAAATCTCGGCAACTTCTTCCAGCGATAAGTCTTCGTTAATGCCTTTCAGACGAGCAATCTCTTCCTCGGTCAGGGTCATCGGCACGGAATCACGAAGCGCAGCCCACTGGTTGCGATCAAACTGTAGGTAAGGCGACGTTAACGCTTGCTCTTTTATACTCATACGCATGGTCTGGCTGTCATTGCTATATCAGGTCTGCGGTAAAAAACGAAATCATCCCCGGTACGCAATGGCACGCACATTTCAGTTAATTTGGACAATGGGCAGGAGGGTAACACCAGATGGGAGGGAATAATAAGAAAAAATCTTCCCCTGAAACGCAATGTGACGGCTATTCCAGATGTATAAAGATGCACTTTCTCTCTATTGATTACTGCGTGCCGGAGCAAAATGCCCCTCAGGGAGCGCGCCTGGCGTTGGAAATTTGTCCAATCTAAAGAGGAAATAGATTATTTATCGGTCGTATAGTGCAAAATGTGAGCGATAGAACATTTTATGCAATTTTTTAGTTGCATGAGTGCGCATGTCTCCATAAAATGCGCGCTACTTGATGCCGACTTAGCTCAGTAGGTAGAGCAACTGACTTGTAATCAGTAGGTCACCAGTTCGATTCCGGTAGTCGGCACCATCAAGTCCGGTGGGGTTCCCGAGCGGCCAAAGGGAGCAGACTGTAAATCTGCCGTCACAGACTTCGAAGGTTCGAATCCTTCCCCCACCACCACTTTCTGGCAGCGTTATCGCCGCCTGAGTTGGTTAAAAAATTAATCAGCTCGAACAGAAAAGAGAGAAATCTCTTTTTTGTTACAGAAAGAACTGGGTAGCCGAGTTTCAGGATGCGGGCATCGTATAATGGCTATTACCTCAGCCTTCCAAGCTGATGATGCGGGTTCGATTCCCGCTGCCCGCTCCAGACGTGCTGATATGGCTCAGTTGGTAGAGCGCACCCTTGGTAAGGGTGAGGTCCCCAGTTCGACTCTGGGTATCAGCACCACTTCACTTCTCCTTCCCGTTTCTCTCTGTTTACTTTTAAAAGCATTCAACAGCTCAGGCATATTGCCTGGTTGATGTGGTGATATCACCGATTTATCCGTGTCTTAGAGGGACAATCGATGTCTAAAGAAAAATTTGAACGTACTAAACCGCACGTTAACGTCGGTACTATCGGCCACGTTGACCATGGTAAAACAACGCTGACCGCTGCAATCACTACCGTACTGGCTAAAACCTACGGCGGTGCTGCTCGCGCATTCGATCAGATCGATAACGCGCCGGAAGAAAAAGCACGTGGTATCACCATCAACACTTCTCACGTTGAATATGACACCCCGACTCGCCACTACGCACACGTAGACTGCCCGGGCCACGCCGACTATGTTAAAAACATGATCACCGGTGCTGCGCAGATGGACGGCGCGATCCTGGTTGTTGCTGCGACTGACGGCCCGATGCCGCAGACTCGTGAGCACATCCTGCTGGGTCGTCAGGTAGGCGTTCCGTACATCATCGTGTTCCTGAACAAATGCGACATGGTTGATGACGAAGAGCTGCTGGAACTGGTAGAAATGGAAGTTCGTGAACTTCTGTCTCAGTACGATTTCCCGGGCGACGACACGCCGATCGTTCGTGGTTCTGCTCTGAAAGCGCTGGAAGGCGACGCAGAGTGGGAAGCGAAAATCATCGAACTGGCTGGCTTCCTGGATTCTTACATCCCAGAACCAGAGCGTGCGATTGACAAGCCGTTCCTGCTGCCTATCGAAGACGTATTCTCCATCTCCGGTCGTGGTACCGTTGTTACCGGTCGTGTAGAGCGCGGTATCATCAAAGTTGGTGAGGAAGTTGAAATCGTTGGTATCAAGGACACTGCTAAGTCTACTTGTACCGGCGTTGAAATGTTCCGCAAACTGCTGGACGAAGGCCGTGCTGGTGAGAACGTTGGTGTTCTGCTGCGTGGTATCAAACGTGAAGAAATCGAACGTGGTCAGGTACTGGCTAAGCCGGGCTCTATCAAGCCGCACACCAAGTTCGAATCTGAAGTGTACATTCTGTCCAAAGACGAAGGCGGCCGTCATACTCCGTTCTTCAAAGGCTACCGTCCGCAGTTCTACTTCCGTACTACTGACGTGACTGGTACCATCGAACTGCCGGAAGGCGTTGAGATGGTAATGCCGGGCGACAACATCAAAATGGTTGTTACCCTGATCCACCCAATCGCGATGGACGACGGTCTGCGTTTCGCAATCCGTGAAGGCGGCCGTACTGTTGGTGCGGGCGTTGTTGC